>JANQMF010000078.1 GCA_028280225.1 Pseudomonadales bacterium | reverse complement strand
TAATTCGCCACCTTGTTGATGCGGGGTGGAGCAGTCTGGTAGCTCGTCGGGCTCATAACCCGAAGGTCGTGGGTTCAAATCCTGCCCCCGCTACCAAAGGAAGAAGGCCCCTCATATGGGGCTTTCTAGCACTTAGCGCTGGCTCTTAGCCCCGGCACAAGAGTGCTGCCACAGTGTCCAGAATGTGGTGAATGTTAATGACCGTTCCTTGGTGGCCCGCTTCAGCGGGCGCCCGTGCGCTAGGCTCATGCGGAAGAACGGTAGCCCATACGGTATTTAGGTATGCGGCGGGTTCACAAGAGTCAAATGGTGATGGGCTTACGGCCCTTTTTTTGTGCCGGAAATTTGGAAAACTTTTCGCGGTTACCCCGTGTGCCATTTTTGGGGTGGCGGCTTTGTGAATTGAATAGCCCAGGAAATTGAACAGAAAGGAAAAAGAAGTGGAGGCGCTGTTAACCCCAACCGTGGAATCGCTGGGTTGTGTGATCTGGGGGATAGAGTTTCTCAACCAGGGGAAACACAGCAAGCTGCGCCTGTATATTGATAAGCCCATTGAAGAAGATGGTCAGACAGGTGATGAACCGGCCCCGGAGCAATCCGGAGTCACCGTGGATGACTGCGCTGCGGTCAGCCGTCACGTGAGCGATATTTTGGACGTGGAAGAATTCAGCAGCAGCGCCTATACCCTGGAAGTGTCTTCACCGGGGATGGATCGAATACTGTTTAAACCCCAGCACTATACGGACAGCTTGGGTGAACAAGTGGACGTACGGTTGAACTTTCCGTTCGATGGGCGAAAAAAATTTATTGGCGTGTTAACCGCTGTGGAACACAGCAACGCTGTGGTGCGGATAGAAGACGAAGAGTATCTGCTGCCCCTGGAGAATATCCAGCGCGCACGTATTGTACCTAGCTTTGACTAGGCATGAATTAAGGTAAAGGCGAGCAATGTCAAAAGAAATACTGTTGGTGGTGGAGTCAGTCTCTCACGAAAAAGGTGTTCCCAAAGAGGTGATCTTTGAAGCCATCGAGTCCGCCATGGCCATGGCCACCAAAAAGCGTTATGGCGAAGAGGCGGAGTTTCGGGTGGCTATTGATCGGGAATCCGGCGAATACGACACTTTTCGCACCTGGAAAGTTGTTAACTACGAAGACGAAGAAGAGCCGAACCCACATGCCATGTACAACGTGGAAGAAGCCCAGGAAATTAAGCCTGGTGCGCAGTTGGGTGATGTCTTGGAGGAGCAGGTTGAGTCTGTCGAGTTTGGGCGCATTGCCGCGCAAACCGCCAAACAGGTTATTGTGCAAAAGGTGCGCGAGGCTGAACGGGCGCAAATTGTCGAAGCCTATCTGCCGCGCATGAATGAACTCGTTAGCGCCACCGTCAAAAAGCTTGGCCGGGACAGTGTGATTGTGGATCTGGGTGGCAATGCAGAAGGTATTTTGACGCGTGAACATTTAATCCCACGCGAAACGTTTCGGGTGGGCGATCGTCTACGGGCGCTGTTGATTGAAGTCCGCCCGGAAAACAGAGGCCCGCAGCTGATTCTCAGCCGCACCGTGCCGGCCATGCTGATTGAGCTGTTTAAGGTGGAAGTACCGGAAATTTCAGAAGACGTGATCGAGATTCGCGGCGCGGCGCGAGATCCCGGCTCCAGGGCAAAAATTGCGGTTAAGACCAACGATGGCCGCATCGACCCGGTGGGGGCCTGTGTGGGTATGCGTGGTTCGCGTGTTCAGGCTGTGTCCGGTGAACTGGCGGGCGAACGCATCGATATCGTTTTGTGGGACGACAACCCGGCCCAGCTGACCATCAATGCCATGGCACCGGCGGAAGTGGCTTCCATTGTCTTGGACGAAGAGTCTCACTCCATGGATATTGCGGTGACTGAAGAAAACTTGGCGCAGGCCATCGGCCGGGGTGGTCAGAATGTCCGCCTGGCCAGTGACTTGTGCGGTTGGTCGCTGAACATCATGACTGAAGAAGAGGCGGTGCAAAAGCAGGAAGAAGAGGCTGGCCGGTTTATTGAAGAGTTTATGGAAGCACTGTCGGTGGACGAAGACGTTGCCGGTGTGCTTGTGGAAGAAGGTTTCAGCACCCTCGAAGAGGTGGCCTACGTCCCCATCGAAGAAATGATGGCCATTGAGGGTTTTGATGAAGAAATTGTTCAGGAACTGCGCAATCGGGCCAAGGATGCGTTGTTGACCAAGGCCATCGCCAGTGAAGAAGCCCTGGGTGACCAAAACCCCGCGGATGACCTGCTGGAGATGGAAGGCATGGACCGCCAGCTTGCGTTTCGCCTGGCGGCCAATGATGTGGTCACCATGGAAGACCTTGCCGAGCTGGCCATCCCGGAATTGCTGGACATTGATCCGGAACTGAGTGAAGAAAAAGCTGCTCAGCTTATCCTCACCGCTCGAGAACCCTGGTTTGCGGAAGAAAGTGGGGACGAAGAGGTTGCGGAAGAAGACAAAGGTGATGCGGCCTGAGCGCCACCACCATATAAGTATTTCTGTCTCTGGGCAGAGCCGGGGCAGTAGGAGTTAAGAATGGCAGACGTAACAGTTAAACAGTTAGCGGATACGGTGGGTGCACCCACAGACCGATTGTTACGGCAAATGAAAGAAGCTGGACTTGGTCATACCTCTGAGGAAGAGCAGGTGACCGAAGATCAGAAGCAAATTCTGCTGGCATACCTCAAACGTAGCCATGGCGCGTCCGAAGAAGCGCCAAGGAAGATTACGCTGAAACGCAAGAGCCACGGTACGCTGAAAGCGGGCCAGGGCCGAGCCGGCAGAAACGTTTCTATTGAGGTACGCCGCAAGCGCACCTATGTGAAGCGTGGTGAGGCGGACGAAGCCCCGGAAAAGCCGGCTGCACCCGCATCCGCTGGCGCCACTCAGAGCGAACTGGAAGCGGCGCGCATTCGCGAAGAAGAACAGGCGCGCAAAGCGGCTGAGGAGCTGGCGCGTAACGAAGAAGCAGAACGTAAAGCCGAGGCTGAGCGAAAAGCGGAAGAAGAGCGCCGCAAGGCTGAAGAAGAAGCCCGTCAGGCAGAAGAGGAGCGCCTTGCCAAAGAGCGTGAGGCTGAAGCGGAAAAAGCCGCCCAGCAACAGAACCAGCAAAAAACTGCGGAAGAAGCTTCGCCGGTTTCTGCCGCGGACATTCAGGCTAAGGAACAATCCGAGCAAAAAGGCGGCAAACGTTCCAAGGCTAAGGACAAAGATCGCCGCAACGACGACTTTGGCGGTAAGGGCAGGCGCCGCGAACTATCGTTGAAGAGTGAGCGCCGCTCAAAACGTAAACAGTCCCAGCGGCAAGCCCCGTTGCAAGTGGATCAACAGGGCGGAGAATTTAAACCCACCGAATTTATCTCGCGGGAGGTGGAGATTGGTGAGGTTAATACGGTAAGCGAAATTGCCCAGGCGATGGCGGTCAAAGCCAGCGAGGTTATTAAGTCGCTCATGGGGCTTGGCGTAATGGCGACGATTAACCAGGCGTTGGATCAGGATACAGCAACCCTGGTTGTGGAAGAGATGGGTCACAAGGTGAAGTTGGTGAACGAAGATGCGCTGGAGGAAAAGCACGTTGCTTCTCTGGCCATCGAAGGTGAAACTTCTCCACGGGCTGCGGTGGTGACCGTAATGGGTCATGTGGACCACGGCAAAACCTCATTGTTGGACTATATTCGTGATACCCGTGTTACCAGCGGCGAGGCGGGTGGTATTACTCAGCACATTGGCGCCTACCGGGTTCAGGCTGGAGACAGCGACATTACCTTTATTGACACCCCGGGGCACGCGGCCTTTACCGCCATGCGCGCGCGGGGTGCCCGGGTAACCGATATTGTGATATTGGTGGTTGCGGCAGACGATGGGGTTATGCCGCAGACCGAAGAAGCCATTCAACACGCCAAGGCGGCTGAAGTCCCAATTATTGTGGCCATTAATAAAATGGACCTGGAAGGCGCGGATCCCGACCGGGTAACCAATGAATTAGCCGCCAAGGAAGTTGTGCCGGAAGATTGGGGTGGTGATACTCAATTTATCAGGGTTTCTGCCATGACCGGTGACGGGATAGATGAACTCCTCGAAGCCGTGGTGCTGCAAAGCGAAATTATGGAACTGGGCGCTATTGAAGAAGCACCCGGCCAGGGGGTTGTGATTGAATCCCGCTTGGATCGGGGGCGGGGCCCGGTGGCTACGGTTTTGGTCCAGAACGGTACCCTGCGCCAGGGTGACATTGTAATTGCAGGCGAATCTTATGGCCGGGTGCGCGCCATGTTGAATGATCAGGCCCAGGCCACAAAGGTTGCAGGGCCTTCCCAGCCGGTGGAGGTATTGGGACTCAACGGTACGCCGGCGGCGGGTGATGACTTCTCGGTAGTAACTGATGAACGGTCTGCCCGGGAGTTGGCGGAATTCCGTAGTGATCGCAGTCAGGAACATCGTCAGGCCATGCAGCAGGCTGCTAAATTGGAAAACATGTTTGCCAACATGGCGGAAGGCGAAAAACGTATTCTAAAGCTGGTTGTTAAAGCTGATGTGCGTGGCAGTTTAGAAGCCATCGTGCAGGCCTTGGCCGATATCGGCAACGATGAAGTGGGTGTGCAGGTTCTGGGCTCGGGGGTGGGTGGTATATCGGAGTCTGATGCAACCATGGCCATCACTTATGGTGCTGCGGTATTTGGTTTTAACGTTCGCGCCGACAAAGCGGCCAAAACCATGTTAGAGCGCGAGGGTGTGGATCTGCGTTACTACAGTGTTATTTACGAATTGTTGGATGACGTTAAGAATGTCTTGTCCGGCATGCTTACGCCGGAATTGCGTGAAGAGATTGTAGGGGTTGCTGAAGTTCGCGATGTCTTTAAGTCACCCCGCTATGGTGCCATCGCCGGTTGTATGGTTGTTGAAGGTACGGTTTCGCGCAACAAGCCCATTCGTGTATTGCGGGATAATGTAGTCATCTACGAAGGAGAACTGGAGTCGTTGCGCCGGTTTAAGGAAGACGTTAACGATGTGCGCAACGGTACCGAGTGTGGGATTGGGGTGCGCAACTACAACGATGTGCGGGTGGGTGACCAGATTGAGGTCTTTGATGCCAAAGAAGTGGCCCGGGAACTTTAGCGATGTCTAGAGATCTGAAAGTTGCCGATTTCATTCGTGATGAAGCCGCCCGGATCATTCAGTTGGAGATGCGGGATCCTCGCGTGGGCACCTTTGTCAGTGTAAATGACGTAAAGGTCAGCCGGGATCTTTCGTATGCCGACATCTATGTCTCGTCGTTACAGGCAGAAGACGTTAAACAAAAGCAGGAGCTTGTAGAGGTCCTCAACGGGGCTGCGGGGTTTTTCCGGTCCACTCTGGCCAAACGGCACAATATGCGGACAACACCCAAGCCCAGGTTCCATTACGATGAGCTGGTTGAAAGTGGGCCGCGCCTGGAGAAGCTGATTGGTACAGCCATGCAGGGAATTGAACAACCTTCCCGGGTCCAGGACGAGGAGCCGGGCTGATGGGGCGTCGTCGCAAAGGCCGCAGGGTGGATGGGGTACTGGTGCTGGACAAACCCCGGGGTATTTCGTCCAACGATGCGGTGCAGCGTGTGAAACGCCTGTTTGGGGCGCAAAAGGTTGGCCATACCGGTAGCCTCGATCCGCTGGCAACCGGGGTGCTGCCGCTCTGTTTTGGTGAAGCCACAAAATTTTCCCAATTCCTGCTGACCTCGGACAAGCGTTATTGGACCAAAATAAGGTTGGGCATTGCCACCGAAACCGGGGACGCAGATGGTGAAGTTATTGCGGAAAATGATGCCGCCGGCATCGGCCGTGCCCAGATAGAAGCGGCCCTGGCACAGTTTCGCGGAGATATACAGCAGATTCCCTCGATGTATTCCGCGCTCAAGCACAATGGTCAGCCATTGTATAAGCTGGCGCGCCAGGGTATTGAAGTTGAGCGTCCGGCGCGGTGTGTGACTATTTTTGAAAACAATTTGCTTAACGTTGCGGATCAGGAGATTGAGCTGGAACTGCACTGCAGCAAGGGAACCTACATCCGCACAATTGCTGAAGATCTGGGCCGCGCCCTGGGTGTGGGCGCGCATGTTACAGCGCTGCGGCGTTGTAGTGCCGGTCCGTTTACGGAAGACGACATGGTGACGCTTGAGTTTCTGGAAGAGCAGCGTGAACAAGGCTCCCTGGATAAGTTTTTACGGCCCATTGCCAGTGCGGTGGGTCAATGGCCGGAGGTACTGCTGACTGATGCAACGGCGTTTTATTTACGTCAGGGTCAGCCGGTTATTGTGCCTCACGCACCCACCAGCGGGTGGGTCCGGTTGACGGAAGACAGCAGCGGCGAGAACAAGCAGTTTCTTGGCGTTGGTGAAGTGCTGGACGATGGGCGGGTTGCGCCCAGAAGGTTGGTGGTTGGTTAGGATCGAGAAAAAACCTGCCGCCGGATGCGCGCCTGTCGGGTAAAACAAACCTGATAAGTGAGCGAATCAGACACGTGGGAAGACTGTAAATATGCACGGTCCCTCCCGAATCATAACTTGCATATTGGAGAAAAAGTATGGCTCTAACAGCCAAAAGAAAAGCAGAGATTGTTAAGGAATACCAACTGGAAGATGGTGATACAGGATCACCCGAGGTTCAGGTAGCCTTATTGACTCATAACATCAACACCTTACAAGACCACTTTCGTGATCATCACAAAGATCACCACTCGCGGCGCGGCTTGATTCGAATGGTAAACCAGCGCCGCAAACTATTAGATTATTTAAAAAGTAAAGACTCTGCCCGTTACAGTGAATTGATTCAACGACTTGGATTACGTCGTTAGACGGGCAATTTGGAGGTAAATTTTGAACCCAATTACAAAAACGTTTCAGTTTGGTGACCAGGAGGTTTCCATTGAAACCGGCAAGGTTGCCAAACAAGCCACCGGTTCGGTGGTTGTTACCATCGGCGACACGGTCGTCTTAACAACAGTGGTTGGTGCTAAAAGCGCCAGACCCGGTCAGGACTTCTTTCCGTTAACGGTTAACTATCAGGAGAAAACCTATGCAGCGGGGAAAATTCCGGGCGGATTTTTCCGTCGGGAAGGCCGGCCCAGCGAAAAAGAGACATTAACTTGCCGCTTGATCGACCGGCCGATTCGTCCGCTGTTCCCAAAAGGTTTCATGAACGAAGTGCAGGTTGTGTGTACGGTCATGTCATCCGATAAGGATCAGGATCCGGACATAGCATCCATGATCGGCACATCTGCCGCGCTGGCCATCTCCGGTATCCCCTTTGCGGGTCCGCTGGGGGCTGCTCGTGTGGGGTATAGGGAAGGCACATATTTGCTGAACCCGGGTTACGAAGCGCTGCAAACTTCAGAACTCAATATGACCGTAGCCGGTACTGAAGGTGCGGTTCTGATGGTGGAATCCGAGGCGAAGGAGCTGAGCGAAGACGAAATGTTAGGCGCTGTGCTGTTTGCACATCAGGAAATGCAGGTGATCATCCGGACGGTTAATGAACTTGCCGCTGAGGTAGGTAAGCCGGCCTGGGACTGGCAACCGGAACCCACCAACGACGCACTGCTGGAGCAGGTTGAGTCCTCAGTTAAGTCGGAGTTGGGCGAAGCCTATCGCATCAGTGACAAGATGCAGCGTCAAACCCGGGTGGGTGAACTCCGGGCGCAAGTGGTGGAACAACTGGCTACCGAAGAGGAAAGCACACCTTCTGTTGAAGAAGTTGCTGACATGTTCGGCAAGGTTGAGAAAAACCTGGTGCGCCAGCGTGTTATCAACGGTGAGGCGCGGATTGACGGACGGGATCTTAAAACCGTGCGGCCTATTTCCGTGGAAGTGGGAATGCTGCCCAAGACACACGGGTCGGCGTTGTTCACTCGGGGTGAAACCCAGGCAGTGGTTGTCGCCACGCTGGGAACCTTGCGAGATGCCGCCATCGTTGATGCGCTGGAAGGCACCTTCAAAGATCAGTTTATGCTGCACTACAACTTCCCGCCTTACAGCGTGGGTGAAGCGGGTTTTATGAGCGGTCCAAAGCGCCGGGAAATTGGCCACGGACGCCTGGCCCGCCGTGGTGTTGCCGCTACCTTGCCCGATGAAGAAGATTTTCCCTATACCATTCGAGTGGTATCTGAGATTACCGAATCCAACGGCTCCAGCTCGATGGCCAGTGTCTGTGGGACTTCCCTGGCGCTGATGGATGCCGGGGTACCGGTGACAACACCGGTTGCCGGTGTGGCCATGGGTCTGGTGAAAGAAGGTAACAAGTACGCGGTTCTGACCGACATTCTGGGTGATGAAGATCACCTGGGAGACATGGACTTTAAGGTTGCCGGTTCAAGTACCGGGGTGACTGCGCTGCAGATGGACATCAAGATCGACGGCATTACCGAAGAGATCATGGAAGCGGCATTGCAACAGGCCCATGAGGCACGCCTGCACATTCTGGGTGAGATGAACAAGGTCATTAGCGCCCCGCGTGAGCAGTTGTCAGATAACGCGCCGGCCATGACTACCATCAAAGTTCATCCGGATAAAATCCGTGACATTATTGGTAAGGGTGGGGCCACCATTCGCAGTATTGTTGAGGATACCGGCGCTGAGGTCGACATTGACGATGACGGCAATGTGCGCATTTATGCTGCCAGCGCCGATTCGAAAAATGCCGCGGTTGCCCGGGTTCAGGAAATTGTGGCGGAAGCGGAAGTTGGCAAAATCTACCACGGTAAAGTGGAACGGATTGTCGACTTTGGTGCCTTTGTCAACATCCTGCCCGGCAAAGACGGTCTGCTGCATATTTCGCAAATTGCAGAAGAACGGGTAGAGACCGTAACTGACTACCTGAGCGAAGGTGAAGAAGTTGACGTGGTTGTGCTGGACGTGGATCAGCGCGGGCGCATCAAACTCTCCATCAAGGAACTCAGCAAATACCAGGATGATGAAGGTTCAGAGGAACCCGCTGACCAACAGGCGGAAGCCTAAAAACCGCTAACGTTGGGGTCAGACCCCAGCGTTAGCGAATTCTTCTAAGCGACCTGTATTAGTGCGCCGCTGGAAAACTGGTTACGTTGGGGTCTGACCCCAACGTTAGCGGTTTTCGCGGTTCTCGATCAGGTCGTCTACTACGCTTGGATCAGCCAGGGTTGAGGTATCCCCCAGGCTGTCCAGTTCGTTGGCGGCAATTTTCCTGAGTATGCGACGCATTATTTTGCCGGAACGGGTTTTGGGTAGTCCTGGCGCCCATTGCAGCACGTCGGGTTTGGCGATGGGGCCAATTTCGCCACGTACCATGTCCACCAGCTCTTGCTGTAACTCTTCAGGGTCCCGATTGTCGCCAACCATCAGGGTAACGTAGGCGTAGATTCCCTCTCCCTTCACATCATGGGGATAGCCGACAACAGCCGCCTCCGCCACGGAAGGGTGTAGAACCAGGGCACTTTCCACCTCCGCGGTGCCAATACGATGCCCGGAGACATTCAGCACGTCATCCACCCGGCCGGTAATCCAGTAGTAACCGTCGGCGTCCCGGCGTGCGCCGTCTCCGGTAAAGTAGAAGCCTTTGTAGGTCGAATAATAGGTTTCAACCACACGTTGATGATTGCCATAGACGGTTCTGATTTGTCCCGGCCAGGCGCCAGTGATGACCAAATTGCCGGAAGCTTCAGTTTCTTCGATAACCTTGCCGTCAGGATCTACCAGAGCGGGCTGTACGCCAAAAAACGGACGGGTAGCCGATCCCGGCTTTAGATCCGTTGCTCCGGGCAGGGGGGTAATCATGATGCCGCCGGTTTCGGTTTGCCACCAGGTGTCCACAATTGGACAGCGCGCATCACCCACAACTTTGTAATACCACTCCCAAGCTTCAGGGTTAATGGGTTCGCCCACAGATCCCAACAATTTTAATGAGCTACGCGAGGTGCGTGTGACAAATTCATCCCCTTGACTCATCAATTGTCGCAGTGCGGTGGGAGCGGTATAAAATATATTCACCTGATGCTTGTCAATCACCTGCCAGAATCGTGCAGCATCGGGATAGGTGGGTACCCCCTCAAACATAAGGGTTGTAGCGCCATTGGCCAGTGGTCCGTAAACGATGTAGCTGTGGCCGGTAATCCATCCGACGTCCGCGGTGCACCAGTAGATATCCCCATCGTGGTAGTCAAAAACATACTTGTGAGTCATCGCCGCATGTAGAAGATAGCCTGCCGTTGAGTGCTGCACCCCCTTGGGTTTGCCGGTAGAGCCGGAGGTATACAGAATAAAGAGCGGGTCCTCAGCATCCATAACTTCCGGGGTGGCAACAGGGTCCTGATCCTGTGTCAGTTGGTCGTACCAGACATCCCGGCTGTCCTGCCAACTGACCTCGGCGCCGGTGCGTTTTACGGTCACTACCGTGTGAACGTCGGGACAGTTTGCCAGCGCCTGCTCAGTATTCTCTTTTAGCGGAATCGGCTTACCGCCGCGCACCCCTTCATCAGCGGTAATGACTGTCCGGCAATCTGAATCCAAAATACGGTCTTGCAAAGATTGTGGGGAAAAGCCGCCGAAAACAACGCTGTGCACGGCACCAATACGGGCACAGGCCAGCATGGCATAAGCCGCTTCGGGAATCATGGGCATGTATATACAGACCCGGTCACCTTTCTTAACGCCGCGCGCGCGCAGGCCGTTGGCCAGTCTGCCCACGGCGTCGGAAAGTTGCTGATAGGTAATGTGGCTGTCGTCGTTGGGATCGTCACCTTCCCATATGATGGCAACTTGATCTCCTCGCTCAGGCAGATGCCGATCTATACAGTTGACTGTCACGTTCAGTTGCGCGCCGCTGAACCAAGCGACTTTACCGGCTGCAAAATCTGCGCTGGATACGGTGTCCCATGGTTTATCCCACTGCAAAAATGTTTGTGCCTGATCCGCCCAGAAGGTGTCCGGGTCTTCGATAGACTGCCGGTACATCTGCTGATATTGGGCATCGTTAATTAAGCTGCGCTGGGCAACCTCCTGGGAAACAGGATATATCTGGCTCACGTCGCCATCCTCCTCAACCAATTTGCGCCAGTGCGGTCCCCAATACTATGTATTTTCAGACCGGACTATTTTTATGTAATCAATAAGACGCTGTGTGGCCGGGTCTTGTTGCGGCAGTGTGCCGTTGCCGGACAACTGCTTATAGATTGGTATGGCCAACTCCTTGCCCAACTCCACGCCCCATTGATCAAAGGAGTTTATATTCCAGATGGCCCCTTGGCAAAATACCTTGTGCTCATACACCGCCAGCAAGGCACCCAGTTCCCGGGGGCTTAATGTGTCGAGGATGATGGTTGTGGACGGGTGGTTTCCCGGCACATTGCGGTGAGATTCGCCGTCACCTGCTTGAAAACCGTTGGCCATGGCCTGGCTCTGTCCAAAGGCGTTGGCCAGCAACCAATCATGGTGTGCCTGCATATGCCGTTCGTCCTTACCCACCACAATAAAGTCTGCGCTGAATGCCCGGGTGCCTTGATGCAGCAGTTGATGGTAGGCGTGTTGTCCATTGGTACCAACTCCGCCCCACAAGATGGGCATGGTGTGATAATCCACCGCCTGCCCGTCAAGGGTCACAGACTTGCCGTTGCTTTCCATTTCCAGCTGCTGCAGATAGTCCGGCAGCAGACGCAAGCGTTGGTCGTAGCTCAACACGGCTAAACTGTTTGCGCCCAGGAAGTTATAGTTCCATGTGGCCAACAGAGCTGTCAGCAAGGGGATGTTCTCCGCTCCGCTCCGGTCGGCAAAGTGCCGGTCTATCTGCCTGGCGCCGTGCAGAAATTCTTCAAAATTGTCTTCGCCAAGGGCCAGAAGAATGGGCAGGCCCACCGCTGACCACAGAGAAAAGCGGCCGCCCACCCAATCCCATAAGGGGAATAAGTTTTCTTCGTACAGTCCAAAGTCCACCGCGGCAGATACATTGCTGGTGGCACCAATAAAATGTTTGCCCAGGTGATCCACGGCGTTGGTGCGTTCGATAAACCAACTGCGCGCGCTCAGAGCATTCTGCTTGGTTTCCAGGGTGCCAAAAGATTTTGAGGCAACAATAAACAGCGTGGTTTCGGGGTTCAGCGATCGGGTACAAGCCCTGAAATTATTGGCGTCGATGTTGGCCAGAAAGTGCAGGCGCAGGTGTGTGGTATGGTGATCCTCCAGGGCGGTTACGGCCAGTTCGGGGCCCAGGTGAGAGCCGCCGATACCAATATGCACCACGTCGGTAATTGCCTTGCCGCTACAGCCCCGCCATGCACCGCTGCGAATGCGTTGGGCAATGCTGTACATACGCTGCAGAACATCGTTAACCTCGCCGCTCACACCTGCTGTTGGGTTTGCCCCTCCCCGCAGCGCACTGTGCAATACGGCGCGGTTTTCGCTGGAATTTATCTTTTCCCCATCAAACATCTGTTGTGCCCGCCGCCCTACCGCGGTGTCATCTGCCAGCGCCAATAACTGGTGTACAACGTTGTCATCAACCCGCTGCTTGGTGAAGTCAAAGTACAGACCCCCAACACCCAGTTGCAGCTTGGCATTCCGTTCGGGGTTATCAAACAAATCAGTTAAACGGGAATTGGTTAATCTGCTGGCGCTGGCGGCCAGGGCGCGCCAGGCAGGCAGTTCTGTAATACTCATAGCGTAAGACCAATACTATCGGACAGTGTTTGTCCGTTCAGACTGACGTCACCGAGAATTCTGAATTGTGTTGTTTCCGGGGTGGCTGGTTTTAGATCAGTCTCGTCCAATATACAAAACTTGTTGATGCTAAAGCCGGCTTCGCGCAATGCCAGCCTGCCAGTCTTTTCAATCTTTGCGTAGTGCCGGGCGCCGTGTTTGATGGCATGGGCGGTATTTTGCAGGGTTTCGAACAGGATTGGGATGATCGCCCGGGTATCTTCATCCAGGTGTTCGTAAGCGCTGGCCACGGCAACACCGTTGGCGTGACGAATACTTGGAATACACTGTACCTGGGTGCTGATACCGAGGTCTGTAACTAGTTTTCGAACGTGATGATATTCAACAAAGTTTGGTTCTCCCCACAACATGATATCAGGCTGAATCATGTGAATAAGCTTCAGGTGCAGGGTCAGCCGGTAACCGTCCGGGGCAGGCTGGTCCGCTTCAGCAGGCAAGTGCACGGCGGTGGTGTGCTCCATACCCAGAGGGAATAGTTCCTCATCGCTGGGTATGAATAACAGGTCTACCTGATGTTGCTCCACATAGCCGATATCCTGAAATTCCGGGGCGCTGACTACATTGTCCTGGCGCTGGCTGGCGCCAGGCGCGATCACTACCACCACCACATCACTCATGGTTTTGGCGGCATTCATCACCGCGCCGTGCCCGTCGTGAAAGCCCCCCCGGGTGGTCACCATGGAAATGCAGCGGCGTCGCCCGGCGCTGTGGCGCAAGGTGTCCAGTTGTTCAGCAAGCTTTTGTGCCGTATGAGCTATGCGCATGAAACTTCCGTTTTTTCTGACCGCGTATTGGCTGCGGCGTGTAGTTTAACCTGCTCCCGGGTCTGTGGGGCATAACCTCGGATATTGCCGTCACATTCTGTGATGTGGGGCACATATCAGTTATAGCAGGGTTGGATTGGGGTTAAAGAATTGCCGTGTGCCATCCATGTTAAACATCCGGTCCAGAAGGGCTTCGAAGTGCTCGTGATTGTGGGTGAAATCCGTGGCGGCAGCATTCACGATGAGAAGTGGGGCCTTGTCGTAGTAATGGAAAAATTCGGTGTAGCGGTTTGCCAGGGCGGTCAAATAGTCATCTTCGATGTGCTGCTCAAAGGCGATACCCCGCTGAGCAATACGCTGCTGTAAGACGTGGATGGGTGCTTGCAGATAAATAACCAGATCGGGCTGGGGAGGATTGATGGCCAGATTGTTGTGAATCTGTTTGTACAAGCCAAGCTCTTCCTCGTCCAGGGTCAGCTCGGCAAAGAGCACATCTTTTTCCACCAGAAAATCCGCCACCAGATTAGAGCCCAACAAATCGTCTGAGTGCAGATCGTTAACCTGACGGGCCCGGTGGAGCAAAAAGAAAAGCTGTGTGGGTAAGGCATGGCGATGACCCTCGGCATAAAACCGGTCCAGGAAGGGGTTCTCCTCAACCGGTTCCAACATCAAGGGATAGTGCAGTGCCTGGGCCAATTGCCGGGCGAGGGTGGTTTTGCCAACCCCAATAGGCCCCTCGACGGCAATGTAGCGTGGTATGGCATTGGTTTCGGCTGCTGCGGCCACTTTGCGGACAATGTGTCCGGGGGTATCAATTGGGGCAGCAGCACTCATGGTGGATGCACGCACAACCTGTCATTTGTTAAAGCTGGAATTGTAATCCGAACCAAATTCATTGGTAGGCGTTTGTGACTTTTTTTTGCTGCCTCCCCGGGAACGTCGCTTACGGCCCTTACCCTTGGGCAGGTTATCAATCATGTTTTTGCGCTCACCCTGATCAGCGTGTTGAAAGGTCTCCCACCATTGACCACATTCTTCAAGCTTACTGTCCTCAGCGCCCCGCAGCACCAGGAAGTCATAAGCGGCCCGAAACCGCTTGTGGCTGATGACCCGGGGAATTTGCCGGGGATGCCTGGCCTCCAGGCGGGGCTGCAGTTGCCAGACTTCCCGGGCGAACATGGTGAACCGTCGGGGCAGGGAGATATGCTGCTGTTGCACGGCAAAGGTATCCATGGCCAGTTCGTAGTTCAATGCCGGTTTGGCATCGGGGTTCTGTTCAAGCTGGCGGCTGCAAAAATCATCCCACAGCAAGACGGCCAGCAGGAATCCCGGGGTGACGGGCATATCCTGGGCAATACGCTCGTCGGTGCTGCGCATGGCATTCAGCACAAGCCGGCTGTCCGGGTTGCAACTGGGAAACAAACTCCGCACCAGTGGCGTTTCTTTCAGAGTCAGCCACACGGGTACCGCATAACCGCTGAGAAACAGTTTGAGAAACTCGTCAAACAGGCGCGCCCGCGGGATTTCCTCCAGACGTTCTGCGGTATCTTCAACATGGTCCAGAATATTGGGGTCGATGGTAAAGCCCAGCTTGGCGGCGAAGCGCATCGCGCGCAGCAGACGCACCGGGTCCTCGGCCAGACGTTGTTGGGGGTCACCGATCAGGCGCAAGCGTTTGGCGGCCAAGTCCTCAATGCCGCCGACGTAGTCGATTATTTCATTGCTGGAAACATCAAAATACAGGGCGTTAATACTGAAATCCCGCCGGAATGCATCTTCAGCCATGGTGCCAAAGGCGCGGTCTTTCACGATCAGCCCCTGGGCATTGGTTTCGATGTTGTCGTGTTGCGCCTGGCGGAAGGTGGATACCTCAATTAAATTTCGGCCGTAGCGAACGTGGGCAATGGGAAACCGCCGGCCCACCAGCCGGGAGCGGCGGAACAGTGCGCGAACTTCTTCAGGCTTGGCATTGGTCGCGACATCAAAGTCCTTGGGGATGACCCCGCACAAGGCGTCACGCACACACCCACCGACCAGATAAGCATCAAAGCCGGCGTCGTTGAGTTTGTGGATCACATCCAGGGCATGATTGTCCAGCTGATCGGAAGCGATATTGTGTTCGCTGACGCGAGTGGGGGCTGTGGCGGACACTATAACAAGTTCAGCATAAAATGCCGGGTGGTTAAGAGTTCAATGGTCATAAATACGCTTGTTGGTCCAATGGCGGGTCATTCAACACCATTCTTCAAATCCGGTTTGCTGTCTCTGCGTGGGCCCCGCTTACGGGTTTTCCTGCGTGGAATACTGAGCCTTTGACGTCTTTCCCACAAGCTTTTGCGGCTGATTCCCAGTTTTTCTGCCAGTTCAGTTTCGGTGAGATGGTCCTGGTGATCCAGAACAAAGCGGACAAAATAATCCTCCAGCGAGGTCTGGTCAGAATCCCGGGCTGTGTCTGCGCTGACCGGCATTTCGCTGCCCGGCTCAATAGCCAGCAGCGCCTGACTAATCTCACAGTGGTTATCGCTCAGGATAACCGCCCGTTCCACGGCATTCTCCAGTTCCCTGACATTGCCCGGCCAATGGTATCCGGTCATCGCCCTGATCGCGTCTTCAGCAAAGCTCAAACCTTCTTTGTTCAAGCGGCTGCAGGTACGGTGCAAAAGCCAATCGGCAATTTCCAAGATGTCGCTTTGCCTGGCCTGCAGGGGCGGCAGGTCAAAGCAGACCACATTGAGCCGGTAAAACAGGTCTTCGCGAAATTGCCCGGAGGTTGTGAGCTGGGCCAGATTGCGGTGGGTGGCGGCAATCACACGCACGTCCACGGTGTGGGTGGCGGAGCTGCCGACCCGGCGGTTTTCCCCCTGCACAACCCGCAACAAACGGGCCTGTGCAGCCAGGGGTAGTTCCCCAACTTCATCCAGAAACAGGGTACCCCCTTCAGCAGCGTCCACCAAACCCCGGTGTGTGCCTTGCTGCGATTCAAACTGTTCCAGACCAAAAAGCTCAGCCTCGATAAGATTATGGGGCACGGTGGCACAGTTGATGGATATCAGCGGTGCGGACGCGCGGTCGCTGCCTGCGTGCAGGGCACGGGCCACCAGCTCCTTGCCGGTGCCGGACTGACCGAGAATCAGGACGGTGGAAGTGGTGGGTGCCACCTTGGCAATTTTTTGTTTCAAGTCCAGCATGGGCTGGGATGAGCCAATCATTGGAAATTGTTGCAAGGTATTGTGCTGGGTCAGGCTGACGTTGGCGGTAGCCCGCTCAATGGCAGCAATCAGTTCGTCGTCACTGATCGGCAGTTCCAGATAGTCCGCAGCACCTCTTTTTATGCACGAAACCGCGGCGCGTACCGATGGGGTGGCGGACAGAATAATGACCGGCAGGGCGTCTGCCGCTTGCGCCAGTTGGGCATCAATGGTCTGCTCATCGCAGATTAGGCAGGTGGCTTCCTGCAGCACGTTTTGGCTGGGTAACCGAGTCAGATGACGGGTTTCCTTTCCCTGTTTGATGAGGGACTGCGCCATGTTTTTACCGCGCGCGTCATCCCCATCAATCAGCAATATATCTGTCATGGGCGTACATCTTACCTCATCTGCGCCCAGGAAAAAGACCGCTATACGGGTGCTAGGGCCGATGTTCGTAGGCCGGCAGGCTGGCTGGCACCCGGTTTATCTGCCAATGGGCAATGGCCCAGGCCAGGCATTCCTGGACCTGCCAATTCGGATTAGCAGGCGGATTTTGCCCCAGCAGGGTCAGCACGTGCAGCAGGTTGTCCAGGGGCCGCCGGTTGTTGACCGCCGGAGCGTGGGTTTGTTTGGACAACTTATCACCATTGGCATAACACAACATGGGAATATGGGTATAACTGGGCACGGACAGTGCCAGCCTGTGCATGATATAGATCTGTGGGGCGGTTACAGCGGTGAGGTCCTGGCCGCGCAGCACATGGCTATAGTCCGCACCGTCGTCCACCGCGGTGGCAAAATTGTAGGCCCACAAACCGTCTCGACGTTTCACGATAAAGTCACCGTAGGTCGACGTCAGGTCTGCCTGCACGGGTCCCAGAATCTGGTCTGTGTAATTGATCAGGCTTTGGGTGCGGTTAATCTCAATACGCCGGGCACAGTCCGGTCTGGGGGACTTATGTTGCCGGCAACGGCCCGGATAGGTCCTGAATGCTTGCAGAGCCTTTCTTGTGCAGTTGCAGTAAAACAACTGGCCTGCAAGCTGAGCCATAAAATCCCGATAGCGCTGCTGTTGCGTGGATTGAAAGTAGACCGGTTTGTCAGCCAGCAAGCCATGGGCTGAAAGCGTGGCTTGAATGGCTTGTACGGCGTTGGGGTCCTGGCGCGGCGGATCAAGATCGTCAATGCGCACATGCCATGCGCCACCTTTTTGTTTAATGTCCAGATAACTGGCGACAGCGGTAACCAGCGAACCCATGTGGAGGGGACCGGTGGGGGAAGGCGCAAAACGCCCGGTTACCGGGCTGGGCAATGGCGCTGGGATGTCAGTCATGGGATGCAAACCCCACCTTGCCGGGTGGGAAAAGTCTCAAGCGGGGGCTATTTTATACAAGTGTGTGAGTTGAACACAGTCAACAGCAACAGCACACCAGGCGATCTTAGCCGTGAATTTGCCGCTCTTTAATTTCATCAAGAGACTTACAGTCCACACATTGTGTGGCTGTGGGACGTGCCTCCAGACGACGCAGGCCAATTTCAATACCGCAGGTATCACAATAGCCGTAGTCGTCCTGGTCCACCCGGTCGATGGTCTGATCGATCTTTTTGATCAGCTTGCGTTCCCGATCCCGGGTGCGCAGTTCGATACTGAATTCTTCTTCCTGGGTGGCCCGGTCCGCAGGGTCCGGAAAATTAGCGGCTTCGTCCTGCATGTGATGGACCGTGCGATCCACCTCTTCCATCAGTTCCACGCGCCAGTTAGTCAGAATTTCCTTGAAGTGTGCCAACTGGGCTTCGTTCATATATTTCTCAGATTTTTTCGGCTGATAGGGGGTGAAATTGCGAAACTGAGAGTCAACGGAGACGGATTTATTACCCTTGCTGGTGGTTTTTTTGCTTGCGGTCTTCTTAGCTGAAGTTTTTGCTTTAGCTGTCATAAATCATCCTTTAAATGCGGGTAAAAAAGCACCCAGGACTGCGAAGGGCGCGTAAACTACCAGAACACATTGCGGAAAACCACCGCAAAATGCTGAAGTTTTAATGGAACTTCAAAGCCAGGAAAGCCGATCCCCGCACCCCCCGGGCTATGCCCTGTTTCGGTGCACAAGATATGGCGACCGTCGCACTGGTCTCGATAAGCTGGTGTAGAATCCGCCGCATGACAACGTTTGCCCATAGAAATGAACAGATCCATCCCTTTCGGGTAATGCAGGTGCTGGCGCGCGCCGAACAGTTTTCCCTGGCGGGACATCAAGTGGTGCACTTTGAAGTGGGGGAGCCTGACTTCGCCACTGCCCCGCCCATTGTTGAGGCCGGGCAGCAGGCGTTGGAGGACGGTTTGACAAAGTATACCGCGGCTACCGGTATTGCACCCCTGCGTGAAGCCATAGCTCAGTATTATGCCGATTGGGATGTGCGCGTGGATCCCCAGCGCATTGTGGTCACCGGCGGTGCCAGTGGGGGTTTAACGTTGTTGACGGCGCTGCTGCTTAATCCCCGGGACGAGTTGTTAATTACGGACCCCGGCTATCCCTGTAACGAAGTGTTTGCGCGGATGGTTGGGGCGGTGCCCAAGACCATCCAGGTGGGACCCGATACGCTGTTTCAACCGCGGCCAGATGATGTGGCCGCAGCCTGGGGTCCGGCAACCCGGGCCTTGCTCCTGGCCTCGCCGGCCAACCCCACGGGCACGGTGATCGGACGGTCAGCATTGGCGCAGATCCACGCTGTTGTGCAACAACGTGATGGCTTTTTTATTTTGGATGAAATTTATCAGGGTCTGTACAGTGCCCGGCATGCCGGAATGGCGGAATACCGCAGTGGCCTGGAAGTGGCCCAGGACATCTATGTGCTGAACAGCTTTTCAAAATTTTTTGGCATGACCGGGTGGCGCCTGGGTTGGATTGTTGTGCCCTCCGAGGCGGTAGAACCGGTCACCCGCCTGGCACAGAATCTGTTTATTTCGCCCAGCACACCCGCCCAATATGCGGCCCTGGCCGCTTTTGAAACGGCAGCCATGGACATTCACCAGCAGCGTGCGCGGGCTTTCCAACAGCGTGCGGAACTATTGGTCAATGGACTTAAGAAGCTGGGATTTGGCATACCGGTGATGCCCCAGGGGGCCTTTTATGCCTATGTTGATGTTTCTCATACCGGCCTGAACAGCCGGGATTTCTGCTGGAGGTTGCTGGATGAATATTATGTGGCAGTGACCCCGGGGGAAGATTTTGGTGCCCACAACAGCGACCGCTATGTTCGATTTGCCTTTACGACCGATGAAGCCTCTATTCACGAAGGTTTGACTCGCATCGACAAAGCCTTGTGTGCCTGGGGGGCCGGTTGATCCTGCCGAAACTGATACGGGGCACGCTACAGCGGCGCTACAAACGTTTTTTGGCTGATGTGCAATTGGCGGACGGTACCGGGATAACGGTACATTGCCCAAATACCGGTGCCATGACCGGCTGTGCGGAACCGGGTTGGCCGGTTTGGCT
The DNA here is from genome assembly GCA_028280225.1 of Pseudomonadales bacterium. GTDB lineage: Bacteria > Pseudomonadota > Gammaproteobacteria > Pseudomonadales > Azotimanducaceae > UBA4421. Next base: position 3,875 of record JANQMF010000078.1, on the reverse strand, counting down.
GTCTGCTTCGGACAATCCCAAACGCAAGTACCGCCACACCTGGGAACTCGTCGAAACCCCTGACGGCTCCGTTTCGGTAAATACCGGGCGCGCGAACGCCCTGGTGGCAGAGGCGCTGAAGGCGGGCCGGGTGATAGGGGAGGTTGAACATATCCGGCCCGAGATCAAAATTCCGGAAGGGGATGGGCGCTTCGACTTTCTGGTGCGCAGGGGTTCCAGCGACATCTATATCGAGGTGAAAAGCGTCACCCTGTTGGTTGAGGGAGACGAGGGTGCTTTCCCGGATGCGGTAAGTGCGCGGGCGTTAAAACATGTGGGTGCGTTGCAAAAGAGGGTGCAGGCCGGTGATCGTGCGGTGCTGGTATTTTGTGCTCAGCACACCGGAATAAAAAGGGTGCGGGTGGCTCAGGAAATTGACCCCGGGTATGCAGAAGCGGTGCGCGCGGCTCAAGCCCAGGGGGTTGAAGTGGTTGCCCTGGGTTGTGCCATCGAAGACTGTGGCACGGATATGCCACAGATGCGGGCGGACACCACGCTGCCCTTTGTGGCCACTTAGTCCTAGACCCCGGCTGTTACGGATTAACCCGGAAAAGATTTTTGCAGTTGCTGATAAGCCGCTATATTGCCGAGCCGGGCCCCCTTCAAGGTGACGATGTGTGCAGCACAGAAATTTGCAAATCTGGCGGCCTGGACCGGTTCAGCCCCTTGCAGGCGTGCAGCAAGGACCCCGCCCGCGTAAATGTCACCGGCCCCGGTGGTATCGATGGCCTGAGCGGAAAAGCCTTCCGCCCGGTGTTGTGCATGACTGGTGACAGCCACGGAGCCGTGTTTACCCAGAGTGATGTAAATTTCCGGGGCAATGTCGCGCAAGTGGTTGATGGCGATGTCCAGCCGGTCGGTCTTGGCCCAGGCTAACGCTTCTTCTTCGTTGCAGAAGATCTGCCCAACCCCATTGCCTAATATCTGCTCAAGCGGTTCACGAAAAAATTCCACCATGGAGGGGTCAGACAAGGATACCGACACATTGACACCGTGTTCTTCCGCCACCTCCCGGCAGAATATGGCAGCCTCGGTGCTGGGCTCTGAAGAGCTGAGGTATCCCTCCACGTAGTACACCTTGGAATTACGTAAAGCGTCAGTGGGGACATCCGATGGACTCAGCTGACTGGATATGCCCAGATCGGTGGTCATGGTACGCTCAGCGTCCGCGCTGACCATAATAAAACACTGGCCGCTGCGCCCTTGTTGACTGCGTGCGGTGGCGTTGACGTCGATACCGGCTTTGGACAGGTCCTGGATAAAAAAGTCGCCGACCTCATCCTGGGCAACCTTGCAGGTATAGCCTGTTGTCAGTCCAAACCCCTGTGTGGCGTAAATGGTATTGGCCGCGGAGCCGCCGCTGCATTGGCTCATGGGTTGATCTGAAAGGGCGGCCGCCAGTTCCGCCATCCGCTTGGAATCGATCAAGGTCATATGGCCTTTGGTAATTTGCTGTTGCTTAAGGAAGCTATCTTCTACAGCAACTTCAGTATCTACCAGGGCATTGCCCAGGCCAAAAACATCGTACATAGCGTGGTCCTGTGATGGGTTTAAATTTTAGCGAATGCGCGATCTGCGGCTGCCAAGGTCTGATCTATTATATCCGGGGTGTGGCTGGCGGAGATGAAACCGGTCTCAAACGCGGAGGGTGCCAGGTAAACCCCTTCATCCAGCATGGCGTGGAAAAAACGATTAAATTTATCGGTATTGGAATTGGCTACATGCTCAAAGTGGTGGGCTGCGTCCACATCGAAAAACAAGCCGAACATACCGCAGACATGATTGGTGGCTATTCGATGGCCGTGCCCGGCGGCACGCTCAGCCAGGCCTGCGGCCAACCGGGTAGTTGCCTGGTCGATGGCTTGGTAGACCTGGGGGGTTAGATGCTCAAGCATGGTTAAGCCTGCGGCTACCGCCAGTGGGTTGCCGGATAGAGTGCCGGCCTGATAGACAGGCCCGTCCGGTGCAATATGGCTCATGATGTCCGCACGGCCGCCAAAGGCTCCAACCGGTAACCCGCCACCAACAATTTTGCCTAGGGTGGTGAGATCCGGCGAGATGCCGTAATAGGCCTGAGCCCCGCCCGGACTCAGGCGAAAGCCGGTCATGACTTCATCAAAGATCAGCAGGGTGCCCGCCTGCGCGGTCATCTCGCGCAAGCCCTCCAAGTAGCCGGGCAGGGGTGGAATGCAACCCATGTTGCCCGCCACGGGTTCTATAATCACACAGGCAACTTGATCCTTGTACTCTGCCAGGGCTTTGGCCACGGCGTCCAAGTTATTAAAGGGTAAACTCAGCGTATATTCAGCAACCGCCGGGGGCACACCAGGAGAATTGGGAATACCCAGGGTCAAAACGCCACTGCCGGCCTTCACCAGCAATGAATCGGAATGTCCATGATAACAGCCGGTGAACTTGATGATCATATGCCGGCCGGTATAACCGCGTGCCAGGCGGATGGCGGACATGGTCGCTTCGGTCCCGGAATTGACCATCCGCACTTTTTCGATGCCGGGCACATATTCGATAATGGTTTCCGCCAGGTTTATTTCACCTTCGGTGGGAGCCCCAAAACCAAGGGCCTGTTGGGCCTGATGGATAACCGCGTCTACCGTGGGTTGGTGGCCGTGGCCTAGAATCATTGGCCCCCAGGAAGCCACGTAGTCGATGTACCGGTTGTTGTCCACATCAAATAAGTAGGCGCCTTGTCCGCGGTCAAAAAATATGGGATCTCCACCCACACCCTTAAAAGCCCTGACCGGAGAGTTTACGCCGCCCGGAATACTCTGTTGGGCGCGCTGGATAAGTTCAGTGGAACCGGATCTATTCATATTTGTTGGTGTTCCCTTGTTTTATGCCCGCTGCATGTCAGGGCGCATCATACCGGATTAGCAGCCTTGGCTCATTCACCACGGTTACGGTAATTATCGATATGGTTCTGGGTGACGATGCCCACCACCGGTGTAATCAGGGGTGCGGTAGTGCGGGTCACGCAGCAGGCTTCCACCTGAGTTTTGGTCAGGGCATCCTGTACTTGCATGACAGTGGCCCGGCTGCTGATCGTGGTGACATCCATACGCTGGCCGGGTAACTGCAACAGGTCAATCTCTTCAACCATACCCTCACGGGCTTCGATAAATGCCGCCAGGTCACTGGGATTCAGCACAGCCCGCACACCTTGGTTGTTATCGTTGACCACAATCCAATGGGTTTGTTCTTTGAGGGCGTCCTGGGCAACGTCGATGCTGATTTTTGCATTCAGGCGGATAAAGGAACGGTCCATGATCGCGGTCACCCCGGCCCGCTGCAGGTGTAGGGTGACCGGGTTGGGGGGGTACTGCAAACCCAGGGTATTTAGGGTGGTGATAAAGACCGAACGCTGCTTAAACAGCTGGCTGCAGATCAGGGTGGCCACCACAATGATTACCATGGCGGGTAACATCAGGCTGGTATTGGCGGTCATTTCCAAAACCGCCATCAGCGCCGCCAGGGGGGCTTGCAAAACCGCCCCCATCATGGCGCACATCCCCAGCATGACATAAAGAGCCACGGAAATATCCGCACCCTGCCAATGCACCAGGCTGTTACCGAAGATCCCACCCACCGCCGCGCCAAGCATCAGACTTGGACCAATCAAGCCAACCGGCATGCCCAGTCCCACCGCCGCAGCGCTGGTGACCGCCTTGGCCAGGACCAGGGCAAACATAATGCCAATGGATACCTGGGCCAGCATGATGTCATTTACGGTGTCATAACCCACCCCCATGACCTGGGGTAAAAATACCGCCGCAGTGGCGGTAATGGCGCCGGCCAGCAGCAAGCGGGTCCAGAAGGGC
>JANQMF010000069.1 GCA_028280225.1 Pseudomonadales bacterium | reverse complement strand
TCCCGAACATTCCAAGAACATTTGCCGGGTTACCATGGGATAACGCATCAGGTCAGCCAGGGAAAATTGCAAGTTACGGCGCACGCTGCCGTGTATGATCAGACGGTGCTTGGCGGGATCTATATCCGGCACACCACTGTGGTGCCGTTCAAAATGCAGGCTCGCCGGCGTGATGGTGCCCTGGAGATACTGCAAGGGGGTTCTGGACGCCCCACTGCCGCTGGTGCCCGCCTGTTTGGAATAATGGCTGCGTTTGACGTGACTTTCGTAACGGCTGGGAGATCCGTAAGTTGACAAGGGCGCTCCGGGAGGACGGCCCTGGGCATGCACCGGGGATAAACCCAGCATACCCCCGGCTACCAGACCGCCGGCAACCTTCAAACCACCCTGAAGCAGCACGCGCCTGGGCAGCAAACCGTTCCCAGCCACCGCGGGAGGACTTGGGTCCTCTTTTGTATTTCCCACCATGAGCTCTAATCCAGTAGCATGGCATTACTATACCTTGATCGCATTGGAGTTGTTCAGGCCATGAAAATTACCACAGGGATTCCGCTTGATGATCTTAACCAGGTTGCTGAGGCAACCCGGCGGGTGGAAGCCCAGGGTTACGACGGCATCAGCACCCAGGAGAATCGCCAGGATCCCTTTCTGCCTCTGGCGATCGCCGCAACCCAAAGCACCCGTATGGAGTTAAGCACCGGGATTGCCATTTCGTTTGCCCGCAGCCCCATGGTGTACGCAAATTTAGGTTGGGATTTGCAAAGGGCTTCCAAGGGCCGGTTTGTGCTGGGCCTGGGCACCCAGGTTAAGGGTCATAACGAACGCCGCTTCAGTGTGCCGTGGACCGCGCCGGCGCCACGTATGCGGGAGCTGGTTGCCGCCATCAAGGCAACCTGGGCACACTGGAAATACGGCTCACCGTTAAATTTTAACGGTGAGCACTACCGCATTACACTGATGCCGCCAAATTTTGTGCCCGAACCCTGCCCGTCCCGTCCACCGCCCATCACTATCGCCGCTGTGGGTCCCGGCATGATGAAGGTGGCGGCACAAGTCTGTGACGGCGTCCGTTTACATCCTTTTTCAACAAGAAAGTATCTGCAGGACGTGGCCCTGCCCCGTTTGCAGCAGTTTATCGGCGATGGCGTGGGTCACCGCAAACACTTCCAGATTTCCGGCGGTGGCTTTGTCGCCACCGGTGCTACCAATGAGGCGGTCGCTAAGGCTTTTGAATGGGTGCGGATGCGGGTTGGGTTTTACGGTTCCACCCGTGCCTACTGGCCGGTATTTGCCGTACACGGCCTGGAAGATCTTGGCGAAAAGCTCAACCACATGTCAAAAACCAACCAATGGGAGCAGATGACCCGGGAAGTTTCTGATGATGTTGTACACTTGTTTGCCGCTGTTGGGAGGCATGACGAACTAACCAACGCCATTAGCGAACGTTTCGAAGGGATTACGGACACGCTGTCCCTGGGCACACCCGTTGATGAGCCCGGCGGTCTGCCGCCGGATCTCATCACTGATCTACAAAAAATTCCATCCGCTTTCGAGAGTTTTACCGCGGAGCAGGTGGGGCACTAACGGGATAAAATGGTTACCCCGGATAGTCCCGGCGCGCCGTAAACATGGGTATAACCTACCTTAGGCTCATCAGGAACCTGCCGCTTGCCTGCACCACCACGTAGCTGCAAGGCAATTTCATAAACCTGACGCAATCCGGATGCGCCAATGGGCTCACCATTGGCAATACATCCCCCATCGGTGTTCACCGGCAATCTGCCGTCAATTTCAGTCCAGCCGTTGGCCAGCCACTCTTCCTGTTCACCATCCTTGCAGAAACCGTTTTCAGACATGTGCATAACTTCGGCACCGGACTCGGTGTCCTGCAATTGAGCCACGTTGATGTCTTCGGGACCCAAACCCGCCATTTCGAAGGCTGCGCGGGATGCCTGCACCGTTGGCGAATCCGCACGTTGCAAAGCCTGATTCTGGGAAAATACTTCAAAGGATCCAAAGTTGCGCGTTTTAACCACCGCCGCCTTCAGATAAACGGGATTCTTAGTGTACTGTTTGGCCTTGTCAGCGCGGCACAAAATCATCGCGCACCCCCCTTCAGCCGGAGAGCAGAACATGTACTTGCGCAAGGGGGCGCAGACCATGGGGGATTGCATAACCTCATCAAAGCCGAAGGCTTCCCGGCGCCAGGCGTTTTCATTCATGGACCCGTTTTTAAAATTCTTGACCGCCACCCGGGCCAGGGTTTCTTCACTGATGTCGAATTCATGCATATAACGCTGGATTTTCATGCCGAAGAATTGCGGCGTCAGGGCCATGCCAATGTCACCGTACCACTTACCCAGGCCACTGCCTTCAGGGTCCACGGTAAAGGCACCACGCGGGTGTTTATCAAAGCCCACCGCCACGCCAATATCAAACATGCCGGATTTAATGGCCATGTAGGCAGACTGCAGCGCACTTCCGCCTGTGGCACAGCCGTTGGTGACGTTGATAAACTGTAAACCCGTCAGACCCAGCTTAGAGACCATGGTGTCCGGCTTTTCCGCCGCACCAGTCCCGCCGTAAGCAAATTGCATATCCGGCCATTCCAGGCCGCAGTCGTCCAGCGCCATGCGGGCTGCCGCTACCCCCTGCTCCAGTCCGGTGACCCCTTGGGTGCGTCCAAAGGGGTGAATGCCTATGCCGACAATTGCTACATCCATCTTGTGCTCCTCTTATCTCTTTGTCTGTCCGCCGCTATTCTTGCCGCTACAGTTCATCAACCGGTTGAAAGAAGTAGGCAACAACATCTTTGCCGTCCCGCTCGATGTATTTTTCCACCACCAGTTCCAATTCCATCCCCACTTTCAGTTTGGTGATGTCATCGGTTTTTATTCTGGTTTGTACCCGGGTCTGGTCCGGCAGTTCCACATAACCCACCGCAAAAGGCTGAAAAGTTTCAGCGGTTTCCGGGCCGTCATAAGGTGGCCGGTTAGGCAGGAAACACTGAATGGTATAAGTCCACAGGGTGCCCCGCCGCGCCAGTTCTATCGGTTCGGTATCAAACCCGGAACACGCAGGACAGCTATTCTGCGCCGGGAAGGTCACCACCCCACAGTTATTGCACTTTGACCCAATCAACCGCGGGTCGTTTGAGGGCCAGGTAAACAGCCCCTCGGCTATGGGTACCTGATCCGCAATACTCACTGCCATCCTAATCTGCCCCAAGTTGTTTTATGTTCAAATTTAGAACATGTTTTATACATGACTTTTCGCGGGGAAACTAGCAGTCGACCCGCTCATCCCCAGACAACTCTCCGCAGGTGCCGTCAGGGTAAAATAGCCTTCGCCTGAACAAGTTCCACCAGTTCATCCGCCGCAACATCAGCCAATTCCTTTAAGACCGCCCCGGTGTGCTGCCCCAGGGCCGGTGGATCGGTTAACGCCGGTGGCTCAATATCGGCAAACCGTATTGGGGTCTGTAACTGCGCAATTTCCCCAAAATCCTCATGTGGACGCATCTGCAGGGAGCCCCGGGCTTTAAGGTGGGGATCGTTCACCACATCGGACAGGCTTTGCACCGGCGCACAAATCACACCGTGGGCCTGGGCCGTGGCAAAGATCTCCTCCCGGCTGTGGCGGCTGGTCCATTCGCTTACTTCAGCATCCAAGGCATCCATGTTGGCCGACCGTGCCGCAAAGTCGACAAAACGCGGGTCATCCTGCAAAGCCTCCCGCCCCATGGCCCGGCAGACTTTTCGCCAATGGCCTTCGCGGATGCAGATAATGGCCACATGGCCGTCTTTTGCCGGATAAACGTTGTAAGGCGCCAGGCTGCCACCGGGATGACGATTGCCCGCCCGGGGCGGTTGTTCTCCGGCGACGTAGAACGAACCCAGGGCGGTGGCCAGGGTTGGAAAGACACAGTCCTGCATGGAAATGTCTACCGTTGCCCCCTCTCCAGACCGGGTACGCTCATACAAAGCTGAAACAATGGCGGCATAAAGATGGGTGCCGGCAATAAAGTCGGCAAAAGCGGCAGCGGTTTTCAGCGGCGCGCCCCCCTGTTCACCGGTAATACTCATAACCCCGGTCATGGCTTGCAGGGTGATGTCCATACCCAGGAACTCACGATAGGGGCCCGCACCTACCCCATAGCCGGTACTTGAAGCATAAATGAGTTTCGGGTTACACCCACGCAACACTTCCGCACCGATCCCGTATCTGTTCATGGTACCGGGAGAGAAATTTTCAAAGACAACATCTACATTCATGACCATGCGTTTGAGCAAAGCCTGACCTTCGGCCGTCTTTATGTTCAGGGAGATACTCTCCTTGTTGCTGTTGAGCAGGGCAAAGGGATAACTTGCTGAGCTGATCCCCCGGGCACGCAATGCCTCACCCACCAACGACTCTACCTTGATGACCCGTGCCCCGGCCTGGGCCAACAAAAAACCACAATAGGGGCCGTTATATACCTGGCCAAAATCTAATACCGTAATGCCCGTCAGGGGTTGGTTTTGCATAAAAACTTCTCTTTGGGTGACAACTTCAGTGAAACATGCACAATGATTAAGGGTCAAACACCGGGGCGAAGCCACCATGTCAGCAGCAGATTGGATTAACCTTTCGGGTAAGGTTGCCCATGTCACCGGCGGGGCCAAGGGAATTGGTCAGGCTATCGCCCGGGCTTTATCCATGGCCGGGGCCACCGTGATGGTCAGCGATCTTGATCTGCCCGGTGCACAAGCCACCGCAAACCAGATCAGCGGCAGTGCCATGGCGCTGGACGTGAGCGATTCCGCCGCCGTGGAGCGTGCCATGCAAGCCACGGCGGAACAACTGGGTGGCTTGGACATCCTTGTTAACAATGCCGGCCTGTATGCACAGCACGGCGGTCCGGTGCGCACCATCACCGACCAGACCTGGCGCGAGCTGTGGTCCGTGAATGTGGATGGCGTATTTTATTGCTGCCGGGCTGCCGCGGATATCATGATTAAGGCCGGGCAAGGGGGGCGTATCATCAATATCTCCTCCACCCAGGCGATCACTCCGGGGGTGGGGGTCACCTATGACGGATCAAAGGCAGCAGTCGCCCAAATGACAAAGGTGCTGGCGCTGGAACTTGCACCACACAAAATCAACGTTAACGCCCTGGCCCCGGGGCCAACCTGGGTGCGTGAAGGCAGCCCACCGCCCACCCGGGGGAATCAACCCTCTCCCTCCGGGGATCCGTTGTCCGATACCGTTGCGGATCGCATTGCGCGTCTACCCGCGGGTCACTGGGGCGATCCAATGGAACAGGGCAAGGCTGCGGTATTTCTCGCCTCTTCGATGAGTGACTTTGTCACCGGGATTTATTTACCCTGTGATGGCGGGTGGCTGACCCTGTAGCGGACCGGTCTGGACGATCCATGAAAAGAGTAGTCCAGGCTATAGCTTGGCCAGCCGCTCCCCAAGTAAGTTCTTCGCCTCACCCACAGCAACCCCTGACAACAACATCATCTGGCTGCGCATGTACTCTTTGTAAAGGTCATCAGTACTGATCATGCCCATCACCCAAGCCAGGGTAATGCCCCAGCTTTGCGCAACCAGATGCTCAGCAATGGTTTGCGGCTGGGTCCCTTCAGCAAATTCACCCTGTTTGATCCCGGTTTTCATCTGTTGCACTAAAAACGGCAGGCTGCGCGCATAGAGTAAACCGGTCAGCGGATCATCCGCCTCAACCCGGAACAATGCCCGAGCCATAGCCTCCGCGTATTGGGGGTTTTCAACCACCACCGTTGCGGTGCGGTCCGCCAGGGCAATAATGCGGTGCATTCCTACCGGAGCCTGGGCATTCGCCCGCAAACCAATATCCAGCAACAGATCCTCAACCGCAGCCAGCACCAGTTCATCCTTGCTGTTGTAAAGGTTGTATAACGTACCTGGAGCAACACCGGCCCGATCCGCCAGACCACGTATGGTGGTGGCGTTATAACCCACTTCCGCCAACATCTCCCGGGTTGAAGCCAATATGCCCGCCTGACGTGCAAGCTGGCGCGCGGACTCATATTTTCTTTTGGCGGGGGTTTGCATGGAAGCAGACGAAGTTTCTGTCACCCGCGTCTCTTTTTTGCGGTTATGTGTTGCGGTTTTAATTGGCTTGCCTACTGATTCGTGTTGGATGGATTGTTTTTTACCCGGCGTCCTGCACATAAAACGCCACCGTTGCCATTTAACCTACCGGTAATCCAGCCAAGAAACAACATCAGAAAACAGACACTAGTGACGGTTTTAGCTGGAAAAAAGCTGGTCCCGCCTTGATATTGTCCTTGTGGAATTCATACCGGGCACCTCTCATTTTCCACTTATTGATACTGTTGTACAATAGATCTCAGCCCGGCAGACATGTTAAGCTGCTACCACCAAATGCATCAAGAAACTGTATTGGCTGATCAGATAAACGAACTTGTGCATACTTTTGCCGGCAATCCTCTTGATCGGGCCGAAGCCCTGCGTCGCGACGAAACGGCACTCCTGGAAATGCGCCGTCACCCCGGGGCACTTTTTTTGCCTTTCAACAATCTGCGTGTTGGGGTGAAGACCGCTGCTGACAACAGCCAGCAACTCAACTGGATAACCCCCAACAGCCTGGACCCGGCCGCTTGCGAAGAAGTGATTTTTCTGGGCCTGGACAACGGTCAGCCGCGCTTTGCCGTGGCCCTGACCACGACGGAATCAGGCGACTTTGCCGACTGCCGCATGTTGGCCGGGCAATTGCCCGTTGCCGACAGCGGCATCCTCGCCCAGGCCCGCGCCCAACTCGACTGGCACAAACGAAATCCGTTCTGCGCACAATGCGGGACCACAACCCACCCGGCCCGGGGTGGTCAGATCCGCCGCTGCGATCGTTGTGACAAACATACATTTCCACGCACAGACCCGGTGGCGATTATGTTGATCATCGACAAACCCGGTGGTGATCGCTGTCTGCTGGGCCGCCCCCATGGACGTATCGCAATCAACAACTTCTACACCGCTCTGGCGGGATTTCTCGACCAGGGAGAATCTTTAGAGGAAGCAGTGCGCCGGGAGGTTTGGGAAGAAGCCGGTATACGGGTGGGTCACGTACACTATCATTCATCCCAGCCGTGGCCTTTCCCGTCACAACTGATGATCGGTTGCCACGGTATTGCCGCTACCCAGGATATCAACTTCGACACGGTTGAAATGGCTGACGTGAGATGGTTTAACAAGGCGGAAGTGGCCCGGGCCGTGGCGGAGGAGAATAGCGAATTACGCATTCCCGGTAACCTGGCCATTGCCCATCATCTGATCCGGACCTGGATTGAGGGAGATGTTGAGCTGTGACTATGATCAAACTAAGGCAATTTCGTAAAGGCAATTGGAAATGAAACAACTGCTGTGTTGGAACTGTGGCAGGAGCCTGGAAGATGTGCCCCGGCCTATCAGCCGGCATGCAACCTGTGACGGTTGTTTTAACGAACTTCATTGTTGCCGCATGTGCCGGCACTATGACCCCAAGCGCAGCATGCAGTGTTTTGAAGACCGAGCCGACCCGCCCCTGCAAAAGGAAAACGCAAACTTCTGTGACTTTTTTTCACCCAGTACAAACGCTTTTTCCCAACAAACCGTGGATCGCAGCAGCGGTGCCAAAAAGGAACTGGACGCACTGTTTGGCAGCATGGCCGAAGAGGACAACACAGACCGGGACAACTCCGACGAAGGTGCAGACCAGGATCAGCTCTTGGATAATAAAACCCTGGACAAAGAAGCCCTGGCCAAAAAGAAGCTGGACGATTTGTTTAAGTAGGCGGTGGGCTGGCGCCATACCTGCGCTTGTGCTCAACTTGCATCCAGGTATCTCCCAGGGCTTTGGCCGGCAGATCCAGCCCCAGTTCCGGAACTTCCAAACCCACCCAGGCGGTAAATGAATTGCTGTTTGGGCCCGGCCACATGGTGTATTCACCGGCATAGGGATAACGCAGGGCAGCGTCGTGAATTTTTGCGACCAGGGGCTGTGCCCGCTCCCCGGTAATCTGATGCAGCAATATGGGGGCAGAGCGGAACCAGGGCCGATCCGGCATGCCTTCGGTGATGGAAACCACCGTGCCCCGGCGCTGCAGCTGCCAGCCGATTACCTGGTAAATACGATAGGTGGAATCCCCTTTTGCCTTGGTTGCAATCCAGGTATGGATCGCAAAACGGCCACGAACACCCCAGACATCAGCACCATATACCTGGACCACGGCGCTGCTGAAGGCGTGCGGGTCCGGAGCTTTTGCCTCACCCACCGGCGTAGGTATCAACGCTCTGGAGATGGCCCAGGTTGAAACTGATCCGATACCTACCATGACCATCAACGAAAGCAACACGGATTTTACCCAATGACGTTTATGCATGACCTTTGGACGCATCTGTTTGGTTTTTGTTCACAAACATTGGCGTACCATAAAAGCCCATTGTAACCCACCCGGCGGCCCGTTTGAGTATTGCACCAAAGATCTTACCCGTGGTTGTGCTGTTGTCCGCATGTGCCGACATTGCGCTGCTGGAAAACAATCTGGCCAACGTTGCTTACCAGGATGCTCAGCTCAGCTACAATCTGGATCGTGAGCAGACCCAGGTACGTTTCAGGGTAGGACAAACCCGGGGCAAATTTCGTGTGGCCGATGCACGATTAAGTTTTCCCCAGCACAACCTGGCTGCCGGGGTACTGGAAGTGACTCTGGCCACGGCCAGCGTTGACGTTTTGAATCCTCTGGTTGAAAACATGTTGCGGGGCCGTGAATGGTTCGACTCAAACAACCACCCCCTGGCGCTGTTCAGGACCAACCCGAACGCCAGGTTAACCCCCACCCCCCAGGGGTCTGTGCAAGTGGAGGGTTTACTTAAAATTAAGGCGATTAACCAACCCCTGACCTTAACGGTAACCTTCCCTGCGGGGATGCCGGACTTAGCCGACCCGCCGGACCATGTGGTCTTTCACGCGGAAGGATCATTTAAACGCTCCAGCTACGATATGAGCGCCCTGCCGGGTTTTGCGCCGGATCAGGTTCAGGTGGTGGTTGACGGTACCTTCGTCCGGCAGGGGTACAAAACCGCCGGGAAAACCGGCCCCAATGGCAGGGAATAGTTTGCTAATCTCACATTGACTCCCAGGGCCACATCGCGAAAGAATAGCGGTACGAAAAACCATAATGGAAGAAGATTATGAGCATTGCGAGCTTGGCGGGTGTACTGAAAATTTTCGGCGGTACCGATCCTACGCCGGAAGAACAAGCCCAACTCGCAAAAGAGGTGATGCTGATGACCTTGGCCCGGGCCACGGCAGCAGATACCAACATCAAGGCCATTGAGGTCGAAAAAGTACGGGAGGTGCTGCAGGCCAAAACCGGAGAGGACTTTCCCGCCGCTGATGTCCGGGTGGCCGCCAATTCCAGAATTTACGAAAAAGCCCCGCTGGACAAGTATCTGAATACCTCAGCCAAAAAACTGGGACCCGACGACCGGCTGGCCATTGCTCAGGCCCTGGCCGAGGTGATTAACGCTGACGGGCGGGTAAGCGATCGAGAAATTTCCTTCTTTAACGACGTTGTCAACTCCTTGTCCCTGACCCCGGCACAGTTAATGGGCTTAATTCCGGAGGATTAGGCCCAGGACAGCCGAAAACCAGCGCAGCGCACAAGATTGCAAAACCGCTAAAAAAGCGTATCTTCAGCCCACCGGATGAGACCCGGCCGGGAGGTGGATGATGGCAACAAAAATTCGTGCTGGAACAAGCGGTTACAGCTACAAAGGCTGGCAGGGTAACTTTTATCCGGCCAACCTTGCCCAAGCCCAGTGGTTGTCCTACTACGCGGGCAAACTACCCACGGTGGAGATTAACAACACCTTTTACCGCATGCCCAAAACCCATGTAGTGGAAGCCTGGCGGGACGCGGTTCCGGCTGATTTCCGCTTTGTGATTAAGGCCTCCCGCCGCATAACACACTTCAGCCGGTTACGGGATGCTGGAGAAACTACAGAATATCTGGTCAAGCGCGCTGAAGTTTTAGGCACAAAGCTGGGCGCGGTGCTGTTTCAACTACCCCCTAATCTCAAACGGGATGATGAGCGCTTAAAAACGTTTATGGCGCTTTTACCCGCGGATTTTCCCGCAGCTTTTGAATTCAGACACGAATCCTGGCTGGAGCCTGGCGTTGATGACATATTGCTGGACCATGGCCATGCCCGGGTGATTTCTCATGATGACGCTTCACCCCGCCGGCAAAAACTGTTGCTACCCAAGGCTGACCTGCTTTACGTGCGGTTGCGGGCCACCAAGTATACCCCCGCTGCCCTGGCTAAATGGCACAACGCAATCTCAACCGGTGGCGCCAAGCAGGCTTATGTGTTTTTTAAACACGAAGACGCCGGGGTTGGACCCAAACTTGCCGCCAAATTCCTGGATCAGGCAAAAACACACCGCAAACCGGCAGGGCCAAAAGCCGCCGGCCGCAAATCACCCACCGCGCGTAAACGTCAAGTTTAGCGATTAGCGTTTGGGTGGACGGTCCTTTGCACAGGCTGATTGCCTTGATTATGCGGGTGTCTGACCCCGGCGTAAGCGGTTTTTTGTTTTCGGTAGGGTGACATGTTACGCCTTTCCTGGGCGATCATGCGGGACTGATTACGATTAATCACAACTATACTCTCGGCAGGTACAACATAAATCCTGTGGTTAGACCATAGTCCAAACCTTTAGTGCCGGCCCCGGACCCGTTTCACATTATCGCTGCTTGCGACAAGCAACCGGACAGGTTGTGACAGTGTTCTCAGCGCCGCAGAGACTTTAGACGTTGCAGCAGATCTGTTGCCGAGGGCAGGATGTGGTGACCCAGGTTAACAAGCGCCTGGTTGGGTGCAATTTCGTTGGGTATTTGAAACACCACCATGCCTGCCGCCCTGGCCGAGCGCACCCCATTCTCCGAATCTTCCACCGCCCAACAGCGTTGTGCCGGTAAAGCCAATTGTTGCGCCGCTCTGAGATAGGGGTGTGGAAAGGGTTTTCCCCGGGCAGCTTCTCCCCCACACACCAGGTAAGAAAAGTAGCCGGCGATACCGGCACCGGCAAGCTTCTTTTCCACGGTTGGTCGACGGCTGGAGGTTGCCACTGCCATGGGAATGCCCAGTGCCCGCAGGTGTTGCAACAGGTCTTCCACTCCGGGCAGCACCGGTACGGGTTGCCGGTCGAGGCAAGCGTGATAGTGGTACGACCAGCGCGCTTCCATGGCGACATAGTCAAAGTCCGGCCCAAAACCCGCCTCCATAATGCGCCGGGACTCTTCACCGGTACAGCCAATGCACCGGTTGTAGATTTCAATATCGACCTCACCCAGGTCCAGGTCCTGCCAGGCCCGCAAGAAACAGGCCCGCGCCAGGCGTTCGGAGTCCAGCAGGGTGCCATCCATATCAAATATGACACCTTCCGGAACAAAGGACATATTATTCTCGGATCTTGTGACTAATTTGCCTGTGATATCAAGTTGTTGAGCACGTACTGCAGGATGCCACCACTCTTAAAGTAGGCAATTTCGTTATCGGTATCCAGGCGGCTATCCACCAGAATTTTCTCTTGTCCACCCGCTGCCCGGTGGATGGTCACCTCAATTTCCTGACGAGGTTTTTCCGTTGCATCCAGCAGCTTGATGTCAATAATTTCATCCCCAGTCAGCCCAAGGCTCGTGCGGTTTGTGCCGGCTTTGAACTGCAGCGGCAGGACACCCATGCCAATTAAGTTTGACCGGTGGATACGTTCGTAACTTTCCACCAGCACCGCCTTGACCCCCAACAGGCGTGTGCCCTTGGCTGCCCAGTCGCGGCTGGAACCGGTGCCGTACTCCTTGCCGCCAATCACCACCAGGGGGGTGCCCTCACCCTGATAACGCATGGCTGCATCGTAAATACTCAACTGGTCACCGCTGGGTACATGGCGGGTATACCCGCCTTCCACCCCCGGGACCATTTCGTTGCGAATACGAATATTGGCAAAGGTGCCCCGCATCATAACCTCGTGGTTACCCCGGCGGGAGCCATAAGAATTAAAGTCCACTACGTCTACACCGTGTTGTTGGAGATAGTGACCCGCCGGACTGTCCGGCTGGATGGCACCGGCGGGAGAAATGTGGTCCGTGGTCACCGAATCTCCAAGCAAGGCCAGCACCCGTGCCCCCTGAACCCCGATCTGCTGGTCCAGATCCCCGCCAACACTGAAAAAAGGCGGTTGTTTGATATAGGTGGAATCTTCCCAGCCATAGGTGCCTGCGGATTCTACTTCAATGGCCCGCCACTCTTCCGGACCCGTAAATACATCCGCATACTGCTGATCAAACATGTCCATGGACACTTCCTTGACCACTTCAGCAATTTCATCGTTGCTGGGCCAGATATCCGCCAACATCACATCATTGCCATCCGGGTCCTGAGCAAGGGGCTCGGTATCCAGATTAATGCTTGTGGTACCTGCCAGGGCATAAGCCACGACCAGGGGCGGCGAAGCCAGCCAATTGCTGCGCACTTCCTGATGAACCCGGCCTTCAAAGTTTCTGTTACCGGACAATACCGACGAAACCACTAAGTCACCCGAGTTAATGGCCGCGGAAATATGTTCCGGCAGCGGACCGGAGTTGCCAATACAGGTGGTGCACCCGTATCCCACCAGGTTAAAACCCAAATTGTCCAGCGCGTCCTGCAAGCCCGTCGCTTCAAGGTATTCGGTGACCACTTTGGAGCCGGGTGCCAATGACGTTTTGACCCAGGGTTTGACCTTCAGACCCCTGGCGGCAGCTTTGCGGGCAACCAGACCGGCACCACACATCACCGCCGGATTAGAGGTATTGGTACAGGATGTAATTGCGGCAATGACCACATCACCATCAGTCAGCTCATAGTCCTTGTCCGATACCGGGACCGAGCGTAACTCCGTGCGCCCCTGGAGCGCCAGGCCGTCGCCAAAAGCCTGTTTCATACGGTTCATGGCAACCCGGTCCTGGGGCCTTTTTGGCCCGGCCAGGCTCGGCACCACGGTGGATAGATCCAGCTCCAACGTATCACTGTATACCGGGTCGACAAAATCCGTATCCCTGAACATACCCTGGGCCTTGGCGTATGCTTCCACCAGGGCAACGGTCTGCTCATCCCGGTTAGTCAGACGCAGATAGTTCAGGGTTTCGGCATCAATGGGGAAAAAGCCGCAAGTTGCACCATATTCCGGTGCCATGTTGGCGATGGTGGCCTGATCCGCCAAGGTCAGGTTATCCAGCCCGCTGCCGAAAAACTCCACAAATTTGCCGACCACACCCTTGGCACGCAGCATTTCAACCACCACCAATACCACATCCGTGGCGGTGATGCCGTCCCGGGTTTTGCCGGTGAGCTTAAACCCCACGACCTCGGGGATGAGCATGGATATGGGCTGGCCCAACATGGCCGCTTCAGCTTCGATACCACCAACTCCCCAGCCCAGAACACCCAAACCGTTAATCATTGTGGTGTGGGAATCTGTGCCGACCAGGGTATCCGGGTAGGCGACCGTGCGGCCGTCTTCTTCCCTGGTCCACACGGCCTTGGCCAGAAATTCCAAATTAACCTGATGACAGATACCCGTACCCGGCGGAACCACGCTGAAGTTTTCAAAGGCAGTCTGTCCCCAGCGCAGGAAGCGGTAACGTTCCCGGTTGCGGGACATCTCCAGAGCCACGTTTGCCGCAAATGCATCCTCATGCCCAAATTTATCCACCATGACCGAGTGATCGATGACCAGGTCCACCGGCGACAGTGGATTAATAATTCCAGGATCATATCCGGCATCCACCGCCACCGAGCGCATGGCCGCCAGGTCTGCAACCGCGGGCACGCCGGTAAAGTCTTGCATCAACACCCGCGCCGGGCGATAAGCGATCTCCTCTGCCGCCGGGGGGGCATCCGCCCAACCGCTGAGTTTTTCAATATCCTCCGCCTTAACCGAATTATCATCTTCGTGGCGCAACAAGTTTTCTAACAGGATTTTCAGCGTCACCGGCAGCCGGGAGATATCACCCAACCCCCGGGCATGGGGCAGGCTGAAATAGTCATAATCCCGGCCGTTTACGGTCAGGGTTTGTTTGGATTTAAAGGAATTTAAGCTCATATTTAACAGCCGATAGGTATGCAGTTGGAAGGCAATAGTTTGCCTGAAATTTCCCCAAATTATCCGGTCTTGTCGTCCGTGGGGGCCTGGGCAGGGGCAACTTCCCGGAACAGGTGTTGACCACACCGCCAGCAGAACGCCGCCTCCCTGGAGTGGCCTTCCGCGGAGCAGGCCGGACAGGTACGGGTATTGGCCCGACGGCGGTTAGCTTCATTCAGCTCCAGGGTCACAATACCCGTTGGCACGGCGATGATGCCATAACCCATGATCATGATAATCGTGGCCAGGCCTCTGCCAATGGGGGAGTGGGGCGTAATGTCCCCGTACCCTACCGTTGTCATAGTGGTCACGGCCCAATAAATGCTGTCTGGAATACTGGCAAAGCCGGGGTTGTTACCCCCTTCAACCAAGTACATCAGTGATCCGAAGATCACCACCAGGGCCAGGACCGAACAGACAAATACCGTAATTTTGCGCCGGCTGGCCAGCAGGGCCTGGGAGATCAGCTCTGCCTCACCCACATAACGCACCATGCGCAGCACCCGAAAAACCCGTAACACGCGGATAACACGCACCACCAGAAAATATTGGCTGCCCGCCAGCCACAGGCTCAGATAAGTCGGCAAAATGCCCAACAGATCAACAATGCCATAAAAACTGCGGGCATACAGACCCGGGTTTTGAATACACCACAGCCGCAACCCATATTCGATGGTAAAAATGATGGTGAAGATCCACTCCGCCGCATACAACCAAGTGCCGTACTTGGCATGGATTTCATCCACCGTATCCAACATCACCGCTGCCACGCTGAGCAGGATCAGAACAATCAGCCAGACATCAAAAGCCTTACCTGCGGGGGTATCTGCTTCGAAAATAATGGTGCGGACGGTTTGTTTGTTGAATTCCATGAGGGGTAGTTTAGGGGAAATGGGGAGGAATGGCTTGGGGTTGGGGGTTGGTGATGGGTGATGGGTGATGGCTCTGGCTCTGGTAGAGAGTGGCTGTGATCAGGGTAAGCTGTTTTCAAATCGCTGTGAATACATCCCTGTACGCTCCGGCGGCGACGTCCTGTCGCCGACGGTTTGAAAACAGCTTACCCTGAACACCGCCTTTGCCTGCTGAGAGATTGTCCCCATTTCCTTTTTTGGGGAGGGTTCACGCGCGCCACTTGCCTGGGGGTTAGGGTGATCGGGGGCTGATTTGAGGTTCGGTGTTTAACCACCTGCTGGGTGGTGGGGTGATCGAGGGCTGAATTTAGGCTCGGATATTTGACCATTTGCTGGGTGGTGGGGTGACCGGGGGCTGAGTTTGGGCTCGGGTATTTGAACATTTGCTGGATGGTAGGGTGATCGGGGGCTGATTTGAGGTTCGGTGTTTAACCACCTGCTGGGTGGTGGGGTGATCGGGGGCTGAATTTAGGCTCGGGTATTTAACCATTCACTGGGTGGTGAGGTGATTGGGGACTGATTTGAGGTTCGGTGACCATTTGCTGGGTGTGGAGGTGGTTGAGGGTTGCGGGGTGACTAGGGTTGGATCAGGTGTCCGATCAATTGGTCCAGGCGGGAGGAGATGGTTAGGTTTGCATCGGTATAGTAGATCCGGTTAAGGCGAAACATTTTTACGATCTCTGCACGGGTCAGTTGAATTTCCACTTTTTCGTTTTTGCACGCAAAGGTGAATTTGTCCGCATTTATCTTTGTCAGCACAGCTTCGGTGGCCTGCTGGTTGGTCGTCAGGGTAACTAGGTCGCCAACGTCCAGGTAGTCTATAAACTCTTCCGCTGCGCGGAAGGGCTCCACCTGCGGTACACCTTCAAGCTCAATGGGATTCTCCACGGGGACTTCTTGCAGTTCGTATCCAATACCCTTTTTCTGATGCTTACATCTGTTCTCAAAATAAGTGCGGGTGTTGTTGAGCTGTTGTTGGACGTCCAGGTCTTGAAGTCCGGCGAATTTGCACCAGTAACGCAGGGACTCGAGCAACGCATCAGCCTCAACCGGTGCTATCGTCGTGGATGCTTCCAGGTGTACCAACTTGTTTAGAGTTCCCGCGGCTTGTTCCCATTCCTGGCTGACGGCACCGTGGCGGACGTACACGAAGACAAGTGCCCGATGTAAAGTGTGGTCAACAAACGCTTTAAGATCAGCCGACAGGTCAATGTTTTTTGTCACCCGTTTGATGATGCCGTCAATATGTTCTTTTGCCACGGTCAATTTCTCGTTGCCCGTTGTTGCTTCGACCAGACGTTGGTCGATGAGTTGTTGCCGCTTTTTGGCCAAGGCAAGAATGGCGCGCAGCTTCTCCGCCGCCGTAATAAAAACGTCAATGTCCGTTGTAAAGGTCTCTACCAGCCAATTAACAACATTTTCGCAATTCTTGTACAAGCGGTCGGTTGCGGTGCGTTCCAGGTCGTCGTCCCAGCCAACCCCACACCCGGCCAGCAGGTTCATGAATAAGCGGGCCGGGTGCTGGTCGTTTTCCAAGAAACCCGGGTCCACAATCGCCAACTTGATTACGGGGACTTGCAGGCGCGCGATCAACAGCCTGGCGGGTACGGACAGGTCTGAGTCTGTCAGCACAGAATTGATCACCTGAGCCGCCACTTCAAAAGCTTGTTGCCCCGCCGGGCTGAGGTTACGGGTAACATTTGCCAGTTGTTCGTGACGGCTGTGCACCCAATTGCTCCAATGTAGCGGATTATCTGAAACGGGTGGGCTGGGAACCAACTGCTGCAACTGCACAAGCTGTTGTACGGCCACCTCAGGAATCGTTGGCGATTCATCACTACCACGACCACCACGCCGGCTTCCATGCGGCTCAACCGTTGCGGTGTTGCGCCGCGAACCCGACCCCTCAATTTGAAGGACTGCAGTGACTTTGCTCAGAAGTTGTGCAAATACCTTGGGGGCAACCCTGCTTAGCTCCTCCACAATCACCGCCTGCAGGCGCGGCGGTTCTTGTCCTATCGCCCGCACAAAGACGCTGATCATGCGGTGAGGATCAACCGGATTAGCCGATCCGGGCATCCGGCTGGTGATGGACCTTTTGATGGCTTCAAGCACGGTTGTATGATCAAGTTGTAGTCTTGTAACAAGACTGGTCACGAGAATAGAGGTTTCGATTTCTTCATCTTCCGCAAGGATCTGCAACATCGAGCTGGATGCGGAATCCGCCTTCCGCGTATTGTCCGCATCAAATGCAGCCTGAACCCCCTCCGCGATTGCCGTTTTGATTTGCGACCGATTAGATCGGACATGAGGGATGTACTCCAGGTAGTCAGCCCGTGCTATGTCCGAATCTGTGTTTGCTGACTTGGTAAATATAACTTCCGGTAAGGACTGCCAAATGTCATCACACAACTTGTGCATTGCCGCAAGCAGGACTTTATGTAGAGATTTTCGGGTTGATACCAGTTGACTCTGTTTTTCCATGGACTTAGTAACCTCAGTTTTCAAGAAACCCCTCTTTCAACCGGGCAATGGCCCGGCTGCGTATTTGGCTGATACGTGATTCGGACAGCCCCTTCATCAAACCAATTTTTTTTAGAGGCAATTCGCGATAATCGTGGAGTATGAGTACATCGTGCTCGAGCGTGGTTAATCCACGCACCGCGAGCCGGAGCCTTTTAAGGGTTTCTTCTTTGTCGTAAGCAGAGTCCGGGGTTGGTGTGAGCGCCGGCGGCGCATTGGTTTCCTCGAACGGTTCCGGCTGTCTTGCCCGCTGTGCCATGGCTTCAAAGCTGAGGTACTGGTCCAAACCAGACCCCATAAATTCGGCAACCATGGCCGCGCGTACCTGGTGCTCGGACTTACCCTGCAAGTACTCCTGAACCCGAGCCGTATCCTGTACCCGCTGCCAATCCCGCCGGCTCAGCGGTGTTGCCAGGCGAATCTCATCATACATCGCACCCCGGATGCGTTTTCTTGCATACGCCAGAAACGGTACGTTGCTGTCTGCCTTGTAGCGACGTGCAGCTTGAACAAGACCCAGACACCCGGATTGGAACAAGTCATCCCGATTGACTACTGGTGGACATTGGTAGATCACCGCGCGTGCGATCAAAGCAACTGCTTCAAGATGTTCTTGCACGAGTTGTTCGACCTGCTTGCTATTTTTGTTGTGGGTCATGTTAGTGCCCGGACACTTTGCTGAACGAAAGCCTGCCGTCAGTTGAAGTGAAGGGAGACATGAGAATTTGCCGCGCGACTTTGTTAAAGGTTTGCGCGTTGGGGTTTAACGGATAACGCTCTGCCAGAGACTTTTGACTGCGACGCGCCTTGGCGAACGCGGGATCATCCGTAATAGTGCCGTAGTGCAAAAATACAGCGTCGACGAAGCGTTCTGCCGTGCTTCGGAAGAGATTGAAGAATGATGCGCCATTGTCGTTGCGTGTGTATTGATTGATCAACACGCCAAATTTTCGAATGCCGTACTGTACCTGAAGGCGCTTCGCCTGAATAATATTGTCTTGTATAGACACCGGATCATCCCTGACAACCAGCAGAACAAAATCCGCGCAGCTTTCCATCAGGGCTGTAACCTCATTTGACCATGCCGGGCAATCGATCACGAGCACCTCGGGCGGTTGCTCAAGTTCCCGCAAACTTTCGACAATAGCCGCAACAGTATATACCGTGGGTTGCTCGGACGGTGTGCGGGACGAGGGCAGCACCTTGATGCCGGTGGGATGCTGAACCATCACCTTGTCAAGCGATGCGTTACCGCTGCAGACATCCTCAATAACATTTGTGGGGAGCATACCCAATGCCAGGTCAACCTGGCCAAATCCCAGGCTTGCGTCCAATAACCAGACTGATTCGTGGATACGTCCAAAGGCAATCGCCAACTCAACCGCGATACTGGTTCGGCCGACACCGCCACCGCCGCCGGCTACTGCAACCGCAACCATCGGTTGTTGTGTTGATTGATTCTCCATAAAAACTCCACGCGTGCTCTGCTTGTGGAGTGAAGTCTAAGTAAGATCTGAGATCCCGCTAGAGATACGTATGAAGCTAAGAACATAAGCAAATGAAAACATAGTTAGATAGAAAACTATGAGACTAGAAGTCTGTTCACGCCGGGAAGCTCCGATGTTGCTGCGGGGAAAATATGCGGCCGTCACGCGTCCTCGATTCGCTACCGTGGGCTCGTTAGCCCACCCAGCCGAAGATATATCGCCCTGACCGTTTATAATACCAGGTTATAACGACCGGACATAACAGTCATCCAGCGCCATAACAAAAACGGTCAGATTAAGCGCCTGTACCCTGTTGAGCCATATGGCGGATGGCGATTTCTTGAAGGTGATGTGCAAGTCTGAGCGCAAGTTCCTCACCTTTGCGTGTTAACGCAATGTGTTTTACGCGCTTGTCAGTCACACTTTCCACAAACTCGATGAGTTGCAAGCCTTTTGCGCTACCGTATTTGTGTTGACTCAGGGCCGTCAGATATCGGGATACCGCTCTTCTGTCCATTTCAAGCTTTATACGAATGTCGGTTGTTGTCGTATAAGACCCGCATGCCTGCGCGCTTGCCACCGCAAAAAACACGGCCAACTGGTTCATTGTCATGCTTCCGCCAAAGTGATCAACTTGAAGATTTGTCTGTTCAGCCAGAGTATTCAGCATTAGCTTGTAATCTCTGATCTTGGCGGGTTTATTCACCTTGACTTCGACTGTATCCACTGCTTCCGGCCCTACTTACTTATTGACTATGTTCTGCTCCCTGTCGCGGAGCGGTGTTCTATCTGGTTTCACCCATAAAGACCGCACCGGGTTGGATGATAGGACCAATTAAACACCAAATTGAGCGTGTTTCAGTATTCAATCGGAATATTTTTACAATTGCGCAACATCCCAGCGACTCCTCCGGCAGGCAGATTACAACACTTGTGTTATCTCATTTCAGGCGCTATATTCCTTGCACGAACAACATTGTCTTAAATATGAGACAATTGGATTTCGAAAAAGGAATACCGGATGGCAGGTCAAACAGGACGTTCGTCTGACTTGTACCGCGCACTTTCGAGTTCGCTGAATCCACATCAAACGATAGATGAGGAATTTGAGGATACAGAAGATACCAAACAGTTTTCGTTCACCCTACGCAAGTCTCTAAGAAAGGAGCTGGCGACAAAAGCAAACGAATGCGATATGACAATGCGCAGCTATATATTGCTGGCACTCAGAGACAAGGGATTGGACGTGACTGACCGCGATCTTTTGGACCGTCGGAAGTAGAGTACAAGGTTACGCTTGGATTAGCGTTGAGAGTACACACTCTCAGAGGACCTGTTTGTGGTCGTGATTTCAAAACACCGTAAATTCACAACAAGCCGCCAGTATTCAAATTATATTGTCCGCAATATGTGACATTAAACAGAAGGGTCAAGCCGGAACTGGCTTGACAAGCTCCTCCACAAACCACCCCATGAGAAAACCAGACACACCAGACAATCGACTTATGCGGGCCTGTGCAGCGGCATGTTAATGGAGAACCGGCAGCGGGCAAGGTAATACCGCCCCTGCCGGTGGTGGAGAGATCTAGTTGATTTTTACGTCGATGCTGCGGGAAACCGAGCTGGCTTTTTTGCCGATGGTCAAATACAGCACGCCATCCCGGCTTTCAGCGCTGATGGACTCATCGTCGGCATCGTCCGGTAGTTGAAAATTACGCACAAATTTTCCATACCTGCGTTCAACCCGGTGCACGCGGCCTTCAGTATCACTCTCTTCAGAAACTCTGCGCTCACCACTGACGCTGAGCACACCATCCGCTACGGAAACGGATAAGTCTTCGGACGCCACCGCGGGGACTTCCACATCAATCTGATAGCTGTCTTCTTTTTCGCGAATATCAACCAGGGGCAGCCAATCCGCACGCCTTACGTTGGGGGTCGGCCGCTCAAAGGATTGAAATAAGTTGTCAAACTCTCTAAAAGGGCTCCATCGAACTACGTTCATCGTTATCTCCTATATGCTTTACCGGCCATCGGTTTATCGGCCTACGCCACGGTTAATAGGTGCTATTAGATATTTTCAAAGCCCTTGAAAAAAAATTTATTATCCCCAGGAAAAAATGGCGCCCAAAAGAAGCAAAAAATTAGGAAAACAAAAATTAGGAAAAAGAGACAACTGATATGACAAAAATGACCCAAGACGAAAAAATGGAATTTCTCAGTCAGCTACATGTGGGTGTTCTGGGGCTGAATGTCCCGGACCAGGGCCCCCTGACCGTACCCATCTGGTATGACTACACACCGGGCGGAAAACTGTGGATGATCACCGGCACAAATTCCCGCAAGGGCCAGCTGATCAATGTAGGCACCCGCCTCAGCCTTGCCGCCCAGAACGAAACCCTACCTTACAAATATGTCAGTGTTGAGGGTGTGGTAGATTCAATTACCCCGGCGGACAAAGAAACGTTAACGGCCATGGCCGTGCGCTACCTCGGTGAAGATCAGGGCCGGGCCTATGCCGACAACAGCAATTTAGCGGATCAGGTGACGGTTACGGTCAAACCCGAGCGTTGGCTGGCGGTCGACTACGGGCGTGCGGGTTAACCCGAATTTGCCCGGATAAATTCAGTGACCCGGTCGGCCAGGGGTGCGGCCAGGCCGGCTGGGATGTTGTGCCCCATACCCTGGATGGTATGCAACTTGGCACCGGGAATATGACGGGCGGTATCCCGCCCCGCTTCGACGGATACCAGCGGATCATCCTCGCCGTGAATCACCAGGGTGGGTGCGGTAATTTGCCTCAGGCGCTCCACCCGGCTGCCATCAGCGGTAGCCGCACGCATCTGCCGGGTGGT
Source organism: Pseudomonadales bacterium (assembly GCA_028280225.1). Lineage (GTDB taxonomy): Bacteria > Pseudomonadota > Gammaproteobacteria > Pseudomonadales > Azotimanducaceae > UBA4421. The sequence continues at coordinate 10,294 of JANQMF010000069.1, read as the reverse complement.
CCCCGCCGGGTTGTAACACCGGTCATAAGCCGCGGCAGCCTGACGCCGCCGCTCCCCTTCGGACTCCGGATAAGCCGGACTGCCAAACAGTGCCCGGTTGCGCACGCTCAGCTCAATCACTGCCTCGCGGCCTTCCGCGGTTTCTATCAGATAGGGCAACATCCCCGGGGCAACCGTGGGCACCTGTGGGTTGCCGCTGGAAGACATTACGGAAAATAGACAGTTAACCCGCTGGGGATATTCCACCCCAACCAGTTGCGCGACCATGCCGCCCAGGGAGATGCCAAAGATATGGGCGCGTTGTATGCCGCAATGATCTAACAAACCCACTACATCCGCAGCCATTGCCGCCAGCGGATAGTCTGCTTCACACTGACTTGACATGCCCGCGTCGCGATTGTCGAAAATAACCACCGATAAATCAGCTTCAATCAGGGCCTGCAAAAACTCTCTGGGCCATTCGATCATTTGGGTGCCAAGCCCTCGAATCAGGACAATGGCCGGATGGCGCGGGTCACCCAGTACATCATATTCGAGGGACACGTGATTAACGGGAGCCTTGGGCATAATCCTGACCTGCTAAGCTAACGTACAAAAAAGGCCGTCACGGCCCTTGTCTCACGATCAGTCATTTTTGGTAATCACGTACACGCTCTCCACCGCCTGGGAAACGCCGTGACTTTCAAAGTGCGGGGGCAGCAGGCTGGTGACAATGGACTCAATCAGGTCCACCTGACACCGGGTACCAAACAAGGCCTCTACCTCTTCCGGCATCACACAATGAGGAGGCCCCGCCACCAGATTTTGGTCATATTCAAAGGTGAGCAGCAATATGCGTGTGCCGTCCGGGATAATCCGCAGCAAGTGGTCCACATAGCGAAAACGCATGTCCGGCGGCAGCGCCACCAGAGCACCGCGGTCGAATAACCCCCGCACATCTTCCAACAAGCTGGAGGTTAAATCAAAAAAGTCGCCATGATAGATACTGGTCATGGGACCCTGGTGCAGCAGAAAACGGTCTACCGCCCGGGTCTGCGCGCACTCCCCACTTTCGGCAAAATAAGTTTGCACCGCAATTTCCGCAAGCTCCACGCCCACAACAGAGTGACCCGCGCGCTCCAGCCAGCGCATATCCATGGACTTGCCGCACAGTGGCACAAAGACCCGGCTTCCCGGCGGTATATCCAATCTTGGCCAGAACTCCAGCAGCAGCTTATTGTGCTCAGCCTGGTGAAATCCAATCTGGTTTTTTTGCCAGCGTTCCAGCCAAAATTTTGGCTTCATACTCCACCCTCCCGATGGTGTTCGATGCCAGCAAGGGACCTCCCACGCCGCGCTTGCTGTTGATAACGCTATTGCTGTCAGGGTGTCACGGGAACACCCACCGCGCGTCCTGCATTACGCGGATCAGACATGCCGAATATACCCTCTTTTGTGCGTAATACCGAATTTGCGTCACCAATACCCCGGCCCAGAAAGGCGGGAATGGTAAACAGTTGTTGATGCCCCATCCGGTGTAGTACTGCCCGGGTGTCCGGGGAAAACGCATAAGTCTCGTGCACTATGCGGTCCGGCTGCCATTGATGGTGGAAGCGCGGGCTCGCCACCGCATCGTTGAGCGTCATGCCATGATCAATGACGTTTAATATGATCTGCAAAGTTGTGGTGATAATCGTACTGCCTCCCGGTGAACCGGTCACCAGCAGAGGTTGATCACCTTTCAGGACAATGGTCGGAGTCATGGAACTGAGCATACGCTTACCCGGTTCAATGGCATTTGCCCGTCGGCCCAACAATCCATAAAAATTCGGCACATTCTCCTTGGAAGAAAAGTCGTCCATTTCATTGTTCAGCAAAAATCCCGTACCTCCGGCGACAATCTTTGATCCATAACTCAGGTTCAACGTTGAGGTATAGGCGACGGCATTACCGGCAGCATCCATAACCGAGGCATGGGTGGTTTCCATACTCTCCAGGGGGATTTTTCCCGGCTTGACCACACTGCTCACCCCGGCACGCTGGGGGTCGAAGTCAGCGTAACGCTGGGCTGCGTACGTCTTGCTGATCAGTCTTGCCACGGGGACCGGATAAAAATCCGGATCCCCCAGATATTCAGCCCGATCAGCATAAGCGCGGCGCTGGGCTTCAACCATGGCATGGATGCTGGCCGCACTGCCATACCCCATGGTGCCCAGGTCCAGAGTTTCAAGCATGTTTAGCATCTGCACCAGCAGGACCCCGCCCGAAGAGGGTGGCGGCATAGAGACGATGGTATGCCCGCGATAGGTACCGGTCACCGGCTTGCGCCACTTGGACTCATAGGCCAATAAATCTTCGTGGGTAATCAGACCACCATTGGCGGTCATCTCCGCAACCAGCAGGTCAGCGGTCTTACCGCCATAAAACCCCGCTTTGCCGTATTTTTTGATCCGCTTCAGGGTGGCCGCTAAATCCGGTTGTTTAAAACGTTCACCCTGGCGCCAGGCTTGTCCGTCCCGGCTGAAGACCGCCATACTCGAAGCATAGGCTGCAAAATCCTTTAAGCGGCGTTGAAATTGCTGAGCCAGATCGCGGTCCAGAATAATCCCACGTTGCGCCAGATCAATGGCCGGCTGAATCACTTGAGCCCGAGGTAGCGTGCCATAAGCCGCCAATACATCAAGCAGGCCCGCCACGGTCCCGGGAACACCCACCGCCAGGTGGGACCGGGTGGACAACCCCTCAACAATTTCCCCCTCTGCATCCAGGTACATATCTTTGTCGGCGGCGAGGGGCGCCTTTTCCCGATGGTCATTGGTGATTAAGCGGCCGTCCGCCAGACGAATCACCATAAAGCCACCACCACCCAGATTTCCTGCTGAAGGATAGGTCACTGCCAGGGCAAAACCCACCGCTACCGCTGCGTCCACGGCGTTGCCCCCTTTTGCCAGGATATCCGCACCCACTTGCGAAGCCCAGCCGGAACGGCTTGCCACCATCCCCTGCCGGCTGAACTCAGCCTGGGGACTTGCAGCACGAGCCGGGTTGTTGCTAACTACCGAGGTCACTAGAACCAGACACAGAACGTGGTAAAACAGAACCCTTGAGGTGGCGGAAAACATCAAAAATTTCATGAACATCCTTAATGGACCAAAGACAATACAGAGCCGGGCATCGCTCAATCCGGCGGTGGCCGGCCAAGCCCGAGGTGGATTGTGACTAAAGCCCCAGCAAGCAGCAAGCCAGCTATTGCCCTCACCCGGGCCGAAGATTTTAAGCGTCTGCGCCGCCTGGCCCTGGGCGCCCAGGGGCTGTTACAAAACAAACCCTTTGGTCAGGGATTGAATGGCGCGCGCCGGGCCATCGAACACCTGGGTTACATACAGATTGACACCATCTCGGTGGTCCAGCGTGCCCACCATCATGTCTGGCACAGCCGGGTGCCGAACTATCACCCGGATATGCTGACCAAACTGCTGGCCAAGCGGCAGATCTTCGAGTACTGGTCTCATGCCGCCGCATTTTTACCCATAAAAGACTTCCGTTTCTCCCTGCCTTATAAAAAGGCCATAACATCCGGTCAGCAACACTGGTTTAAAAGCCGGGACAAAAAACTGATGCAAGCGCTGCTGGACAGGATCCGGCTTGAAGGCCCCTTACGTTCCCGGGATGTTGACCAGGCCAGGGGTACCGGTGCCGGCTGGTGGGATTGGAAACCGGCAAAACGGGCATTGGAGCAACTGTATATGCAAGGTGATCTTATGGTCGCCGCCAGAGACGGATTCCAGAAAACCTACGACCTGCCTGAACGGGTGCTGCCCGCGGGTATTGAACTTGGCCTGCCGGAGAACGGGGAGTTTGCCGCGCACCTGATTGCACAACAGCTCCGTTGTCACGGTTTTGCCTCCCTTAAAGGTATCACCTACCTGCGCCGGAACCCCAGCCTGCGTGAAACTGTTAAGCAGCAGGTTAACAACGCCGTGCAGGCTGGAGAACTGGAACAACTCAAGCTGCCCAGCGGGGAAATATATTTTGCACCTGCCGGAACCTGGGAAAGTGCCGGGCCCAGAACCGCCCACCGCCTGGTTATTTTGTCACCCTTCGACAATGCCGTGATTCAACGCCCCCGCTTGCAAAGTCTGTTTAATTTTGACTACCAGATTGAATGTTACGTGCCCGCCGCAAAACGCCGCTACGGGTACTTCTGTCTGCCCCTACTGTATCGGGATCAATTTGTCGGCAGACTGGATGCAAAAGCCCACCGTAAACAGAACACCCTGGAACTGGTGGCGGTTCACTTTTGTGATCACCCCTTTGCGGAAGACGCGATCATGGACGCCTTTGCAAAAGCGTTGGACAACTTTATGACCTTTCAGGGCTGCGCAACCTGGCGCCTGACATCCGTAAGCCCGGCCACCCTCAAAGCCCCTCTGGTAAGCCACCTGGAGCAAATCATCAACAGGAGAACCGACAATGGACTATAGCCATCCGGAATATCTAATCGACCCTCAAACCCTGCAAACGCAACTGGCCCGGGACAAGTTCAGGGTCTTTGACGCAGGTGTATTTCTGACCCCCAGCGGGAATGGTCAATATCAGGTGGAAAGCGGCCTTAACCGGTATCAACAGGCACACATTCCCGGTGCCGGCTTCATCGATCTGATCGAAGCCTGGGCGACACCCAGTCCGGGCCTTAATTTTACCTTGCCACCGCTGATAAGTTTGTGTGAAGCCATTGGAGCCAGCGGGATCAGCAATGACCATACCGTGGTGCTCTATTCTTCCGGGCATCTGATGTGGGCAACCCGGGCGTGGTGGCTGTTGCACTATGCCGGTCATAACGATGTGAAAATTCTGCAAGGTAATCTCAGCGGCTGGAAACAAGCCAATTTACCGCTGGTCTCAGGGACCGAAAACTATCCGCGCAGCCAATTTAGCGCCTTGCCCAGGACCGGGGCCTTTGCCGACACCAATGAAGTGGAAGCCGGCATGCACGGTAAGGTGTGTACCGTCAACGCGCTCACCCAGTCTCTCTACGAGGGCAGCGGTGATTTCTATTACCAACGCCGGGGGCACATCCCCGGCAGTCACTTACTCTTTTACGACAGCCTGTTGGACAACGAGTGTTTTCTGCCGGCCCCACAACTGGCTGACGCCTTAAACAAACTGGGTATACTGGACGCAGACCGGGTTATCACCTACTGCGGCGGGGGTATTGCCGCCACCCTGGATGCTTTTGCCGCCAAACTGCTGGGGCAAGACAATGTGGGGGTGTACGATGGCTCCATGTCCGAGTGGGTCCAGGATGAAAATCGCCCGTTAACCGAAGGTCCACAACCTTGAGATTGGACATCCCCGGGGACTGTACTAGCGTTAAATAACGGGCAGGACGCCCGAGGTATTTTCTCAAGGAAAGGTGCTGCACAGCACCAGCGACTGAGCCCAGGACGGCTTTGCGTGATGCAATAGGGAGATATTCTCAGGTCAGGGACGACCTATCCTGTCCCCCGGCACACCTGGTACTATGGCTTGTATATTGCCACAAACACCGGAGTCCGCCTTGTCCCCGCGCCTGCGCCTGTTTCTCTCCGCGGCTGTTGCCATGCTGTTCTACGCCTCGTGGACTTACTGGGCCAACAGCCTGGTCACCGACGACCAAGCTATGCTGATGCGTGCAGCGGCGGTGCAGGGACTACTCAGCGGCACGGTAACACTGTTGTTTACCTATGGCCTCGAAAGGGCTGTGCGCGCGTTTGGCGGTAACTGCTTTTCGCTGATATTCATCACGCCCATATTGTGCAACGTTCATTCCAGTACCCCGCAGAACCGTGCCATTTTTCGCACGTTTCGGGCCGCCCTGGATCTTTCCGCAAAAAAACTGGAAGGTTTGCGTGTACCGGGCACCCTGCTGGCACCCCTCGCCCCTCTGACCGCACAAAGCCTGCTGGCCATCGGCGTACACGTCCTCAACGGTACACCCAACCTGTGGCTTACCGTGGCCCCCAGCATATTTTTTACCGGTCTGTACGGCTACCTTTATACCTTTACGCTGCTGCGCGAACCCGTCAACGACGCCTGAACCAGGCATCGTTCAGCCTGTGTTTATGTCCGGTTCAGCCGCCGTTTAGTTTAAGTTCACTAAGAGTTCAGCAATAAAACCTTAGTCTGCCTGCACTGTGTAAATTTGGTTTGGAGGCAAAACCATGAAACTGATTCTCTCCCGTGCCTGTTTAACGTCTGCAGTTTTGTTAGCCGCTGTTCTTGTCACCGGCTTCTGGGTAAATTCGGCATTTGCACACCCGGACCACAGCCGCAGTTACAAACATTCAGATTTCCACTCATATCATCCACACAGCCGGGACTATCACCACCGCAAACGGTATCAGGATCATTGGACATCCAAACACCGCGCTTATCAAAATCAAGTTGTCCGGTTGGACCTACCGGTTCGCATTCGCGGCAGCGAGCGTGTCCACCTGCGCCGGCTGATTAACCAGCACTACAACATTGACCTCAAAAACTACCGCCTGCGGAATGTCGTTTTTCACAACCGTAGCCGCCGTGACGGTTATGCCCAGCTTAACGTAGGCAGGTACTCAAGCCGGCCGGTGGCCCTGTATCGCGGTTACCATCGGATCTCCGCGCCTAACAGCAATGGCCGATGGACCCTGGACGTAGAGAATCTGCGAACCAAAAACATTCAGGTGGTGCTGGAACCCACCCGGCCAAGACACCGCCGCGGCCATCGTTACACCGCTTACTACCGCTAAGCCTTGATTAAGCCGCAATTTGTGACAAAACCCAGGCCTGATCAACCCCCCGGCGGGTCAGGCCCGCACCCGTACCTCGCCGCCATGATGACTGCGCATGTATAACTGCCCCTGCCGTGCAAACAGAATCAAGCCATCCAGAAATTCCACATCGGGCCCGTCCACGGGTTCCAAACCCAAGCCATGACGCAGGGTATAAACGGTCATATCGTGGGACACACACAAATCCAGCTGGCGGGGCGCACCGGGAGCGGACAGTTTTTCACCCAGCACACGCACCACCATATCCACCGCAAGCGGGGCCGGCATCATGGCATCCCGGGGCACATCATCTGCAAACCAACGGCCAAGATATTCCCGCAGGCCAAGCTCACTCATCCCCTTCCACATTTTCTGTTGATCCAGGGCGTAAAACACCCCAAGAGCTTCCACGGGACGGGTGCGCAGGCCTTCTCCTCCGGCCCGGGCGTGGGCATCAATCACCAACTGGGCGGTTTCCATACACCGCTCCGGGGGACTGGCATAACCTTTAACCACCAGGTCCTTGGGTAAAACCTCGCCTAATCTGGCACACAGCTGCCGACCGTGGGGTGTCAGCGGGTTTTCCAGGTCGTGAATCGAACGGTCAAAGGTACGCGCGGAATGGCGCATTAACAGCACAGCCCGGTCGACATCCGCAGCGAAGGTTGTGCGGATCAGTTCCGCGGTAGCCACGCCAAAGTGGTTGGATGAGGTCAATATTTTTCCTTAATGTTCCAGGCGGAACAATTATAGGCAAAGTTGTGTAGACAAAGTTGGCAACAACAGCAGTTTTGGCGCGATAGCCGGATCGAGAAGAAGATTAGAAGCGGCGGGTGACTCTCAGGCCGTCCTTGGACAGACTAAACTGGTTAGCCTCCTGCTGCCACACCAGGGTTAATCCGGAATCCAGGCCATCCTGGCGGCCCAGGTACCAGGCCCTGGCCAATTGCCAGCCCAGAATCTCGGTGTGGGTATCCAGGTCAAAACGGTTGATCCCCAGAACATAAGATTTACCTACTTTGACACTTTGCAACGTCTGAACGCGGGACACCGGCCGGAATGAGGTAATGGGCTCGCGGTTATGGGCTAAATAAGTGGCTGATTGTAATCCCGCGCTGGTGCCGGGCTCATTGGCATGGACCGGGGCCGCAAATACCAACAGGCAGATCAGCCCAACTGCCATCCTTCCCGCCCAATTGCGGGAGGAGGACTGGGATTGACCTGTGGCGGCAACTCGATTTACGGCATTCATGGCATTGTTTACTTTTTGCGATGTATCTATACGCGGGTTTAACACCCCCGTATGGGTAGCTTTGAGCATTCATTATTCACAAAATCCCTGCATTAAAATTGGGTCAAAAAGGGATTTTGAGTGAGAAAAAATTGAGATTTCAAAGCCACAAAATACTTGCCCATACCCGGCCTCCTGGATCATTCTGGCGCCTGGTTACACAATTTATTGTCCACCATGAAACACACGTTGATACGCTTTTTCGCCGCCCTGGGTCCATGCCTGGCCGCCTGTAGCGGCCCCAACACCATCCACCAGACTGACCTGGCGGCGGATACGCTGTTTGTGGGGGAACATATCGTTACCATGGACCCCCAGCATGCCGGGGCCAACGCAGTTGCCATTGCCGGCGAATCCATCGTTTGGGTGGGTCAAGCCGAAGCCTGGAGAGGTACGGCGGCCAATGTGGTGCAGTTGGGTAATCGGGCACTCCTGCCCGGGCTGATTGACGCCCACGGACACTTCGCCTTTATGGCCCGCACCGTCAATCTCGCCAATGTGGCTTCACCGCCGGTTGGGGCGGTCACCACCATCCCCCACCTGCAAAAAACGTTGGCGGATTATATGGACAGCAGGGCCACGCAACCCGGGGAGTGGGTCGTGGGCATGGGTTATGACGATTCCCTCCTGGAGGAACGCCGGCACCCCACCCGGGACGACCTTGATCAGGTCAGCACAACACACCCCATTGTCCTGATCCACGTGTCCGGGCACCTGGCCACGGCAAATTCCATGGCGCTGTCCCTGGCCGGCATACACGCCGGCTCCAAGGATCCCGCCGGCGGCATCATCCGGCGCCGGCCCAACAGTTCCGAGCCCAACGGTGTGCTGGAGGAAACCGCCCTGACCCCTTTACGGCCATACTACATGGGTCGGGGTGGCCTCACCCAGGGCGAGATTGATCAGGCCCTGCACACCTACGCAAGCCACGGTATTACCACCGTCCAGGATGGGGCCGCAAGTTGGGAGATTTATCAGCTTTTGCAAAACGTTGAGCTCAATCTGGACGTTGTGGTTTATCCGGTGGCCATGACCCCGGACTTTGCCGTGCCCGCAGACATCCCATTGGGGGAATATGCCGGGCGGCTAAAATTCGGTGGCATCAAACTGGTACTGGACGGTTCTCCACAAGGCAAAACCGCCTATCTGTCCAAGCCTTATCATGTTGTGCCTGCCGGGCTCCAGGCCGATTACCGGGGTTATCCAACCATCCCCCAGGCTGCGGTCAACGAACGGGTTGAATACTTTATCACCCACCGTGTGCCCATGCTGGTACATTGCAACGGCGACGCCGCAGCACAAATGTTACTGGATGCATTGAGTCGCCAGGTAGATCCCGGTGATCACCGTACCGTGATGATCCATGCGCAAATCCTGCGCGAGGACCAATTGGATGCCATTCAGGCCCTGGGGGTGGTGCCCTCATTTTTCTCAGCCCACACCTTTTATTGGGGAGATTGGCACAGAGATTCGGTACTGGGAGAAGAACGTGGGCGCCGCATCAGCGCAACCCGCTCCGCCGTCCGGCGCAACATTCCCTTTACCGTCCACAACGACGCCCCTATTGTGCCACCGGATATGGTGCGCCTGCTGTGGGCCACCACCAACCGGCTTACCCGCAGTGGGGTAGAGCTTGGGCCCGAGCAAGCGGTTGACATTAAACAAGCGTTGAAGGCGATGACCGTTGACGCCGCCTATCAGTACTTTGAAGAAGACCACAAAGGCACCATCACACCCGGCAAGCAGGCAGACCTGGTCATCCTGTCGGCAAATCCTCTGTTGATGGACAAGGCGGACTTGCTGGACCTTGATGTGCTGCAAACCATCTCCAGAGGCAAGACCGTCTATACACGGAACACCGGGGAATAACATGCCAACAGATGTTATCAACTGGGGGCTGTTGGGCACCGGCAGGATCAGCCGTACCTTTGCCCAAGCGCTTAAGCTTTCCCGGAAAAATAATCTCACCGCTGCGGGCAGCCGTTCCCGGGCCGGCGCGGATGCCTATGCCACGGACCTGGGCCTGGATCAGGCCCGGGTTTTTGACAGCTATGAACAACTGCTGGCGGATGATCAGGTTGACGCGGTCTATATCGCCACCCCGCACACCGAACATGCCTGCTGGGTCCTCCGGGCGCTGCAGGCGGGTAAGGCGGTATTGTGTGAAAAACCCATGGGCCTGAATCACGCGGAATGTATGGCCATGATCGAAACCGCAAAACGCCATCAGGTC
>JANQMF010000041.1 GCA_028280225.1 Pseudomonadales bacterium | reverse complement strand
AAAAACGGCTTCTATCCTGCGGTGCAGCTTCGGGATGGTCTGGGTGTGCAGGATGGCTTGATAAGCCTGGACAAAAATCTCCGCGGCAAAGATCACCAGCGGATGGAAACCCACCAGGGCCAGGGGCAGATGGAAGAACCACGGATAAAAGCCGTCTAAAGGGCCAAAGCGATAAGCGACGGAAATATTAAATTCCGGCGAGCTATGATGAACGGTGTGGGTAAGCCAGCCGATGCCGGTCCTGTGCATAAAACGGTGTTCCCAATAATAGACAAAGTCGGCAATGACTACCGCCGCCACCAGGGTGTAGACGTTGATGGGGATTTGCACAACGGCCCACTGCTCGTAGGCGACAAAAAATAAGCTGACAAAAAACGCCCCGCCTAACAAATACGATACGTAGGGAAAGGCCAGAAAGGTTAAAAAGTTAGTGGCACAATCCCCCAGCAAGGTCCAGGTCATGCGTTTGAGCCACATATAACGGCCAAGTTCAAACACAAAGTAGAGCAGACCGGCAACAAATAGAAAGCCGCTGAGGTAGTCCTCTAAAAAATATCGGGCTTCTTCCCCGGTCCAGGGGCGGCTGAAAAATTCCATAACCGTCTTTTTTATGATACTCGGTTGTATCATAAATAAGCTTCAGATAAGATACAAGTGTGTATCATAAAAAGATCGGGGTGTCTGTATGGCCAAAAATGGGTTAGTAACCGCGGTGTTGCTGATGGGGCTGGTTGGCTGCGGAGAACACGTGTCCGCGGCGGCGGAACCAGGGCAGGGATCATCAGCAGAGCAGCGGCCTGCGGTTGATCACACCACCTTGCGGATCCGGATCAGCGGCGCACGGGTTGGGCCCGGGAAATTAGTATTGGTGCTGTACGATAATCCTGAATCTTTTGCAAAATTTATCAATCCGGTCGCCTGGCTGGCGGTGCCGCCGCAGACTCAAACGGTAACCTTAAGTGGTATACCTGCCGGGGGTATCGCGGTGATGGCTTTTCACGACAAGAATGAGAACGGCAATTACGACAGTGGCAACGGCCTTGATGAGGGTTGGGGGGCGTCGGGTGAGGTGAACACCTGGACCGGGCCCACCTATGAGTCGGCGCTGATCTCTGCAAATCAAGCCCATGTACAAATGCACTATCCGGGAGAATAAATGGACCTGTTACAAGAATATGTCGACACGGCCGGCCAACCCTTATCCCGGGCCGTTTCCCTGCCGTTTGGTGCCTATACCCACCCCGATATCCATGCGGCTGAGATCCAGCATATTTTTGCCGGTGAATGGATTTTTGTCTGCATGGCCGGCGAGCTTGCGGTCAGCGGGGACTATATAGCCCTGACCGTGGGTGCCGAGCCATTGGTTGTTCTGCGGGGCGGGGATGGTCAGTTACGGGCACTGTCAAATGTGTGCCGGCACCGGGGTACGGTCCTGTTGGACGAAGGCCCCGGTCGGGTAGACAAGTACATTACCTGCCCCTACCACGCCTGGGCTTATGACACGGCGGGTACCTTACTGGCGGTACCCCATGATCCGGAAGGTCTGGTGGACCGGCAAAGCCACCCCCTGAAACGCTATCTGCTGGAAGAGTGGAACGGTTTGGTATTTGTCAATCTGAATCCTGCGGCGCGCCCGCTGGCGGAACGGTTGGCGGACATTGATGCCTATCTACAAAGATTTGCGCCCCACGCCTTTGACCAGGTCCGTCCGGGTGGCAGTGAAATCTGGAAGGCAAATTGGAAGTTGGCGATGGAAAATGCCATGGAAAGTTATCACCTGTTTAAGGTTCACGAGCACACTCTGGAACCCGTATCGCCGACCCGGGGTGCTTACTATATTGCCGGCTCGTCCGAGTGGACGTTAACCGGAGGCACCACACGGCGGAAGCGGGGCCTGATCGAAAAAATATGGGGGACATCCGGTGACGATCTGCATGAGCACTACATTCTGATCGCCTTGCCGCCTTCCTTTGTTGGGGTGCTCACCTGGGGCTCCCTGGGCTGGTTGTCGGCACATCCAATCGACGCAGGGCACACCCGCATCCGTTCCGGGGTCACCTTTGCGGGTGGCGGCATGGCGGGTGATCCTCAGGAGGAATCTTTCACCCAGGCCTTTTTTGCTGAGGATAAGGCTATTTGTGAACGTGTGCACCGGGGTATGGGATCCCGCCTGATGCAAGGCGGCAAGCTGGTGACCATGGAGCGGGTGGTAGTTGACTTTCACCACTACCTGGCCAGCCGCCTGTCCTCGGGCAACCCCAGCAAGTTTTTTCAGGATGAAGCCGCGTCCCGGTGGCTGAACGCACCATAGTCCTTTGAGTTTGTTATTTCGGCTGGCCCCGAAATGCGCCGGCGGGTGCATGGGTGGTCCGGGGCTTAATCTGTATTTATGTAGCAACTGCTTCATTTGTATTGACCGGGGCAGCCGGATAGGCTAGTGTAGCGCTCGCTACGTAGTTCCGGGTTTGGCTAACAGGTTGGGGATGCAGATGACTTTTTTACGTATTTTACTTGTCGCGATGCTGGTGGTTGTTTTGATCTACACGGGCCTTGCGGTGGCAAACGAGGGGATTAACTTATTTGCAACCACCCTGCCGGCTCTGCCTCATTTTGGCTGGCCCGGGCAGTTTCACCTGGACTTTGCCACCTATCTGATACTGAGCGCGCTTTGGGTGGGCTGGCGTCACAAGTTCTCGCCTGCGGGTATTGTTCTGGCACTCATTGCATCTGTTGGCGGCATGATATTTTTGAGCATCTATTTACTGGTGGCAAGCTACAAGGCAGAAGGTGATATGAAGAAAATCCTGCTGGGGGAACACAGCACCTAGGTTCCGCACAACAGGGTTGCCTGCGGGGGTTGCTGTTAAGGCTTGGCAATTTGCCTGTATTTTGTTGAGATGCAAGCTGCCCTCAACAACCTAAGGACAAGGCATGGCAATGATTCGGCTGGAGACCCCCACCGGGCTTGAGATGAGTGTGGGTGAAGCGATGTTTACCCAGCGCGCCATTCGACGGCTGGACCCCAATCGGGCTGTTTCGGATCACCACATAAAGCTGATTCTGGATGCCGGTTCCAAGGCACCCAACGGGGGTAATGCACAGCCTGCCCGGTATCTGGTTATTCAAGATAAAGAAAAAATAAAGTCCTTTGGCGCCCTTTATCACGAAGCCTGGTGGGCAAAGCGCCGGGACGCTTACGGTTGGAAAGGCAGGGAGGATATGCCTGAGGGGTCCCCCTACCGCATGGCGGCACAATTGGCGGACGAAATGGTCAACGCGCCTCTGGTTATTCTGGCTTTTTCCACCGGCGGCAGGTTTGAAGCCATGTCGGTATTGCCGGGCATACAGAACATGTTGCTGGCGGCCAGAGCCCTGGGTATTGGATCGGTATTAACCACGTTACATCCTGAGGTCATGGACCGGGTATATGCACTATTTGATGTGCCGCAGCAGATGACCTTCCACCACTGTTTGCCTTTTGGCTATCCTCGAGGACGCTTTGGACCCACGTCCCGTCTGCCCACCGCACAAACCACGTTTTGGGAAACCTGGGGACAAGTGCCCCCCTGGGCGGAGTAGCGGCAGACAAGTATTCGGCTTGGTTTGTCAGCTTAATTGATGGCATCGCTATGGGGGTCGATTAATTCAATATTTGTCGGTGAATTTTGTGGCCTGTTTCGACGCGGGCAGGGATGAGTCTGCTTATGCTTTAGCGGAATTTACGAGCGGATATGCACGGAGGCATACATATGCGGGTTTTAACCCTGATTCTTGTTGCAACCTTGATGGGTTGTGCGTCAAATTCCCAGGATGTCCTAACGCCTATGGAGGGTGAATCCCGCCTGGCCCCGGGACAATTGGCGGTTGAGATTTTGTCCCCAACTTTGTCCCCAACAGAGGCGATTTATGCCACGGACGGCGAAGTGCTGATAGATGTAGAAGGTGCCGCGTCCACCATCGGCGGGGTGCGCTATCTGGATATGATGTTGGTGATGGACACATCCATGAGTCTGACGCGAACGGACCCTGAAGACTATCGCAGTGCCGGGGCAATTGAATTTGTGCAGAATCTGTCCGCTAAGAGTGATGTGCAAATTGGTCTGGTGACCTTCGACAGCAACAGCGAACTGCGCCAGTCTTTGACCACGGACCGGGCGTCCATTGTTGCGGCCCTGAGCAGCACCAAGCGTTCTGGAGGGACCAATATTGCTGCGGGAATTCACACGGCATTGGAAGAATTGCGCAGCCACGGCCGGCCGGATTCCTCCCGTGTACTGATGCTGTTTACCGATGGCAAGTCAAACCAGCATAAGGTACGCGAAGCCACCCGTCTGGCCCAGCAACAGGGGGTCACTGTCCAGACACTCCTGCTGGGAGATGACAAAAAAGGTGCAGCCATATTGCAGGAAGTGGCCCTGGGTACCGGAGGCGGCTTTGTGCAGATTACGGATCCCAGCCAACTTACCGAGGCTTTTTTAAATATGCGCACCACCGGCGTTGAAGCGGTGATGTTATCCGTCAACGGCGGACCGGAAGTACCCACCCGGCTGACCGGGGGGACCTTTACCGGTCAATTGCCCCTGCAACTTGGGGAGAACCTCATCAAGGCCCGGGCGGTCAGCCTGGACGAGCAAAGCCGGACCACCGAGCTGACCCTGATGGTACAGGACGCCAGTTGTGCAGCCCTGGCGGTTAACGCCCGGCGTAATGCCCAACCGGCATTGTCGCTGAATGAGCACGCCGTGGAAATTGTCCTGGATTCTTCACGCAGCATGTGGGGTCAAATTGCCGGCGAGTCTAAAATGAATATTGCCCGGCACACCCTGCTTAAGGCGGCGGACTGGCTGCCCCGGGACATGGATCTTGCCTTGCGGGCTTATGGTAACGAAAGTCCCAGTGACGCCAACAATTGTGCCGACTCATCCTTGCTGGTGCCCTTTGGCGGTGAATCACGGGAAGCCGTGCGCAAGGCGGTGGAAACACTGCGCCCCAGAGGACAGACGCCCATCGCCTTCGCCTTGCAACAGGCTGCGCAGGACTTTGGTGCACAGGAACGAGAGCGCACCATTGTGCTGGTCACCGATGGCATTGAAAGTTGTGACGGCGACCCGGTTGCCGCGGCGGCGGAACTGCTTAACCAGGGTATTACCACCCACATTATCGGTTTTGGCATGGGCCAGGGTGCGGATGAAGATGCCCGGAGTCTGCGCGCCATTGCTCAGGCAGGGGGTGGGCGGTATGTCAGCGCCAACAATGCTGAAGAATTACAATCTGCGCTGGAGCAGTCTGTGGGCACCCGTTATGGTGTTTACCGCGCCGGTGAGCTCATTGCGCGAAGTAATCTAGGCAGTAACAAGCCGCTGTTTTTGCCCAAGGGTGACTATCAGGTGCGCCTGGAGAGCAAGCCGCCTCGCGAGTTAGAGGTGTCGTTAGAACCCAGGGATGAACTGACGGTAACCATGGCCAGTGATGATGGAGAATTTTCGTCTGCCCAAACCCGGGGGCAAATGGAGCCCATGTCCTGTGACGAAGCCATTGCCCTGGCGGAAGGGGCTGATAACAACCTGGCCTATATGGACCAGTTGTAGCCGGTACTGGCCAGTTATGGTCAGTTCTCATCGATGAGAAAAGCCGGGGGAGAGGCAGCCGCCTCTCCCCGGAATTTCACCGCAACCCTATGCCCGCTGTCGCCCCTGATCATTTTTCCCAGGCATCAAAACGCATAATCTCCGCCACGGGACGGCGAGAGACCGGGCCAAATTTGCCCAGGGGGTATCCCACCGGTATCAGGCAGAGTGCGGCAAAGGTCTCCGGCAGTTTAAGGATTTTACGCACCGCGTCCTGATCCCGCAGCGCAAGGGTGGTGGGGGCCGCCCCAAGCCCCAGCGCACGGGCGGTGAGCAGAAGGTTCTGAATACCCGGCCACACGGAGCCTGCCTGGCGGTAAATTTCCACCCCGGATACTGCTTGCAGATAGTCGAAACACGCCACGATCAGTGCGGGTATTTCATGCATGTGATCCATCTGCCATACCACCGCGTCCAGCATGCGTTTTTGTTGTGGAGAACTGGGATTTTTCAGGTTTGGTGCAATATAGGGTTCGGCATGCAGGCGGTTCTGCGCCGCCAGTTGCTGCTTAACCTCGGCATCCCGCACGACAATCCACCGCGCCCTTTGCGAGTTAGAGCCCGAGGGTGCCTGGTTGGCGGCATCAATTAACTGGAGCAAAAGATCTTCGGGTACCTCGTCTGTTTTCAGCCGGCGCATGGCGCGGCAATTGTAAATGGCGTCTTTGAGTAAAAAGTTGGACACATCTTCTCCCTTTGCATCGCCTGCGGCAGGCAGGCACAGCGTTTAACATAAACCAGGCGTTTGGCCTGGGCAAACTTCCGCACCAAATCCGTCCGCACCAAATCAGGGAGCCTGTTTCGGGCTTTGCTCTGCTGCTGTGCAAAAGTGTCTGATATTCCCACGATATTTGACCAAAAACCTGGCACGGCAATTGCTGTATAGGAGATAGAGACGATACGGCTTATCAACACCGCCAGGAAAATGGAGTTTATTGTGGATTACGAAATGATTAATGAAACGGACAAAACCCTGCTCATTGCATTACAAGGTACGGTTTTATTCGATCAGTACGATGATGAAAAAGAACACACCACAACTCACCCACTTGCAGAGGAGGCCAGCTACGAAAACATCTATCCCTTAGTGGCCTAGACATAGGCTGAACTCAATCTTTCTCCTATGGTGATCTCGGCTTCTCCCCTCTCCAAGGCCGAGATCACCGACCTTCAACCTTAACTACGGCGATTGCCGGGTCAGCTCAGCGGTCAGCACCTGATTGTCGCTGACGGTCACATCAACCGCCATGCCCTGATCACCCATTTTACGATAGCGTAACCCCTTAATCCGGCTGTCTGCGGGCCCGGTAAAAGAAACACTGGTGTCTGTTATGGCGGCAAGCGGCATGTCCTGGGCCAGCACCGGTTGCAAGTCCGGGGTGAATTGGCGCAGATGCAGGATCAGGGTGCCGTCGTGTTCCCGGATGGCAATCAACTCGATCATGAGGATGGCCGTGGCAGTGGTCAGCCGCACCATGGTGGACATGGTGCCCCCGGTGGGTTTGCTCCATGCTTCTTCAACAAATTGTTCACCCAGCTCACCCTGCCAGGCGCCTTGCATCCACCGAAGGTCTGTCAGGGTGGCGGTAATTTCTGCTTGGCTGGCATTCATGGCCAGCACGGTAACACAGATCAATAGAGGGTGGTGCAAGCGTTTTATATTCACCGGGATAACCTGGGTTGTTGTCGATAGATTGGCGATATACAGGCGATACGGATGTTGTGGAAATCATGTTTTAGCCCTTGGGCATACTGTACCATTGGACACTCTACGAAGGGCGGATGATCAGGAGAGGTATATGCCGATTGCGGTGGTGACGGGGACAAGTACGGGGATTGGTCTAACTACAGCTATCCATTTGGCCAAAAACGGCTACAAGGTTTTTGCCGGTATGCGCAACGTCGCCAAGGCGGCAGCACTGCAGGAAGCCGCGGCAGCACAGTCCCTGGATGTTGAGGTGGTGCAGTTGGATGTGTGTGACGGTGCGTCGATCACCCGGGCGTTTGCGGCGGTTGACAATACAGGCCCGGTGGATGTGCTGGTTAACAATGCGGGTATCGGCGGTGCCTCGCCCCTGGAGTTGACCCCGGAAGATGAACATCGGCAGATGTTCGAAACAAATTATTTTGGTGCGGTAAACTGTATTCAGGCGGTCCTGCCGGCCATGCGCGAACGTGGTTCGGGCTGTATTGTCAATATCACCTCAGCGGTGGGGCTGTTAGCCACTCCCAATCAAATTCCCTATTCTGCGTCTAAGTGGGCGCTGGAGTGTCTGGGTGAAGCCCTGGCTCATGAGGTGTACCGGTTTGGGGTGCGGGTGGTCAATGTTGAACCCGGTGTAATCATGACCAATATTTTTGAAAATTCCGCTGAGCAGACACGGTATGACAAAACTTCACCCTACCAGCCCATTATGCGGCGCAACGGCAAGGTGTTTTCCGCGGGTTTTCAGCGGGCGGTGCCGCCGGAACGGGTGGCGGAGACCATCTTAACCGCAGTGACCGCCGAAGATTACCAGTTGCGGTGGCCGGTTGGACCCGATGCTGAGGGTTTTATGGCGGTACGAAACCGCCTGTCCAGCGAAGAGTGGGTGAAGATGGGCGGTGACCTCAGCGATGCCGAATACAATGAGAAATTTTTCGCAATGTTCGGTGTTCAACTCTAGATTCCAAGCCGGGTTGGTGGTCCCGGCGACGGGGCCTGTAGCGGGCAGGTTTGGTGGTTTGGCTTATTGACCCGTAAACCGGGCCGGACGTTTTTCCTGAAACGACGCTATGCCCTCGGCAAAGTCCGCGGAGTTGGCGGTGCGTGCGCGCATGGCCGGAATTTCGGCAAATCCCGCACTTTCTCCCTGCTCCAGAAATACCGCCGCGGCACGCTTTATCTCACGTACCGCCAGGGGGGCGTTTTGACAAATTTCCCCGGCTATGGCCAGCGCGCGGTCAATCTGTTCGCCGGTGTTAACCACTTCCTGCACCATACCCAGTTGCGCAGCCCGGTGAGCATCAAATTCGTCAGCCCTCAACAGGTGGTACATGGCATTCCCCCAACCGGCCCGTTGCACATATCGTACATGTGCGCCGCCGAATACGGCTAACCCGCGTTTGGGTTCCATCTGACAGAAACGCGTGTCTTGGGCGGCAACCACAATGTCAACACCTAACATCATTTCTATGCCGATGGTATAACACACACCTTGCACCGCCATGATTACCGGCTTGGTGCAGCGTCGGCGGATGGCAAAAGCGTCCACCCGCAAGTCCTCGCCCGGGGCCTGGGCACCTTCGCGCATGGAGCCTGCAAAACGGGGTAGATCCAGGCCCGCGGTGGTGTGTTTGCCGGCAAAGGTGAGCACACCCACCCAGGCGTTGTCGGTATTCTCCAGCTCCGTCATGGCGTCCGCCAGTTGCTCAAACATTTCCGGCGTAAAACCGTTCATTTTGTCTGCCCGGTCGATGTGGATCTGCATGACATGGTCGAGCAGTTCGGTGGTGACGGTGCCGTTGTTTTGCGCCATGAGGCCTCCTGCTTAAGGACGGATTTGGTTTTTAGATGAAACTAATCATGTGTCTTTTACGTAGACATGGCAAGTGATGATTGATCAGGGCTGGCCTGCACATAACAAGACAAGGGCAAACCAGGCGGACAATACAAACAGGAGAAACCGAAAGGGAGCCGGGTGGAACAGCAACGGCTGCCCACCCGGTGTCCTATACAAGGCAGGGAGACTTACAGGTCAAAACGGTCCGCGCGCATGACCTTAACCCAGGCTTTTACAAAGTCGTTTACAAACTGAACTTGCGCGTTGTCGTAGGCGTACACTTCCGCTACAGCCCGCAGTTCCGAATTGGAGCCGAAGATCAGATCCACCGGGGTGGCACTGTATTTTACGCCACCGCTGACCCGGTCCGCGCCCAGGTACAAACCTTCGGTATCACTTTTTTGCCAGCGGGTAGACATATCCAGCAGGTTCACAAAAAAATCGTTGGTCAGTATACCTGGCCGGTCCGTCAGCACACCGTGAGCAGACCCGTCCCAGTTGGTGTTCAGCACCCGCATGCCGCCTAACAACACTGTCATTTCCGGCACGCTCAGATTGAGCTGATCCGCCTTGTCCACCAGCATTTCAGCCGGTGAGCGGTAGCTGGTCTCGGCGTTGAAGTAGTTGCGAAAGGCATCTGCCCTTGGTTCCAGCAGGGCAAAGGAGGCCACGTCGGTTTGTGCCTGAACCGCATCACCCCGCCCCGGCGCAAAGGGTACGTTGATGCTGATGCCGGCAGCGTCAGCCGCCTGCTCAATCCCGACTGCACCGCCCAGTACAATCAGATCCGCCAGCGAAGCCCGGGTGCGTCCCTGGCTGTTAAACCGGCTTTGTACGCCGCGCAACGCATCCAGGACCACATTCAGGGCTGGGGGATTGTTGACGGCCCAGGTATTTTGTGGTGCCAGGGCAATGCGCGCGCCGTTGGCACCGCCACGCATATCCGAACCGCGAAATGTCGAGGCGGCCGCCCAAGCGGTGCTGACAAGCTGGGTTGGGGACAGGTTGAGCCCGGCAATATCCGCCTTGAGCCGGCGAACATCCCGGGCACTGATGACTTTGTCATCCGCAGAAGGAATAGGGTCCTGCCAGATCAGGGTTTCGGCCGGCGCCTGGTCACCCAGGTAGCGCGTCCGGGGGCCAAGATCCCGGTGGGTCAACTTGTACCAGGCTTTGGCGAAGGCCAGCCGGTAAGCTTCCGGGTCGGCCAGAAAGCGTTCGGCAATTTTCCGGTAGGCTGGGTCGAACTTAAGGGCCAGATCCGCGGTGGTCATTACCGGGGGATTAAATTTGCCCGGGACGTGGGCGTCCGGAACAGACTGGTGTACGGACTTGTCCGTGGGTACCCACTGGATGGCACCGGCGGGACTGCGGGTTTGTTCCCAGTCGAAGTTCAACAGATTTTGCAGGTACAGGGTGGTCCACCGGGTGGGCGCCTGGGTCCAGGCACCTTCCAGGCCGCTGGTAACAGTATCTTCCGAGTGACCCTTGCCGCAGCGGTTCTTCCAGCCCAAGCCTTGTTCCTCAAGCGCAGCACCGCCGGGTTCCGGACCCACACAATTGGCCGCTTTGTGGGCACCGTGCATTTTGCCGAAGGTGTGTCCACCGGCAATCAGGGCAACGGTCTCCTCGTCGCTCATGGCCATGCGGCCAAAAGCGACCCTTATGTTTCTGGCTGAGCCCACCGGATCCGGTTTACCCCGGGGGCCTTCGGGATTAACGTAAATTAACCCCATGTGGGTGGCCCCAAGGGGCCGCCGCAATGCCCCGGATTCCGAGTGCCGGTTGCTGGCCAACATTTTGACTTCGGGGCCCCAGTAAACCAGATCAGGCTCCCAGTCGTCAGCCCGGCCACCGGCAAATCCGTAGGTTTCAAAACCCATATTTTCCAGCGCGACATTGCCCGCCAGTATCATCAGGTCTCCCCAGGACAGGCTGGCGCCGTATTTCTGTTTCACCGGCCACAGCAAACGCCTTGCCTTGTCCAGGCTGCCGTTGTCGGGCCAGCTATTGAGCGGGTCGAAGCGCATCTGGCCGCCGTCACCCCCGCCGCGCCCATCAAGGGTGCGGTAAGTACCGGCGCTGTGCCAGGACAGACGGATAAAAAACGGACCATAGTTGCCAAAATCAGCCGGCCACCAATCCTGGGAGTTGGTCAGCAGGGCATTGATGTCGTTCTTAACAGCAGCTAAGTCCAGACTTTCAAAAGCGTCTGCATAGTTGAAGTCCTTGCCGTAGGGGTTGGAACGGCTGTCGTGGTCGCGCAGGGGTGACAGGTTCAGTTGTTGCGGCCACCAGAAGGTATTGGGTTTGGCTTGTCCGGCAACTACGGTTCCGGCGCCGCTTGCCCCGGAGGGTTTTGAAATTTCAGCGTCGGCAAAAGACAGGACCGGCAGCATCAGGCCAATGGCCCAGCCGACGGCGGCAAAAGTTTTACAGGGTTTCATCAAATTCCTCCATCAACTGTTAATCAGCAATTGAGCTGGAGGCATGTTAAAGCGGCATGCTGCTTAGATAAAATAGATTGTTCTAATTGTTTTAATAGATATTAGCTATGTTCAACCGGCACTTCGATGAACCAGGGCCGGTTCCCGCCGGGTAGTTTCCGCTTGGGTTAAATCCCGGGTGGCCACGCAGGGGGCAGGGTGCATCATCAGCAAAACCGGGCTGTTCAACAGGGGCAGTTCCGGATGATCCCTGACCTGCGCCAGGGTGGTATGTACCTTACGTTCCCGGGGACCGGTGGCGTCGGCAATTAATGAAAAGTTTGTCTCCGGGGGCTGACCCTTGTTAAGTAAGGTCTGTACCAGGGTGTCCAGCACGGAAAACCCCATGAAAAAAACAACGGTTTGGTTGGGCCGCATGACCAGATCCCAATCCAGGTCCAGGGTGCCGTTTTGTTTGTGGGCGGTGACAAAGGTCACAGCCTGGGCATGACTGCGGTGGGTCAGGGGCACACCCAGGCTGGCTGCCGCACCCGCTGCCGCGGTGATGCCGGGAATCACTTCCCAGGCGATGTTCTGCTTGTCCAAGGCTTCAATTTCTTCGCCACCCCGGCCGAATACAAAGGGATCACCCCCTTTGAGGCGAACCACGGTGTACCCTGCCTTGGCTTTGTTGATCATCAGTTGATTAATTTGTTGCTGGCTCATGGCGTGCAGGTGCTTGCGTTTACCGGCGTAGATCAGCTCACAGTCGGTTCCTGCCCATGCCAGCAGCGTCTTGTTTACCAATCGGTCGTAGATAATGACATCCGCCCGGCTGATACAGCGCTGCCCCTTGATGGTCATCAGGTCCGGATCACCGGGCCCGGCACCCACCAGGTATACGCAGCTAGCCTTCATGAATCAAAACCTCTGCTTGTTGGGGCCGGTGGCCTGTCTGCTGTGCCACAAGCTGGTTAATTTCGGGGAGGCAGGAACCACAGTTGGTGCCGCAGCCCAACCTTTTGCCCAGCGCCGCAGCCGTGGTTAACCCCTGGGCAATATGCCGGCGCAGGGTTGTCGTGCGCACCTCAAAGCAACTGCACACCATGGCAGACTGATCACAGCCGGTGTTATTTGTCAGGGCCAGTTTTTGCCAATCCGGCGCCTGACCGGTCAGCTGATCTGCCAGGTGAGACAACGGCGGCAACCGGCACCGGTCGGGTCCGGCAAAGGCAAGCCATTGGGCTTTGTTATCACAACGTCCCAGATACCGTTGGGCACCTTGTGAGCCGACATAGGTCACCAGATCTTCACCGGGCAAATGCGCCAGCAGGGGGCTGGTCTGGTCAAGTGCAAACTCATACAACCCGCCGCCATTTACGGCTAAGTCCATGGGTATGCGCGCCCAGAACTGTATACCGCGCAGGTTGTTAAGGTCGTTGGGATCAAAGTGGCCAAACCGGGCCAGGCGCACCCATTGTTTTACCGCCACCCGTTGGCAGGCGGCTGCTGCGGTTTTTGTTGCCGGCTGACCGGAAACGGGATCAACCACGGATGGAAAAATGCGGCTCACGGTGGCTTTGTAAGCAAACTGGCGGTTCCAATGGATGGGTACAAACAAATTACCGGGGGGTGTTGCTGAAGTCACTTCAGCCAAAAGCCGCAAGTTACCCGTGTTATTTTCGACGTTAATCAGGTTGCCGCTTTCCACACCCAGGTTGGCGGCGTCTTCGGGATGAATGTGCAGGGTGGGTAGTGGTGTGTGTTGAAACAGGTTGGGCACCTGACCGGTTCGGCTCATGGTATGCCACTGATCCCTGACCCGCCCGGAATTGACTAAAAAGGGATGCTCGGGTGAACGGGGGCTGGGTGCCGGAATGGCGGTTGTAGAGACAAAGCGGGCCTTGCCGCTGGGGGTGCAAAAGTGTTTGTCCGCAAAGGGGCGGTGCCCGGGCCAATAGGTGGGCGCCAGATTGTTATATTGTTGGTGGGACAGTTCAGCCAATGATGAGATATCAAAGAGACGTTCACCGTTGTTTTCAAAACCGCTGAGGGCAGCGTGTTCAGCAAAAATTTCTGCCGGGTGTTGATAGGCAAAGTTTGCCCCGTAACCCATTTTGCCCGCTACGTCACAAATAATTGCCCAATCCGCCCGGGCGTTGCCAAGCGGTTTGATCAGCCGGCGCTGGCGGGATATGCAGCGTTCCGAATTGGTTACCGTACCGTCTTTTTCGCCCCAGCCCTGGGCCGGCAGCAGAACGTCAGCGAAACCGGTGGTATCCGTTTGGGCCATACAATCAGAAACCACAACAAAACGGCACTTCTCTAGCGCAGCTCTGACCTGCTTGTTATCCGGCAAACTCACCGCCGGGTTGGTGCCCATGATCCAAATGGCCTTAATACGGTTGTCCAGCACCGCATCAAACAGCTCCACGGCTTTCAGGCCGGGCGCCCGGGCCATTCGTGGGGCTTGCCAGAACCGCTGTACACGATCGATATGTTCCGGCACAAAGTCCATGTGCGCCGCCAACTGGTTGGCCATGCCGCCGACCTCCCGCCCACCCATGGCGTTGGGTTGACCGGTGATGGAAAAAGGTCCCTGACCGGGGTGGCCGATCCTGCCGGTCAACAGGTGGCAATTGATGATGGCATTAGCCTTATCGGTACCCCGGGCGGACTGGTTGATGCCTTGGGAATAAAGGGTGACGGTTTGTCGGGTATCGCCGAATAATTTAAAAAAACTCAACAGGTCAGCCCGATCCAGTCCGGTAAGGTCACAGGTATCAGCCAGACTTGTGGACCGGTGAATAGCCTGGCTACAACCTTCGGTATGGTTTTGGACAAAGGCATCGTCGCGGTAAGCATTTTCCACCAGGTAGGTCAGCAGGCCGTTGAACAGGGCGATGTCCGAACCGGGTTTAAGGGCTAAATGCAGGTCTGCAATGTCGGTTGTGCTGGTTGTGCGCGGGTCGATCACCACAATCTTTATCGCCCTGGTCTTTTTTGCCGTCACAATACGCTGATACAGCACCGGATGGGTCCAGGCTGCGTTGGAGCCGGCCAGTACCAGTAAATCGCAAGATTCCAGGTCAGCATAACTACAGGGTACAACGTCTTCGCCAAAGGCCCTTTTGTGGGCGGCAACCGCTGAGGCCATGCACAGACGGGAATTGGTGTCGACATTGGCGCTGCCGATAAAACCCTTCATGAGTTTGTTGGCCACGTAGTAGTCTTCGGTCAGCAACTG
The DNA here is from genome assembly GCA_028280225.1 of Pseudomonadales bacterium. Classification (GTDB taxonomy): domain Bacteria; phylum Pseudomonadota; class Gammaproteobacteria; order Pseudomonadales; family Azotimanducaceae; genus UBA4421. The sequence goes on along the minus strand of JANQMF010000041.1, from coordinate 12,464 downwards.
TCCCGAAAGATAGAACGCAATGGAGTCCGGCCCGTACCGGTCAATGGTATGGGCGAACTGCTCGGCTATGTGGGTTGTGGCGGTGTCCCAGGTGGTGTCCTTGCCGTTGATTTGCGGCTGGCTCAGGCGTCCGCCGGGGGTGGTGATCCCCGGCAGGTGGGTGCCTTTGACACACAACCGGCCGGCATTGGCCGGGTGAGCCCCGCTGCCGGATACCGTTATCTTTTGTGCCGGGGAAACCCGGGCCGTAACCCCGCAGCCCACGCCACAGTAGGGACAGGTTGTTTCAACTGAAGCTGACATCCCAGGTCTAAACCTCCAAAACAACGGTTTGCTGATCCAGGTGGACACGGTAGACCTTGATGGTATACCGGCTGTCTTCCAGACAGACGCCGGATAGCAAGTCAAAATGCTGTTTGTACAGCGGCGAGGCCACCACCAGCCGGGTGTTGATGGTGCCCACAATCCCCCTTGACAGGACGTTGGCCCGGCCGATGGGATCGTAGTTGCTGACGGCATAGAGACTGGGGTTGTTGTCGGGGAGATAAAACAGCGCTATTTGTTCACCTTGCGGTGCACTTTTTTGCTTTCCATCTTTGTTGTGTCCACCTTGGTTCTGCCCGCTCTGGTTCTGTCCACCCTGGTACAAAGCCGCCACACCGGAACCCGGGATCAGATCGCTGAGTTGGCACAAGGGCACGGCTTTTGCCGTGGTGGCCGCTAGATTCATGATTGGGCCTCCACGGCAAGCAAACTGATTTCTTCTTCTGTGGCGGGGCGCTTTTGCGCCCGTTCCCGGACAAAGACAACCTGGGTATCCGCCGCGTCGGAGTTAACAAACTGACGAAAGCGTTTGAGTTTTTCCGGGTCCTGAATGGTGGTTTTCCATTCACACTGGTAGGTGCCGACGATGTGCGCCATTTGTGCCTCCAGTTCCGCGTTAATACCCAGACAGTCGTCGATGATCACCTGTTGGAGGTAACTTAGACCACCCTCTAAAGATTCCATCCAGACCGATGTGCGTTGCAGACGATCCGCTGTTCTGACGTAGAACATGAGGATACGATCGATATAGGCAACCAGGGTGGCATCGTCGATATCCGTGGCGAATAGTTCGGCGTGGCGGGGGCGCATACCACCGTTACCCCCGACAAATAGGTTCCAGCCCTTGTCCGTGGCAATGACGCCAACATCTTTACTTTGTGCCTCGGCGCATTCCCGTGTGCAGCCGGAGACGGCAAATTTCAGTTTGTGGGGCGAGCGCAGGCCTTTGTAGCGGTTTTCCAGCAACAGGGCCATGCCCACGGAGTCCTGCACCCCGTACCGGCACCAGGTGCTGCCCACACAGGATTTGACGGTGCGCAAAGATTTGCCGTAGGCGTGGCCGGTTTCAAACCCCGCATCAATCAGGTCACGCCAGATCAGGGGTAAATCCTGCATATGTGCGCCGAACAGATCAATCCGCTGGCCTCCGGTAATTTTGGTATACAGGTCGTATTGTTTTGCCACCTGACCAATGGCAATCAGCTTGTCCGGGGTAATTTCGCCCCCGGGAATACGCGGAACCACGGAGTAGGTCCCGTTTTTCTGCATATTGGCCAGTAAGTGATCGTTGGTATCCTGCAAGCCGACGTTCTGCCCCTCCAGAATATGACTGTTGTACAGCGAGGCCAGGATAGAAGCGACCGCGGGTTTGCAGATATCACATCCGTGGCTGCCACGGCCGTGTTTGCCCAACAATGTGGCGAAGTCTGTTATGCCTTCAACTTGACAGATATGGAACAATTCCTGCCTTGTATGGGCAAAGTGTTCGCAGATGGAGGTGTCGATCTCAATGCCAAGGCTTTCAAGTTGGCGATCAAAAACGTTTTTTAACAAAGCCGCGCAACCACCGCAGCCGGTACTGGCCTTGGTCGCGGATTTAAGTTCACCCAGATCCCGGCACCCTTCAGCAATATGTTGGCTGATGGCACCCTTGGTGACGTTGTGACAGGAACATATGGCGGCGCTGTCCGGCAGTGCATCAGCGGACAGCACACTGTCGCCGTTCACCGTGGGTAAAATAAGCTGTTCCGGGCATTCGGGAACGGAGATTTCGTTCACGAAATACTGGAGCAACTGATCATAAGCATCACAGTTGCCCACCAGCACCGCACCGGCTACTTTTTGGCCGTCTTCGGTCAGGTTCATGCGGGCATAAATTTTCTGCACCGGGTCGGCATAGGTGTAGGCAAGGCTGGCGGTGCCGTGGGCATCGCCAATGGAGCCTACTTCGACACCCAGTAACTTCAATTTGGTACTCATGTCGGCGCCGCTGAATTCGCTGGTGCCTCCCGCCAGTTGATCCGCGGCAACCTCGGCCATGCGATACCCCGGTGCAACCAGGCCAAAAATCCGCTGCTGGAACAAGGCACATTCACCAACAGCGTAGATATGCGGATTGCCGGTGCGGCAGGCGGAGTTGATGACGATACCCCCTCGTTCACCCACTTCAAGACCCGCAGCTTGCGCAAGTTGATCGTTGGGGCGGATGCCCGCGGAAAAGACGATAATATCGGTATCCAGGTGATTGCCGTCCGCAAAGTTCAGCCGCAAGCCTTGATGGTGACCCTGAATTTGCTCGGTTGCCGTACTGGTGTGAACCCTTACCCCAAGCTCTTCGATGTGCCGGCGCAGAGTCTGGGAGCCGTCCGGGTCAAGCTGCACACCCATCAACCCGGGCGCGAATTCAACCACGTGGGTTTCCAGGCCCAGGTTTTTTAACGCATTGGCACACTCCAGACCCAGCAGGCCGCCGCCGATGACAACACCGGTCGTGGCGTCCCTGGAGGCCCGGCGGATGGCGTCCAGGTCTTCCAGGGTACGATAGACAAAACACCCGGGGTGGTCATTGCCCGGAATTGGCGGCACAAAGGGGGTTGAACCGGTGGCTATGACCAGTTTGTCGTAAGGGTATGTTTGCCCGGCCCGGGTTTTGACGGCTTGGTTATCCACGTCAATCTCCACCACCGGATCCCCATGGTGGGCCAGTACCCCCAATTTGTCATAACCATCCCCGGCCAGGGATAAGTCTTCGGGTGATCTGCCGGCGAAGACCTCGGATAGATGGACCCGGTCATAAGCCGGGGTGGGTTCCGCGCCGATGACGGTGATCTCGCAGTCCGGCTGGAGGTCAGCCAGGGTGGTGACAAAGTGGTGCCCCACCATGCCATTGCCAACCACCACAACTTTCTGGTTGTCACTTGATCTATGCATATCTGTTATCCCGTGCCAAAAGCCAAACCGTCTATATCCGCCGGCTCAACCCGTTGATTCATCTTGTTGACAATTTCCCTGGCGGCGCTGATTTCACCCATCAATACCGCTCCGATAAGGCGGTTACCCCGAAACAACAGGCGCCGATAAATGTGATTGAACCGGTCTTGGATGACCACATCGTTCAAGTTTTCAGCACAAGTTGGCTGGGTGTCTCCGGCGGCAAACAGCAAAACGCCGGAAACTTTCAAACGGGTGCCCAGGGTCTTTTGAACGTAGGCCCGGGGGGTGCCGCAAAGGGTATGGGCCAAGGCATCTGCCTGTGCATGGGTGGCATCCACCAGGCTGTACGTGCCACCCGGTGGACGGGCACACTCACCAATAGCGTAGATGTCCGGGTCCGATGTTTGCAGGAATTGATTGGTGCAGATGCCGCCCCGACAGGCTAAACCCGCCTGTTCAGCAAGCGCGATGTTGGGTTGGGCGCCGGTGGCAAAAACAATCAGGTCAGCGGTCATGGTGGTGCCGTCCGTCATGTGGACCCGGCACTGGCCGGCGGCCAGGGTCACATGATTCACCGCGGTATTCAACACCACGTTGATGGATTGTGTGGCCAGGTGTTGAGCCAGATAATCCCCGGCCGGACGGTCGAGTTGCCGGTTCATCAGATGGCTGCCCCGGTGCAGCACGCTGACCTTAAGTCCCAGCTCATGCAGGGCATCAGCGGCTTCCAGCCCCAGCAAGCCGCCCCCCACAACCAGGGCGTGGGTGGCTGTTGCGGCATGGGTCTTGATGCGTTGTGCGTCCCGCAAGTTACGCAGGGTAAAAACATAGGGCTGCACGGCCGGGTCAAAGTCAGGCTGGGGCACGTGTGATCCGGTGGCGATCACCAGCTTTGCATATTTGATTTTGCAGCCGTTGCTCAGGGTGACCCGTTGACGGCGTGGGCAGATTTTCACCACGGATTGGGCCGGGGCAATTGTGGTATTGGTGTTTTGATGCCAGTTCGTCCCGGTTTGCAAATCTCCTTCCCGGCAGGTGCCCGCCAGAAGACCCGGTAACAGGATCCGGTTGTACCCGACGCTTTTTTCATTGCTCACCACCAAGGTTGAACCGGGAAAACCCAACTGTTGTAGTTGGTGCATCAACCGGTTGGCGGCCATACCTCCGCCAATGACCACTAGCTGGTAACCATCCCTCACTAAGCCGCCTCCGGGCGGCTGGCCTTGAGATCAGCAACCTCTGAATTCTGTGGCTCAGCGGGCGTGTGCGCGGCGTACAGGAAATCCAGGACCAGGCGCCGGCAATGGTTAAATTGGGCATCCTCGGCCAGGGCCAGACGGTTTCTGGGCCTGGGCAGATTAACGTCAACCACCTGCCCGACAGTTGCCGCGGGTCCGTTGGACATCATCACAATCCGGTCCGACAACAGCACGGCTTCATCCACGTCGTGGGTAATCATGATGACGGTATTGCCCAACTCACGGTGAATTTCCATGGTGCTGTCTTGCAACTGTGCCCTGGTCAGAGCATCCAGCGCGCCAAAGGGTTCGTCCATCAACAGCAACTTCGGCTGCATCGCCAGGGCCCGGGCTATGCCAACCCGTTGTTTCATACCCCCGGAGATCTCGTTGGGCATTTTGTTTTTGGCGTGGGTCATGTTAACCAGTTCAAGGTTGTGCATGATCCAGGCGTCCATCTCCGCTCTGTTTTTTGTCTTTTTGAATACCGCCCTTACCGCCAGACCAATATTGTCATAGACCGATAACCAGGGCATAAGGGCATGGTTTTGAAAGACTACTGCCCGGTCCGGCCCCGGTTCATCAATTTGTTTGCCGTCGAGAAATATGCCACCGGTAGTTACGTCCAACAGGCCGGCGATAAGGTTAAGGACGGTGGATTTTCCGCAGCCGGAGTGTCCGATTAAGGATACAAATTCACCCTGTTGGATTTTCAGATCAACATTTTGCAGGGCTTCGTAGGTGCCGGTGGCGGTGTTGAAAGTTTTGCTGATCTGGCTGATGTCGAGAAAGTGTTGCATGGCTGTGGCCCTTAATGGTCAGGAAGTTGAAGGCGTTAACGCAGAACCGCTTGTTTGTCCCAGCTTATGCGGCGCTGGATGACTAACATGGTGCGGTCCAACAGAAAGCCGATCAGGCCGATGGTGAGCACCGCCACCATGATCCGGCTTAAAGAATTGGAGGAGCCGTTCTGGAATTCGTCCCAGATGAATTTGCCCAGTCCGGGGTTTTGCGCGAGCATCTCAGCGGCAATAAGCACCATCCAGCCGGTGGCTAAGGACAGGCGTAAACCGGTAAATATAAGGGGGATGGAGGAGGGCAGAACAATTTTTGCCACATGGGTCGACGGGGGTAGTTTGATCACCCGGCCCACGTCAACCAGATCTTTATCTATACTGCTGACACCCACGGTGGTGTTTATGACCGTGGGCCACAAGCAACACAACGCAACGGTAAAGGCGGAGTTTAAGAACGATTTTTCAAACAGAGGGTCGTCGCTGACATAGACCGCAGAAACCACCATGGTTACCAGGGGCAGCCAGGCCAGGGGTGAGACCGGCTTGAGCACCTGAATAATCGGATTTACCGCTTCATATATCCGTTCGCTCAATCCGCAGATGATACCCAATGGAATAGCCACGCAACTAGCCAGGGCAAAGCCGAACATGACCGTGATCAAACTGGTCAGTATCTGATCCCAGAAAGTGGGTTTGCCGGTATAGGCGCGCATCTTAATAGTTGCGTTTGGGTCTTGTGCCAGTTTTTTGGCGTTGCGTTCTTCCTGGCGCTGGTAGAATTTGGCCGCCTTGGCCCGTTGTTGGACGTGTTCGTCAGCCAGGGCCTTGGTCTGTTGCCAAACTTGTGAGGGTCCCGGGAACTTGCCCAGGGAGGTATCAATATTGGCGGCCACAATCTGCCAGACCAGCAAAAACAAGCTGATTCCCAATATAGGAATAATACTCCTTGCAGCCAGGTGCGGCAGCCGCAGCCCGGCGGCTTTGAGATGGTTCAGGCTTGCGGTGATCACAGCACCTCGTCCTTCAAGCCGATTGGAAATTGTTTCAGATAAGCATTGGGTTGGGTGCCGTCAAAGGTAATATCGTCGATAAATTCATCCTGAGGTGGACGAAATCCGGTCTCGTTGTCGAAGTCGGGAAATTCTTCCGGGGACATATACCCTTCTTCGATAAGCGCCTGAGCTGCCTGTGCGTAAATGTCGGGGCGGTAGACGCGCTTGGCCACATCGTGATACCAGGCGTCGGTCTGAGGTTCTGCAATTTGCCCCCAACGGCGCATCTGACTGAGGTACCACACCGCGTCTGAGTAGTACGGGTAGGTGGCAAAGTATCTGAAAAAGACGTTAAAGTCCGGGACTTCTCTTTTGTCTCCCTTTTCGTACTCAAATGTACCGGTCATCGAATTTGCGATGACTTCCGCATCCGCGCCAACATATTCGCTCTGGGAAAGGATTTCCACCGCGGCCATGCGGTTGGCGTTGTTGTTCTCATCCAGCCATTTTGCCGCGCGCAGGAGGGCTTTGACGATACGCACGGTGGTGTTGGGGTACTTTTCGGAAAACGCCTTGGTGATGCCAAACACTTTCTCCGGGTTGTTTTTCCAGATTTCGTAGTCGGTGATGACCGGCACCCCAATACCTTTAAACACCGCCTGTTGATTCCAGGGTTCGCCGACACAATAGCCGTAGATGGTTCCGGCTTCCAACGTGGCCGGCATTTGCGGGGGTGGGGTTACGGACAGCAGCACGTCAGCGTCCAACTGCCCGGTGATATCACCTTTGTGGGGGGCGTAAAAGCCCGGGTGTAAACCACCGGCGGCCAGCCAGTAGCGCAGCTCGTAGTTGTGGGTGGATACCGGAAAAACCATACCCATGTTGAAGGGTTTACCTTCAGCGATGTAACTTTCCACCACGGGCTTGAGGTAGTCAGCCTTAATGGGGTGCACGGGCCGGCCGTCCGCGCGTTTCGGGATATTCGGTTTCATCGCCTGCCAGACTGCATTGGATACGGTGATGCCGTTGCCGTTCAGGTCCATGGAGAAGGGGGTGATGATATGAGCCTTGGTACCAAAACCGATGGTGGCAGCCAGGGGCTGACCGGCAAGCATATGCGCGCCGTCCAGTTGTCCGTCGATGACGCCGTCTAACAATACCTTCCAGTTTGCCTGGGCTTCGATGGTGACGTAGAGCCCTTCGTCCTCAAAATAGCCGTTTTCGTAAGCGATGGCGATGGGTGCCATGTCTGTCAGTTTAATAAATCCAAAGGTGAGTTCGTCTTTTTCCGGTTCGCCAATCTCCGCCTGCCCGGTTATTGCTAGTATCGGAGTCAGTAACAGCGCTATTGCTTTAAGTCGCTTAGTTATTGGAAGCATGTTTGATAGATCCTCTGGCCTGATGCTTGTTTCAAAAAAAAAGCGCCCGCTGCTTGAAAACACAAACTGCGTGTTCTGCAAACAGCGGGCGCCTTTGCCCTGCCTAAAGTGGTTGTTCTGTTTTTTCTACGTCTTCTATTTATTTGAATACAAAAGCCGTGCCAATAGTGAATGCAGGTGATTTAGGCTGAGAATCAAGTAGATAGGAGAATTTTCGCAAAATGGAGGAAATACCGGGTGATGCGCATCTGCACTAACTTGGTGCTTGAGGGTTAAGAAATGGGGCGTAACCGGCAGGCTTTCGGTAAGTGCTCAGGCATGGGCAAAATTTGCGGCACTGTCATACAACTGGGGTAAGTAAGACCGGTTAGTCAGGGTCAGCACAGTGTCCGCATCGATATTCTTACCGAGGAGTTCAGCACACTCGTGAATCATTTGGCTGATGGTGCCCGGTTCCGGGCGGTTCAAGTTTGGCCCGTAAAACTGGTGGACTTCCTGGAGTGGTTTTGAACCCCCACCGCACAACGAAGGCAGCAAATACGCCTTGGGCATATTCAAATATTCAGGTTGGGCAAGCAGCTCAGCAGCTTCTTCGCTGTGTCCGGGTTCACTCAGCCAGCGGCATGCGCGCAGCAGGGCCCGGCGCAGACTTAAGTGGGTTTGCGGATGTGCCGCGTGCCACTGTGCGCTCACCGCCAGCACTTTTTCGGGAGCGTTGGGCCAGATGTTACTTCCCAACGCCACAACCTTACCGGCGCCACCCAGCTGTCCAACGGTATTCCAGGGTTCGCCGACACAATAACCGTCAATCACCCCTTGCTGGAGACTGTCCACCATTTGACTGGGTGGGACCACCAGAATTTTGACGTCCCGGTCCGGGTCGATGGCAAGGGATTTTAACCAGCGCCGAATTAACAGCGTGTGAGACGAAAAGGGATGCACGGTGCCAAATGTTATAGGCCGCCTGCGGGTCAGATCACGCAAGCCATGGCCCAGGGTTGCGGCGTTGGTCTGTTGTGCCAAGGATAATAGATCTTCGCGCAAGGTGATGGCGTTGCCGTACTTTGAGGTGACCAGTCCGGCGATCAGGTGGGCGCGCAAGCCGCTTGCGCCGAAGGTGGTCATGGCCGGCAGGGGGGCCAGCATTTGGGCGGCATCTAAACTGCCCGAAACCACTTTGTCTCTGACGTTGGCCCAGGACACTTCCTGGTGAAGACTGACGGCTAATCCGAATTGGGCAAAAATGCCCAATTCCTGTGCAACAATGTAGGGGGCTGCATCGGTCAGGCGCAGATAGCCAATGTCTACATTGGACTTTTCTAGTTTGGAGGGGACAAGATTATTCATTTTCCATTGGCGAAGCTTAAGTGTTGAGGATTTGCTGGGCGACATACAGCAGGGTTTCACCCCGGTTCATCGCCTCGCGGCGCATGTGTTCGTAAGCCTGGTTTTCGCTGAGGTTTAAACGTTGCATGACCGTCAGTTTGGCCCGGTCGATAATGCGCCGTGATGACAATTCCGCCCGGGTGTCTTCCAGGCTTTGCCGGAGTTTTTGAAAATTTCTGAATTGAGCAAAGGCGACCTCAATGATGGGCCGTACCTTATCGGGGTCAATGCCGCCCACAAGGTAAGTTGAGACACCCGCGGCTACAGCCCGGCTGATGTAGTCCGGATCCTCTTCAGCGCTGAACATCACCACCGGAGTGGGGTTGTGTTGTGCCAGAATGGACAGGCTTTCCAGAAGGTCCCGGTCCGGGGAGTCCATATCGATGATGATCACATCCGGGGCCTGATCAGAGATGGTGCGCAGCAGACTGGTGGGTGGTCCGCTGCACGTATGTTGACTGATCACGCTGGATGTACTGAAGCCAAGCTTTATTAAACAGTTTTCCACCCAGCCGGCGCGGGTGGCGTCATCGTCAATAAGCATGACCTTGATCGGCGCTTGAGAACGGCTACTTGTCACAAAATAATCTTAAGCTTAAAAGCTGCCCCTTCTTGATGTCAGCGTCTTGATGTCAGCGATGGGGCGTGGCGGTGCCGTGGGCATATCCCCAACCGTGCACGCATTAATACAAACTTATTGCAGGTTGGATGCAATTTGAGTGCCATACTCTCCAGAAGGTCAGTTAAAAGGGGGTCGGTTAAAGCGCAATATTCAATGTCAGCCATACCTTGGTGGTATCCGTGGCAAAGTCATCCGCGTTGTAGTCCGCATACTTCAACTGCATATTTATTCCGGAGGTCAGTGGATAGTTGGCGACAATGTTCAACTCTGTGCCGTAGTCCAGGGAACCTTCGTCCGCACGGAAATCGTGGTAGGTAGCGGCAAATTTGACTGCCCCAAGTTTACCCGCAATCCCCAGGTAGCGGTCTTCGATGCCGCCGGCCGGGGTGGCCAGAAACTTATCTGCCCAGCCCTGGAACTTGTGTAGGGTGGCCAGGGGGGTACGGAAGGCCTGAACGCCATCGTCGCTGGCCAGCAGTTCATAACCCAGGTTGAGGGTGACGGGTTGCAATTTCACACCGACATTAACGGCAAGGAAATCCGCGTCGTAGTCCAACGGCGAATCCGCATAGTCAGATTGTTGGGCATAGGTGCCCCGCAGATTGACCGGCCCCAGGCTACCTTGATAGGTCAGGCCATAGGTTGAGGTGGAATTAGGCAGGCCGTTACCGTTTTCAAAGTCGGTTAAATAGACAAAACCATCCAACTTGTGTGCGTCGTTAAACTGATACGTGGCAAACAAAAAGTGTGAGTTGCTGCGCCAGTCGGCAGGTTGTGCACCATCGTTGGGGCCAAAGATCCGGTTCACGTTCCAGATATAGCCGTAGTCCAGGCTGAAGTCCCCGCTGAAGCTGTATTGGATGCGCACAGCATCATAAGTCTGTTCGTTTTGCCGCCAGGCTACGCCGCCCACAAAACGCTGATCTGCGTGAACAATCCGTTGCCGGCCAATAGTGGTTTGCAGATCCTGACCTTTGTAGGCCAGATAAAACTGGTTAAGGTCAAAACCTTCGGGATCTGCAACAACGGGGAATTGGGTGTTACCGTTTTCCGTGGAGTTGTAGCTTTCATTGCCGATCAGGGCCACGTAGTCGGCTTCGATTCCTGCTCTCCAGCCGTCGAGTGGTTGTGACCCCCAGGTCAGACGGCCACGTAAGGTAGACGCTTTGGCATCGTTGCTGAACCCATCCTGATCAACATATTCGAATCTGTAGCGCAAATTGAGTTTGGTTTCACCGCTGCTGATGGCGGTTTTGATGTCTTCCAATTCCAGTGCCTGGGGATGCAGCGTCACAAGCAGGGTAAATAGTGCCAACCCGATTTGTGTCATTCTTGGCTTCATTCTTTTTGGTCTCCAATAACCAAAAATGCCCAGCCACACGAAAGTGAGCTGGGCATCTTTGCCTGTCTGTTAAAATGTCAACGAACATCGCGAGTAGCGGTGTTCGCATAATAACTATTCAAGAATTGGGCCAACCCGACTATTGCGGGTCTTTAGGGTTTAGTATAGTTAGCGCTTGTCTCGAATACGTAGTATTTGAGACAAGCGCTGATTCTTGTCCAGAAAAGGCCAGGAAGGCCTTTTCTGGACAAGAATTATTCATCTGTGCACAGATTGTGGGCAAGTCCGGGCCGGATGCCCGATTATGCATCGGGTGTAATGGCTACGGGATGGCCAATGATGCAGCATAAAGATGCGTCATATATGGTGGACGGACAATAGCCAGGCTGGTTATCGTGTGGCGATAACACAAAATATGTCCAAAACAACAATTAAATAAGCGAGGAAAAAAATGAGTGAAACATCCGAAGAGGCAGTATTGGTAGAACGGCGCGACAGGGTAATGATCATCACCCTGAATCGTCCGGAGGCAATGAACGCCATTAACGGTGCACTCTCCCACGGCCTGCTCAACGCGGTGCAGGAACTTGATGAGGATGATTCCCTCACCGCCGGGGTGATTACGGGGAATGGCCGGGGTTTCTGTTCGGGTATGGACCTCAAAGCTTTTGCCAAGGGTGAAGATATTGGTCCCCTGACCACCTTTATCCGATCCGGGTGTACCAAACCGCTGATTGCCGCAATTGAAGGTTTTGCCTTGGCGGGGGGCTGTGAGATTGCCTTAACCTGCGATTTGCTGGTGGCCGGGAAGGGCGCAAAAATTGGTATTCGCGAGGTGAAGGTTGGCCTGTTTGCGGCGGCTGGGGGTGTATTCCGCCTGCCTGCCCGGGTGGGGTACACCAAGGCGATGGAAATGGCCTTGACCGGCGAACCCATAACTGCAGAAGTTGCCTTGGAGAGCGGCATGCTCAGTGAGTTGACCGAAACCGGTGGGGCCTTAGAGGCGGCCATTGGCTGGGCGGAACGGATTGCGGAAAACGCGCCTCTGGCGGTTGCGGCTTCAAAAACGCTGGTACGGGCAGCGGCTCAGGGCAATGACGAAGAATCTTTGTGGAAGATGCAGGGGCCTTTGTCAGCCAAGGTGTTTAAATCCAACGACGCCAAGGAGGGGCCCAAGGCGTTTGCTGAGAAACGTGCACCTAATTGGACCGGTACCTAGCCGGTTAACGGTCTGCACCAGACCTGCCGGTCTGGTGCCAGGTGGGCCGGGTGATGATGGTTCACAGCGCAGCGTCGGTGCCGGTTGTGGTGACTAAACTGTTGGTTAAATAGGGTGAGACCACCGCCAGCAGGGGGGATGCCCAGATGATTTCCGTGTCGAATTCCGCTTGTCCGTCCACGCTGTCGATATGCGTCACCCCTCCAACCTTAACAGGCCACCCGACACAGC
>JANQMF010000002.1 GCA_028280225.1 Pseudomonadales bacterium | reverse complement strand
GCGTGGCTTATAAAGAGCCTTCAGCGTGGCTTATAAAGGGCCTTCAGCGTGACTAACAAAGAGCCTTCAGCGTGGTTTATAAAGAGCCTTCAGCGTGGTTTATAAAGAGCCTTCAGCGTGGTTTATAAAGAGCCTTCAGCGTGGTTTATAAAGAGCCTTCAGCGTGATTAACAAAGAGCCTTCAGCGTGACTAACAAAGAGCCTTCAGCGTGACTAATAAAGAGCCTTCAGCGTGACCCATACCAATAAGCCCGACAATTTAATCACTAAGGCGGGTGCCCTGCGGATTGCCGAAGGCAGCCGGGTGACCTTACACTTTTCGCTGTTGTTGCCCAACGGTGAAGAAATCGACAGTACCCGCAACGGCAAGCCCGCCAGCTTTGTTATGGGAGACGGCAGTCTGTTACCGGGTTTCGAGGCGGCCCTCATGGGGCGCCGGGCTGGTTTTGCGGAGCAGATCCTTATCCCCGCGGAACAGGCTTTTGGTGAGCGTAACCCAAACAATGTACAGGTCATGGATAAACAGAGATTTCAACACATGGCCGAAGATGAACTGGAAAAGGGTTCGATCCTATCCTTTCAGGCCCCTGACGGAGAGTTGCCGGGGGTGGTGGTTGAGATCTACGACAAAACGGTAAAGGTGGACTTTAACCACCCGTTAAGCGGAGCGGATATTACCTTTGACGTTGCCATCATCAACGTTGAGGACCCGGCTGAGGCCTGAACATGCCGGGGACAGGCCAGCGGTTTACCGTGGGCGTCTTCGTGCACCCCATCCTGATCCGCATCATCCGACAGATAAGCCCGGCCGGCATAGTTAAGCACAATCTGACGGGCCAGATGGGCTTCCCCGGAATTTGGACAAAACAAAAAATGCCCGTTCTGCCAGTCGGTCATGCCTGAGGGCCGAAACTTCAGGTAAGCGCGGTAACGAAACGCCCGCCAGTAGATTTTTAAAGTCTTATTGTGGGCAAGGGTGCGCAGGATGCGTTCCTCACCATCGATTTTCAGATTGTTATTGTCATCGGCAAACAGCAGCGCGCCGTGGTGCCAGGTGTTGCGCGCACCACAGCGGTCTGCTTGGGTACGGTTGAGGGGGCACAGTATCACGTTGCGGCCTTGAACAATGGCGGTATGGCGAGCGTATTGCAAGACAGAAAAAAATTGTTCAGCCGCCGCTTGAACTTGCTGCTTTTTTACCAGCTTGGGTAACCCGGCGGATGACAGCGCCATCAACACGGCAACAATGGTTAACCCCACCATTAGTTCAACAAGACTGATGCCGCAATTGGTGCTGGGGTTGTTGCTGGTGTTGGTGCGGGTATTGGAGTGCGGGGCAGCCATACCCGCAGTGTGGCCGGCCACACCAGGGTGCGCTGTAGGCTATTGCCCCGGCAAATGCCCGGAAATGACGGTTATTCCATGTCCAGTTTTTTTAACTTATAGCGCAAGGCACGGAAGGTAATGCCCAGCTCTTTTGCCGCAGCCGTTTTGTTCCAGCGGGTTTTGTCCAGCGCCTGGGTAATTAATGTGCGCTCTATGCTTTCCAGATATTCTTCCAGACTGGTCCCGGTGGGCAACGTTAAGAGGTTGTCAGTCTCCGCCAAGGGTTCAGATTCCTCGGCTGGTTCCGCGGCCCCCTCACTAGCTAACGGTACAGCTTCGTGTACTTGTGGTGCCACCGGCAGAGGCTGCTGGGCATTCAATTGCAAGTCGGCAAGCTCAATGGTGCCATCCTCACACAGCGTAAAAGCCCGCTCCAGGATATTCTCAAGCTCTCTGATGTTACCCGGGAAGGCGTAGTCGAGCAGGGCACTTTTGGCTGCTTCAGCAACCTTGGGTACCTCACCGCCATAATCCCGGGCCAGCCGGTTCAGAATTGCATCACTCAGTTCAGACAGATCTTCGGGATGTTCACGCAGGGCCGGGATGCGCAGCTCAATGACGTTCAGCCGGTAGTACAGGTCTTGTCTGAAGTCACCGGCAGCCACTTCTTCCACCAGATCTTTATGAGTGGCGCTGAGTATGCGAATGTCCGTGACATCTTCGCTTTGTGAACCCACCGGGCGCACCGCTTTTTCCTGTATGGCGCGTAGTAGCTTGACCTGCATGGACAGGGGCAGATCCGCCACTTCATCCAGAAACAGGGTGCCACCGGCTGCCGCCTGGAATAAGCCCTGTTTATCGCTGACCGCGCCGGTAAAACTGCCTTTGACGTGGCCGAAAAACTCACTTTCCATCAGCTCTGTGGGAATGGCGCCACAGTTGACGGGAATAAAGGGACCGCCGTGCCGTGGCCCCATGGCATGGATAAGACGGGCAGCCACCTCCTTGCCCGACCCGGATTCGCCACTGATGTAGATGGGGGCCTGGGATCGGGACAACTTCTTGATTTGAGTGCGCAAACCTTCAATAGCGGCTGAAGAACCCAGCAGTTTTGCCCCGGGGGCGGCTGCCTCACCGGGTTGGTGATTTAAGTCCGCCACCTTAAGCGCGCTGTCGACCAGGCTGCGCAGTTGATCCAGGTCAATGGGCTTTTGCAGAAAGTCGAAAGCCCCGGCTTTGAGGGCTGAAATGGCGGTATCCATGGAGCCAAATGCGGTAATCATGGCCACCGGTAAATCCGGGTGGTGTTGGTTGATATGTTCAACCAGCTCCAGCCCGTTGCCGTCGGGCAGGTGCATATCCGTCAGGCACAGATCAAATTCGTGTTCCTTTAAACTGTTGTAGGCTTGCCCAAGATCCGCGGCAGCAACGGTTTCTAAATTCATGCGGCCCAGGGTAATTTCCAGCAGTTCCCGAATGTCCGGCTCATCGTCGACAATCAATGTTCGTTTTGTGCTCATGTTGGCCTGAATCTGCCCTTAAATTAGTGGAAGGTTGATGGAAGTTGTCGAAAGCTCATGAAGTGATTCGATCAGGATGCGCAAACAGAATTCTAAATACACTGCCGCCAGTCTCATTGTGACGAAAATAACTCAGTTGGGCTTGATTTGCTTCACATAACTCGCGTGATATATATAACCCAAGGCCGGTGCCCATAATGGCGGTGGTGGTAAAGGGTTGGAACAGCTTGTCCGCCAGTTCGGGGTCCACACCCACTCCAAAGTCGATGACGTTCAGGAAAGGCCTGTCGGAGGATGTGTCAACACCGGCATGCAGTTCAACCTTGGGGCCCGCACCGTTTTCCTGGGAATAGCGGATGCCGTTGTCAACAAGATTGGTCAGTGCCTGGTTTAATTGTTTGGGATCCACGCGAATTTCCGTGGATTGCGGATCTACATGCACGCTGAGCTGGGCTTCGGGTTTCGATTGGACAAATTCGTCAGCAAATTCCTGCAGGTGTTTAGCCAGGTTAAGGCGCTGGGGTTGGGGAGATGCCCGGCGGGACATGTCCAGAACATTTTCCACCACACCATTCATGCGCTCGCAGTGATTGATAATGATATCTGTCAGGCGCTGGTCCGGTGGAGACAACACTTCGGATTCGTTGAGCAATTGTGCCGCGTGACTGATGGCACCCAGGGGGTTGCGCACTTCATGCGCAATACTGGCGGACAGCCGCCCCAATTCCGCTAACTTCAGTTGTTGAGCCTGTTGCTGCACCTCGCCGGTATCCTCCAGGAATATGGTGATGTCGCCGGTGGCGTCGGTTGTGCGCAGCGCGGAAAAGTTAACCCGTATCTCCGGGGTGTGGGAACGTACCTGAAAGGGGCGGGCACGCAAGGACGTGTTTTCCCGCCAGGCGGCCAGGGCGCTGCTTAAGCGTTCCGGCAGGTGGGTCAGGTCTTCTTCGCCGCTGTTGCCGATCAGGGCAGCCGCGGATTGGTTGTGCATGCGTACCTGGTCGTTTTGATCAACCACAATGATGCCCGTGCGCATACGCTGAATAATCAGGCGGTTCAGCCGCTCCAAATCCGCCAGCTCCGCAGCCTGGGTCAGGGCACGAATATCGTTTTGCCGCAGGCGGTTAGACAGGCTCTGCACACCCAGGCTGGCAAAAAAGTAGAGGATGCCGAAGATCCCCGCTTGAAAAAAATCGTAGTTGCTGTTGGGGACGGAAATAAACAGATAAAACTCTTCATACAACAGCGCCACCGAGGCGATGGCAGCCAGAAAGGTGGCGCTGCGTCCGGTGACCAGAATGGCACCCACCACCACGGTGATCAGAATCAAAGGTGCAAAACCGCTGGCAATACCTCCGGAGGTATAGGTCATAAAGGCCAGACTGACAATGTCGAAAACTACCAGGCCCAAATTGAGTTGGGTTCTGTTGATCCAGAGTTTGGGGATGAACTGGACTAAAACCGCGGACAATAAATTCAGAAAGGTATAAAGGGTACAAAACCAAAGGAACAGGTCCGGAAACAAGATGCCTAATCGGGTGGAGAATAGTTCCTGGGTGAAGGCGACCAGCAGGGCAAAACCCACAAAGGTGCGGTAGTAGTTATAGATGCGCAGCAGACCAAGATTAAGATCAAGTCGGCGGCGCTCGATCTCGGCAATAATTTCCGCGCGGTAGGCAATCACGGAATAGATTGAGCGTGGCGATTGGCGGGCACGTGCTTGACCCGGGCGGTGCTGGGTTTAGCCCGTTTAGCCCACAAAGGGTAACCAGCTGAACCAGCCACGCTTTTTCTCCGGTTGGGGCCTTTCCGGCTGTGGAGCAACCGGCGGGGGTTCAAAACCTTCCGGGTGTTGTATTTTTAACGGTGGCGGTACTTCCGGGCGGTCCAAAAGCCCCAGGGTCATAATATTGGTCCAGGAACGGTCGCGGTTGCGAATGCGTTCATCCAGCACCAGATTGCCCTGTTCATCAAAACCCGCATAGTTGGGGTAGTTCAGCGCCAATACCCGCAAGGCGTTGTTGGCTTCTTCGGTTAACCCCAGCTTGTAGTTAGCCTCCACAAGCACGGTCAGGGCTTCAGCGGTGGTGTCGGCCTGGGGATAAACCTCCAGCACATACTTGGCGCGTTTGGCGGCGGCAATGTGAGCGTTGCGGCGCAGGTAGTAGTCGGCTACAGCCAGTTCGGAACGGGCCAGGAGGTTGCGCAGGTGGACCATGCGCTGTTTGGCGTCCGGCACATAGGGACTGTTCGGATAGCGGGCCAGCAGTTGGGCAAAGTCGCTGTAAGCTTCCTGCACCGGCGCCATGTCGCGTTTCGAATAGTCGGTTTTGAAGAAGCGGTCCATCAGGCCGGAATTTTTGCCGTAAGCCGCCAGCCCCTTGATATAAAAGGCATAGTCGATATTTGAATGTTGCGGGTGGAGCCGGATAAAACGCTCCGCGGCCGCCCTGGTACCGTCCAGGTCAAAAGACATGTAACGGGCAAAAATCAGTTCCAGTTGGGCTTGCTCGGCGTAGCGGCCGAAGGGAAAGCGTGCCTCCAATAACTCCAATTGGGTGATTGCCTGCTGATAGTTGCCTGCCCGTAAGCTGCGCTGGGCTTCCCGGTATACCTTCTGTTCGGTGGTGTCAATTTCCTCAACATTGAGGTCGTTGTCTTTGTCCTTGCCAAAAAAGGGCATCCAACTGCATCCGGTTTGAAGCAGGCAGAGGGTGAGCAGACCAATGGTCAGCACATTTCCGGGGCGAAAGGCGTAAAAGCTTAGGGTCATGGGCACAGCCAGTGGGCCAGGGTGTTCAGGGTTTTGCAAAATTGTCATTAGTTGCCGGGAATAGGTCGCTATTTTTACTAAATTCGTTAGGGTTGCAACACCATGCGCAATTTTAACTCAATAAATGAGCCTATCGACCGGGAGGAGGTGGTTCCTCCTGAACTGGGTGGACAACGTTTCGACAAGATTGCTGCTGATTTGTTCAACGAATTTTCCCGGGCTGAACTGGCCCGGTGGATCGAAGCCGGTGTGCTGACCGTGGATGGGCGGGTAATCCGGGGTAAATCCAAGCTTGTGGGGGGCGAAATCTTACATCTGGCCGCAGAACGGGTGTCACGGGAAGCCTGGCAGCTACCCCAGCCCATGTCCCTGGACATTCTATTTGAGGACGACCACCTGCTGGTGATCAACAAACCCGCCGGCCTGGTGGTCCATCCCGGCGCCGGGAATGCATCCGGTACCCTGGTTAATGGCTTGCTGCACTATCGGCCGCAGTTGACCCATCTGCCCCGTGCCGGAGTTGTGCATCGACTGGACAAGGATACCAGTGGGGTGATGGTGGTTGCCGGGTCGGATACCGCGGAAAAGTCGCTGGTCCGTTTAATCAGCAACCGGCAGGTCAAACGCCAATACCTGGGGATTGCGGAAGGCAGAATGGTTGGGGGCCAGGATGTGGATCAGCCCATTGGGCGGCATCCCCAGGTACGGACCCGGCAAGCGGTGCGCGCAGACGGAAAACCTGCGTATACCGAATTCCGAGTACAGGAACGCTTCCGTACCCATACGCTTGTCCAGGCGGTGTTGGGTACCGGACGCACTCACCAGATTCGGGTGCACCTGCAAAGTATTGGTTTTCCTCTGGTGGGGGACCGCCGCTACGGCGCCCAGGTCCGGTTACCCTCGGGGGCGGCAAAAAACCTGGTCGCGGCCCTGCAACAATTTCCCCGTCAGGCATTACATGCCCGGGAGATCGCGTTTGACCACCCGCTTACGGGACAAAGCCTGAGTTTCCAGGCGCCGCTGCCCCAGGATATGGCGCAGTTGGTTACCCTGTTACGGGCGGATGCGGAGCGTGAGTGACGATCCACTAATTCTCCAAGCTCATTGGCCCGGGGCCGGCGTGGCCCTGGCCGGGGTTTCCATTGGCTATGCAGGTGATACGCCGGCAGATGCAATTTTCGGTAACTTTAATCTGGCCCTGCACACCGGCGACAACCCCGAGCAGGTCATGCGGCATCGGGCACACTTTACCCGGGCCATTGCGGCCAGCGGTGTGCAATGGCTGGATCAGGTGCACGGCACTCATTGTTTTTGTGCGGATGAGACAACCACCCGGACCACACCCAGGGCTGATGCGGTGTGGACAACGCGGCCCGGTTTGGCCCTGGCGATTATGACCGCAGATTGTGTGCCGGTGGTGATCACCCACCGGACAGGAAAATTTGTGGCCGCGGCACATGCGGGGTGGCGCGGGTTGCTTGATGGGGTGTTGGTCAGATTGTTAGAACAGTTACCGGGCACCGGCGAAGATCTGCACGCGTGGATTGGCCCTTGTATCAGCCGCAGCCATTATCAAGTGGGTGAGGAAGTGTGGCGTCAGTTTGACGGGCCGTTGGCTCAATTTGTTCACATGGACCCTACCCACCAGGGTAAACGGCATCTGGATCTGGCGGGTATTGCCGCGTATCAACTCCAAGCTTGGGAGGTTGGCCAGGTTACCCTGAGTGCCCTGTGCAGCTATGCCGACCGCCGTTTTTATTCCCACCGGCAAGCCACCCACCGGGGCTGGGCATCAACCGGCCGCATGGCCACCTATGTGATGCTGCGCTGACGTTTGAGCTACAAGGTGGAAAGCTCACCTTTAGCGGTGACGGTCTTAATCAACGGTGATGAGGTTATCCTGACACCCAAAAACCTGGGTGCAGAGCAGTTGAACATAACCGCAACTAATACGCTGGGGTTTGAACAATCGATCTCACTTAAAGTGGTGGTTGTGCGATGAGTTTTCAGGCCGGGGAGGCAAACAATTCATCGTGAGGAATCAGTCTAACTGTTGCAGTTTTCCACAATCCCCTGTTGGGCCATTTGAATGCGGCGTTGGCGTTCTTCTTCCGGCAAAGTTTGTTCGGTACCATCAGGCAGGACCACACGGATTTTGCCCCGGGAAGACAGGTTGGCTAACACGTCCCGGGATCTTTGGCAGTTCTGTTCACGCAGTTGGGCCAGCGTGGTCTGGCGCTCCTGTTCAGCAGATTCCAGCCGGTCCAACATCTCCTGCTGTTGGGCAGACAAATTATCCCGGTTGGGTACCCGGCTAGTAGCGGCGCCACTGCTGGCGCCGGTTGGGGTTGCCAACTGGTTTGCGCTGGGGGAATTTGCGGTAGAGGAGGGGTTACTGGATTTGTCGGCGCTAATACGGGTGACCTGGCTGCTGGGCACACCTCTGGGCGCGCGCTCAGCGTAGTTAACCACGCCGTTAGCATCGACCCAGCGGTAGGTATCCGCCACCGCGGAGGTGCTTAAGCTGAACAACAATACGAAGGCTAGTGAGTTACAGAGCAGGGCAGAGGGTGATAACACTACTGAACTTGGGCTGCTGGGGATCCGTTTCATATCCGTTGTCCTAATCACAAATTCGGCAAAGCCTGAGAAGCATACCATAGGGTCAGGCCGGGCCAAGGCAGGGACAACGGAATTGTTACCCAGCTCTCATTTGTATTATCGGTTTAATGGCCGGTTTCTTGCGGGTTTTTTGGGGCCATTTCCGGTCCTTTCATTGACATAAGGCCTTGATATCACAAGAATACCCCGCTCGTTTTTTGCGCGGTTCTGAAAACCTGCTTTCAGCCGACGCTCAGGGCGTTTTCGTTGAGTCTTCTTGCTTCGAAAAAGTATAAATATCAGCAACTTATTGCTGTAATTTAACTCAATTTCCAGTAAAAAGGCTGCGGTTTTCTAGGGCGCTGCCGGTATATGCCTATATATAAGGTGGCGCGTGACAATGCACTCAAGTCCGTTAGGGGATCCACAATGGCAGATATGCTGTCTGGTGGCGACATGTTAATTCGCGCACTCCAGGACGAAGGGGTTGAATACGTCTTCGGTTATCCGGGGGGTGCGGCGCTGCATATTTATGACGCAATTTTTCGTCAGCAGAAGGTAGAACATGTTCTGGTCCGCCATGAACAAGCAGCCACGCACATGGCTGATGGTTACGCACGTTCCACGGGGCGCCCCGGGGTGGTGCTGGTAACCTCCGGACCCGGTGCAACCAATGCCATTACGGGGATCGCAACGGCCTATATGGACAGCATTCCCATGGTGGTCATCTCCGGGCAGGTCCAGCAGGACCTCATCGGCACCGATGCGTTTCAGGAAACCGATATGGTTGGGGTCAGCCGTCCGGTGGTCAAACACAGCTTTATGGTCAAAAACGCGGCTGAAATACCCATGGTGGTCAAAAAGGCTTTTCATATCGCCACCACGGGACGCCCGGGTCCGGTGGTTATCGATGTGCCCAAGGACACCACGGATCCAACCATCTTTGCGGAATACAACTACCCGCAAACCGTCAATATGCGTTCCTATAATCCCGCCACCAAGGGTAATGGACGCCAGATCCGTAAAGCCGTGGAGGCCTTGATGAAGGCCAACCGGCCGGTGCTGTATGTGGGCGGCGGAGTGGTTCAGTGTGACGCGAGCGATGCGTTGCGTAACGTTGTGCGCGCCCTGGGTTATCCGGTGACCCAAACGCTGATGGGGCTGGGCGCCTATCCCGGTAGGGATGAATTGAGCCTGGGCATGTTAGGCATGCATGGTACCTACGAAGCCAACATGGCCATGCACGAGGCAGACCTGATCTTTGCCGTTGGTGCCAGATTTGATGATCGGGTCACCAATAACCCGGCAAAGTTCTCCCCGGCCGCCACCATTGTGCACATTGATGTGGACCCGGCCAGCATCGCCAAAATTGTCCGGGTGGACATCCCGATTGTCGGTGATGCTAAATTGGTTCTGGAGGAAATGGCTGTTGTCCTGGAAGGTGAACACGCCAAACAAAGTCAGGAACAACGGCTGGCTCACGAAGATAAAAATGCTAAGTGGTGGCAGCAAATAAACACCTGGCGCGGCGAACATGGCTTAAATCATGAGCTTAAACCGCAACCGGACAAACCCATCCTGCCGCAACTTGCGGTACAGGTGCTGTATCGGCAAACCAGGGGACAAGCCTATGTGACCTCTGACGTGGGCCAACACCAGATGTTTGCGGCGCAGTACTATCACTTTCCGGAACCGCGCCGCTGGATCAACTCCGGCGGCCTGGGCACTATGGGTTTTGGGCTGCCGGCGGCGATGGGTGTGCAGATGGCCTTCCCCGACGCGGTGGTCGCCTGTGTCACCGGCGAAGGCAGCTTTATGATGAACATGCAGGAACTGTCCACCTGTTTACAGTACGGTTTGCCCATTAAAATCATCAATCTGAACAACCAGGCCCTGGGCATGGTTAAGCAGTGGCAGGACATGCAATACGGCGGCCGCCACTCCCAAAGCACCTACAGCGACTCTCTGCCGGATTTCAAAACCCTGGTTGAAGCCTTTGGCCATGTGGGCATCAAAGTCTCCCGGGCGGAAGAATTGGAACCGGCCATGGCGCAAGCTTTTTCGGATGAACTGAAACACAAACTTGTTTTTGTGGATGTATGGGTCGACCCCCATGAACATGTTTATCCCATGGCGATCAAGGGCGGCTCCATGCGCGACATGGTGCTGAGCAAGTCGACTTCGGAGGCTGACTAATGGAGCGGCGAATTATTGCGGTGTTGCTGGAAAATGAAGCCGGCGCGCTGTCTCGCGTGGTTGGACTATTTGCCCAGCGCAACTACAACATTGAATCCTTGACGGTGGCGCCAACTGAAGACATGACCCTGTCCCGGCTAACGGTGACCACTGCGGGTGACAAGGGCACCATCGAACAGATTACCAAACAGTTACACAAGCTGGTTGAGGTGGTTAAGGTTATGGACTTGTGTGAGGGCGCGCACCTGGAGCGAGAACTCATGCTGGTCAAGGTACGGGCTGAGGGTATGGCCCGGCAGGAAATTAAGCGCACGGCGGACATATTCAGAGGTCAGATAGTAGATGTGACCGAAGATACCTATACCGTGCAACTGGTCGGCCCTGGCGAAAAACTGGATGCCTTTATCCGTGCGGTCAGTCCGGACAGTGCGGCAAATACCATATTGGAACTGGCGCGTTCCGGTGTCTCCGGCATTGGTCGCGGCAAACGGGTGCTTGCCATTTAGCAGCATGAGCGCAAGCAATTCATTTTTACTCCCTGAACAGGAAGCACACAATGCAAGTTTATTATGACAAAGACGCGGACTTATCACTGATTCAGAAAATGAAAGTGGTAGTTGTGGGTTATGGCTCACAAGGCCACGCACATGCCAACAACCTGAGAGATTCCGGTGTCAGTGAGGTGGTTGTTGGCCTGCGCAAGGGCAGTGATTCCTGGCGCAAGGCGGAAAATGCCGGTTTTGCCGTGGCTGAAGTGAGTGAAGCAGTGCAAGGGGCGGATTTGGTCATGATCCTGGTGCCGGATGAATTGCAGCCGGCGCTGTATCGGGATCACCTGCAAGACAACATGAAGGAAAATGCCGCCATCGCCTTTGCCCATGGCTTTAACGTGCACTTTGAGCTGATTGAGCCCCGGGCTGATCTGGATGTGATCATGATTGCCCCCAAGGGTCCGGGACACACGGTACGTTCCACCTATGTTGCCGGCGGCGGCGTACCCAGTTTGATTGCGGTGGCCCAGGACGCTACCGGTCAGGCGAAGAATATTGCCCTGTCTTATGCCTCCGCCAACGGCGGGGGCCGGGCCGGGGTGATTGAAACCAATTTTCGGGAAGAAACCGAAACCGATCTGTTTGGCGAGCAGGCGGTATTGTGTGGAGGCGCCTCTGCCCTGGTACAGGCCGGCTTTGAAACCCTGGTGGAAGCCGGTTATGCACCGGAAATGGCCTACTTTGAATGTCTGCACGAACTAAAACTGATTGTGGACCTGTTCTACGAAGGTGGGGTGGCCAACATGTGGTACTCGGTGTCGAATACGGCGGAATATGGCGGCCTGACCCGGGGACCGCGTATTGTCACCGACGAGACCAAAAAAGAAATGAAGCGCATTCTCAATGAAATACAGGAGGGCAATTTTGCCCGGGAATTTGTCACGGAAAACCAGGCCGGGGCACCCAGCATCAAGGCCATGCGCAGAATTTCCCAACGTCACCCGATTGAAGAGGTGGGTGAAAAACTGCGGGGTATGATGCCGTGGATTCAGGAAAACCGTCTGGTGGACAAGGATGTGAACTAAGACCATGAATCTTGCCAGATTGCGCACCGCCGAGGCGCTGTTTTTGCAGCGCTACCCCGGCGGCTTTGACAACGAAGAAATGCAGGCGATCGGCAAAAAACACAAGGTGGACAAAGTATCGGAGCTGGCGGCTACGGTGCTTGCCAAGAAGAACTTTGTGAATCAGGCACAGGTCATTGACGACCTGGTGAAAATTGTCAGCCGCTCATCCATGGTGTCTCTTTTTGAGAAACCAAAATTTCGTGACTATGTGAATGGCCTTAATCGTGACGATCGTGGCTACCTGGCGGATGGGTTCAGAAAACTGCTGCACGGCAATGCCAAATCCAAGGGTAAGGGCAGCCGCAAAGAAGGATTTGAGGATGTGGTGGACGTCCTTACCGAGGGGAAGCTGGCAAAGTGGAGTCTGTTAACCATTGTACCTTTTTACTTTCGCCCGCAAACGGAAGTATTTGTCAAACCCACCACGACCAAAAACGCCATTCGTCAGTTTGAACTGACCCACTTGACCTACCACCCCCGGCCCACCTGGGACTTTTACGTGGGTTACCGGGAGGCCATTGAGCAGATGAAAGCCAAGGTGCATCCGTCCCTGGCACCCAATAACGCAGCCTTTACCGGATTCCTGATGATCACCAGCGAAGGCAGCAAGTAGCGCTGCCGGACAGGGGGCGCACAAATCGTTAACATTAGACCCAGTGTCAAAACGACGGAGGGCAATATGAATGATTGGAACGTAAGGCGTCTTTCCGGGAGCCTGGGTGCAGAAATACGGGGTGTTCACCTGGGGTGTCCGTCTGCTGAAGATATCGAGAACATTAAATCTCTTCTGCTGGCACACAAGGTGCTGTTCTTTCCGCAGCAGACCATCAGCCTGGACGAGCACGTTGCGCTGGGGGAATACTTTGGTGATATCGAAAACCACCCTAATCTGAAGAATCCCTTTACCGATCATCCCGGGATTTTTGAACTGGCGGCAACCCGGGGCGGTATTGCGGACGAGTGGCATTCGGATATCACCTTTGAACAGCAGCCGTCCATTATGTCGGTACTGCACATGGTCAAGTGTCCCGAGGTTGGCGGCGATACCATGTGGACCAGCCTGGAACAGGCTTATGCCGAGCTGTCTGCGCCTATGCAGGATTTGTGTGACACTTTGTCAGCCCTGCATGATGCGCTGCCGCACAACCGGCCGGACAAGATGGCCATTCATCCGGTGGTGCGGGTGCATCCGGAAACCGGTAAAAAGTCGCTTTTTGTTAACGAACACTTTACCCGCCGGATTGTGGAAATGAACTGGACCGAAAGCCGCGCGTTGTTGCATTACCTGACCGAGTGGGTAAAAAACCCGCGCTTTACGGTGCGTTATCAATGGCAGGCAGGGACCATCGCCATGTGGGATAATCGCTGCACCCAACACTTTGTGCTTAACGACTTTGTGGGTGAGCGTGTCATCCAGCGGGTGACGGTGATGGGCGATGTTGTAGAGGGTGTGGCGCCACCCCGGTGGGCACCCTATGTGCGGCCGGGACCATTGTCTGCCACGTCCCGTCATGATCGCCAGTTGGCCATGTATCTTAAAGAGCAAGATCCGGCCAGCAACGACAGTGGTGTAGAACAGCACAATAGCTCTAAAAACAACTCAACTTAGCGGCAACAAAAACCGAGATAAATAGTGACCAACAAAATTCCACTCACTGATCTGAACCCGGCTGTGGGGAATACATCCTCCGATCCCCTGCAGGACAACGCGCAAATGGCATTGGACAGTATTCACGATTTTGCCAGCAAACTGGCCCAGCCCGGGGCGCGTACCGCTTTGGAACGGTATGTGGCCTGGCAGGTGGCTCAACGCAATGCGCAGACTGTAGACGGGGGTGATCTGGATCCGGCGCGGGTGCCGGACTTTGCACCGGTGTCCATTAATCTGGATTTAACCACCGCCTGTAATTACCAGTGCGACCACTGTGTGGACCTGGATATTTTAAATACCGGGATTCGTTTTGATCACGACAAGTTGTTAAGTTCGTTGGCGCTTATGGCTGAAAGAGGCTTACGCTCGGTGATTGTCATCGGTGGGGGAGAGCCGACCCTGTATCCTAAGTTTGCCGAAACCATTCGCTTTATGAAATCGTTGGATCTGCAGGTGGCCATCGTGTCCAACGGCACCGGCAACCGGAAAATCGCAGATGTGGCAGACTGTATGGACAGCGGAGATTGGGTGCGTTTATCTCTGGATTCCGGTACCGACCCTACGTTTCAGGCCATGCACAATCCGCGCAAGAACATTACCCTGGAAGATATCTGCGCATCCGTGCCGGATATTCGTGATGCCAATCCCGACGTGACCGTGGGCTTTTCCTATATTGTCACCTGGCGCGGTGCCAACATAAATGACCGGGACATTGTGGAAAATTTACACGAAATTGCCCAGGCAGCACGGTTGGCGAAAAATTCCAGATTCAGCTACATCAGCTTTAAACCCTTTTTGACCCGGGACGAATTTAACAACGCGGAAGTGATTGATATTCAGCATCAACAGCGTCGCCAAGCGATTATTGATGCCATTCAGAGTCAGGTTGACGAGGCGGTGACGCTAGAAGACAAAGATTTTAAGGTGCACCGCAGCACCGGCCTTAAAGCCATGCTGCAGGGCCAGATTCAAAAGCTCGAAAAGCAGCCTGCCCAATGTCATATGCAGTTTTTTCGTCAGGTGCTCAGCCCGCTGGGATTGTACAACTGCCCGGTGTACAGAAATCAGGAGCACGGCAAGTTGGGAGACAAGAATGCGGTAGCGGACGTTCAAGCTTATGATGCCACCCGTGGGGTGGCTGCGGATCTGATCCGCAATTTTAACGCCACCACCAACTGTGAAAAGGTCACCTGTTTATACAACGATGTAAATTGGCTGATTGAGGGTTTGATTCAAAACCCCGAAAGGCTGGAGCAACTGGTTGAAGATGCGGGTGCGGAGCCTGATTACTTTCTATAGGAAGTCACAAAAGCTGCGCCACACAGGCCTGATAGACCATATCCACAGTCACATTTTCCATACACACCTGACTTTCCAGGGGGCAAACTTTTTTGTGGCAGGGCCCGCAGGGAACTTCTACTCGCACAATGGATTCCCCATTGTGGCTGGTGTCGGTCCAGCGGGCTTCGGTTGGGCCGAATATGGTCACCCGGGGAATGCCAAAGGCCCGGGAAAAATGCCGGGGACCGGTATCGTTGCCCAGTAACAGGGCGCTGTGCTGAATCAGAGATTTTAACTCCCCCAGGGTCAAACAGGGTGATGTCAACAATATTCCGGTTTGCTGCATGGCCTGGGCAATGGCGGCAGCCAGAGGCTCTTCTCCGGGTCCGGGGCTGATCACGATATGCACCCCATGTTTGCTGACCAAACGGTCGGCAACTTCGGCAAAACGATCAACATGCCAACACTTGCTGGCGCCAAAATTAGCGCCTGGACACAACACCACATAGGCATCTTCCGGCCCAATGCCGTGTGCCTCAAGACGGTTGCGGGTTGACCGTTCTTCGTCAGGCAGGGTAAATAACTGTATGGCATCTTCCCCAGGCCGGCAGTCCAGGTACTTTGCCAGTACGTCATAGTATTCCACTAAGGGCATGGGTGAATACCCGCCGGAGGTTTTATTGGGGACGGCCACCGGATGATTCAGCAACAAGCGGCGTCCGTCACGATTAAATCCAACCCGGTGTTTTGCCCGGATACGCCAGGCCAGCCAGGCCACGCGAATGGAATTTGGCAGTAAAATAGCCAGGTCAAACTCATAAGCCCGAAGATCATCAACCAGCAGGTGCTGGGCTTTCTTATAGTCTTTCTTGTTGTTGCTCTTTTTGGGCCAGAAATGGCAATGGCTGACCCAGGGGCTGCCGTCCAATATCGCCTTTAAATGGGCATACATCAGCAGATGAATATCCGCATCCGGGTAGCGCTGGTGGACGGTTTTAATAAAGGGGGTGGCCATGACCACATCACCTACCCAGGTGGGCAGGACAATTAAGATCCGCCGGGGCGCATCTTTCAGCACAATTTGCGCTTGCATGCCGCGTTCCTTACAAAGTAAAGGGTAGTCTATAGCTTGCTTGCCGAAGCGGCTACACTGTACCGGTTCGTCATACCAGGTCATTTTATGCAGACATCAACAAAGATCGTTTTTCAACCCGAAGCGCTTGTCCCAGTCATTGAGGAGCACCGGCAAGCGGGTGAAACCATCGTTTTTGGCAACGGCTGTTTTGACTTGCTGCATGTGGGCCATGTGCGTTACCTGGAAGCCGCCCGGGCCCTGGGGGATGTCCTTGTTATTGCGGTAAATACCGATGTTTCCATCGCTGCCAACCCCAACCGGGAACCGCCGATTAACCCCTATGAGGAACGCATGGAGATGATTGCCGCCCTGGAGGCGGTGGACTATGTGGTGCCCCTGGAAGCAGCATTGCCAATCCCGTTAATCAACTTATTCAAACCCCACATCCAGGCCAAGGGGACCGACTATACTTTAGAGCAGATGCCCGAACGCGCAGCCGTGGAATCTCATGGCGGGCGGATTGAATTTGTCGGCGACGAAAAAAGCCATAGCTCGTCCGCCTTGCGCGCTGAGCTGCGCAGGCGCAAGGGAGACTAACATGGACATGGAAGTCATCACCGATAATGCTCAGTTGCTGATTCGGCGCCTGACCCTGGCCCCGGGTGAGGCCATGTTCTGGCATCGGGACCGCTGCCGCCGTTTTAGCGTGGTCACTATGGGCGATAAGTTAGCCATTGAGTATTTGCACAGCAATGACTATCTGCAAGTGGATGTGCACTGTGGTCTTTGCGGCTGGGATGAACCCGAGGACAGGGTGCACAGGGCGGTGAATATCGGTACCCTTAAGTACAGCGAAGTTGTAACGTTTTATCGTACCGAAGCCAATATGGACCCCCAACCCGAATACCGTGAATGAATTAACAAATCACTTTATTTAATATTTATAACTGATTGAAATATATAATTAATATATGTGTAGGAAGTGAGCTTTCCATACCGGAAAAGATCAGTCCACAGGAAACGGAAAATGAAAGACGCTGACACGAACAACCGCGGGGATGACGCTAAGGAAGAGGCCAAACTCAGATCAGTGCCTGTTTCCGGTGAAGTTGGGGAGGCGGACAGTCATCCCAACCGGAGCCGGCGCTTGCGCAAGCGGGGCATCTATCTGTTACCCAACCTCATCACTACCGGCGCGTTATTCGCCGGGTTTTATGCCATTGTGGCTGGCATGAACGGTAACTTTATTCCTGCGGCCCTGGCCATATTCGTGGCTTTTGCCCTGGATACCGCGGACGGGCGGGTAGCCCGGTTAACCAATACGGAAAGTGAATTTGGCGCCCAATTTGACAGCCTCAGCGATATGGTGGCCTTTGGTGTGGCCCCGGCGCTGGTGGCGTTTTCGTGGGGATTATCCAATCTGGGTCAAGCCGGCTGGGTGGCTACCTTCGTTTACATGGCCTGCGCGGCCCTGCGCCTGGCGCGTTTTAATACCAAGGGTGAAAACGCCAGTTTCACCGGACTGGCCAGTCCTTCGGCAGCGGCCATTATCGCCTGTACCATCCTGGTTTACATGCAATATGACGGCCAGCCACCATCTATTCTGGTAGCCAGCGGCATGGGGGTGATTACCGTGGCCACGGGTTTGTTGATGGTGTCTAACTTCACCTACTTTTCCCCCAAACTCATCAACTTTAAGGATCGTGTGCCCTTTATCACCCTGGTCTTTATTGTCCTGGGTTTTTCGCTCCTGCTGGTGGATCCACCTACCGTTCTGCTGACCCTGTTCACACTTTACGCGCTGTCCGGCCCGGCCGGCTGGTTGTTTGGCCGGCGTAAATCCGCAACGGAGGAAGACCCCCCCGAGTAGCCCTGGAACTTTGTCCGGGTTGAATGTTCAAACTAAGCCGAGAACATTCATGGCCCCGGGAGCAACGGATACAAATGCTGATCAAGCGAGCAAGTTGGGCAAAGCTGCGCGGTGAGGATATCCCCGGCAGCGAAATCACCCCTGAATCGAGTTATCTTTCCCGGCGCAGGTTCATCAGCAGTGCTGTGGTGTTAGGCACTGGCAGCCTCCTTGGCACACCGGTATCGGCGGGTTTGCAACCCGACGATGAGCTGACGCCGGAATCCATCGTCACCGGTTACAACAATTTTTATGAGTTTGGAACCGGCAAGACCGATCCGGCGGAAAATGCTCACACCCTGACCACCAATCCCTGGTCGGTCAAAGTGTCCGGTGAGGCCAAACGGACCGGAGAATTTGCGTATGAGGATCTGATCAAGGGTATCACCCCGGAAGAACGCGTTTATCGGTTCCGCTGTGTGGAAGCCTGGTCCATGGTTGTTCCTTGGCAGGGCTTACCCTTAAAGGCGGTGCTTGAACAATTTGAACCCACCACAAAAGCCAAATATGTGGAGTTTAAGACCCTGGTGCGGCCCAGCGAGATGCCGGGTCAAAAGGGTTTTTTCTCCGCTATCGACTGGCCCTATGTGGAGGGTTTGCGCATGGACGAAGCTTATCACCCGCTGTCGATTATGGTGGTTGGCCTGTATGGTAAAGGCCTGCCGAACCAAAATGGTGCACCCTGGCGGCTCATGTCGCCGTGGAAATACGGCTTTAAGGCGATCAAATCCATTGTCAGCATCCGTTTTACGCAAAGGCAGCCGCGCAACACCTGGAATATTCTGGCGCCGGATGAGTATGGCTTTTATGCCAACGTAAATCCGCAAGTCTCTCATCCGCGTTGGAGCCAGGCCACCGAGCGGCGCTTACCCAGCAGTCTGTTTGCCCCCAACCGCCGGCCCACGCTCCCCTTTAACGGTTATGCAGACGAGGTGGCCCAGCTATATAAGGGCATGGACCTTGCGAAATACTATTGAACCCGGTTAAGCCCGTTAAGGTCCTGTTGGCGGTCTTGTTGTCAGCACCCCTGATCTGGTTGGGGTGGAAACTTGTTCTGGAAATCCAGATACCTACTTCGGGATTGGGGCCGGACCCCATTGAGGCGGTGGTGCGCTATTTGGGTGAATGGTCCATACGTATGGTCCTGCTGGCATTCAGTGTTACGCCCGTGCGTCAGGTGTTTACCAAATTTGGCGTTTCCGCCATTGCCTTGTCGCTGGCCCGTAGCCGCCGCCTGGTGGGTCTGTTTGCCTTTGCCTATGTGAGCTTGCACTTTTTGGCTTATGCCGGACTTTATGTTCAATTTGAGGGCGCGGCTTTGTGGGCCGATTTTGCCGAGCGCCCCTACATCACCGCGGGTTTGGCTGCCTTTTTGGGACTGCTGGCCCTTGCGCTGACCTCAACCCGGGGCTGGCAGAGGCGCTTGGGCGCAGCCTGGAAAACCTTGCATAAGTTAATTTATCCCGCCGTTGGCCTGAGTCTGATCCATTTCTGGTGGCTGATCAAAGACGGTTATGGGGAGCTATTTGTTTACGTGTTGTGGTTTGTTGTTTTGTTAGCGGCCAGATATTGGCCGCGCCCCCAGCCGGTGGTCAACTGACTTCGCGGCGGGCATCAACAGCCGCGCTAAGCTGGGCTAATACCTGCTCCGTATCCTGCCAGTGGATGCAGGCGTCGGTAATACTTTGTCCATAGGTTAAGTCCTCCAGAGACGGCGGAATGTCCTGGCGGCCTTCGATAAGGTTGCTTTCCACCATTACCCCAACAATGTTTTTGTCCCCCTGGGTGAGTTGGTCGCAGATTGATGCACAAACCTTAAGCTGATTTTTATGTGCCTTGCGGCTGTTGGCGTGGCTCATATCCACCATAATGCCGGTATCTACGCCGGCATCGGCCAGGTTGGCAAAGGTAGCAGCGATACTCTGGGCATCGTAATTGGTCCCGTTATTCCCCCCGCGCAGGATGACATGGCAATCCGGGTTGCCGGCGGTAGAAAAAATGGCTGAGTGACCCGCCTTGGTCACGGACAGGAAGATGTGGGAATGGCCTGAAGAACGGATGGCGTCGATGGCAATCTGTACCGAGCCATCGGTACTGTTCTTAAAGCCGATGGGACAGGATAACCCACTGGCCAACTGGCGGTGAATTTGACTTTCGGTGGTACGCGCCCCAATGGCACCCCAGGACACCAGATCGCCAACATACTGGGGCGAGATGGGGTCCAGATACTCGGTACCGGCTGTAATGCCCAGGGCGGTGATATCCAACAGCAACTTGCGCGCCACAACCAGGCCGTGGTTAATGTCGTAAGAGTTATTCAGGTGTGGGTCGTTGATTAACCCTTTCCAACCGACAATGGTGCGGGGCTTTTCAAAGTAGACCCGCATAACCACCAGCAGGTTATCTTGATATTGCCGGGCGGCTGCGGCCAGACGTTCCGCATAATCCAAAGCGGCGCCGGGATCGTGAATGGAGCAGGGGCCAACAACCACCAATAGCCGGTCATTGCGTTTGTGCACAATATCCGCAACCTCCTGCCGTGCAGTAAATACCAGACTGGACGCCTGCGCAGATATGGGCAGCTCTTCCATAAGCTGTTCCGGTGCGCTGACTTCTTCCATGCCGGTAATTCGGGTATCGTCGGTTTGATACTGCATAGGTATAGGGTCCAAGGTTGGTTGCAATTCAGGGTAGAATTCTACCTCATGGGGTGATTTGAATTCACAAACAATTTTGGGGGCATGTTATTTACCTGAAGCCAAATCAACTGAAGACTTTGCGGGCCATGGGGATCCAGGTCTGGCATGCGCGGGGCACCGCGGTAGACGCGGTAGAGCTGGCGCCAACACCGGCGGAGGCATCCCCGGCCGCTCCAGCGGCAGTTCAGCGTCCTGCGGCAGATACGCAACCTGAGCATCCGGCTCCCACCCGGCAAGGGGGACTAAACGATCAGCAAAACAGCGGGCCTGCTGAATCCGGCCAAAATCAGGACAGGGCGGATGTATCAGTGGATGCAGCAACGCAAGCAACAGCAGATGCAACACAAACTCTGGCTTTCAGTTGGATGAAAACAGAATCCTGTTTACTGATTTACAGCGAGACGGATTCCATGAATCCGGACAAGGTTAAACAACAACTGCTTAAAGATCTTGTCCTCGCCATGGACTGGCATTGTCGAGGGCCATCAGACGGCCGGGCAAATGTGACGCTGGGTGAGTTTCGCTGGCCCCAGCTCTTACAATCCACCGGCACACCGCAGCGAGCCATAGCGGTTTGGTTAGATAAATACGCGGTTGATAATTTGTCCTGGTTTGCAGCGGATGATCAATGCCATGTCGAGGTGCGTCAATGGATGGGCAGTATGGCTGATCGTCTGATCAATATTGGAGATCTCAACAGTCTGGATGCTGAAGCGAAGAGGACGTTATGGCAACAACTGAAGAGCAGCAGATAAGCTATCGTGCCATGTCGGCTGAGGATCTGTCGAGTGTGCTGGAGATAGAAACCCGCGCCTATGCATTTCCCTGGAGTGCGGGTATTTTTAAAGACTGTCTGTCTGCCGGGTACGACTGCCGGCTGCTTTGTCTGGGCTCGCAGGTTGTAGGCCATGCTGTGCTCAGCGCGGCGGCGGGTGAAGCCCACCTGCTGAACATTTGTATTCAACGGGAACTCCAGGGTCAGGGTCTGGGCCGTGTATTTGTCCGGCACATACTGCGGCGGGCGGAGTTGTTGGGTGCCGGGCGGATATTTCTGGAAGTCAGGCCGAGTAACAAGAAAGCCATACGTCTTTACGAATCCATGGGGTTTATGCAGATTGGTGTCCGCAGAGATTACTATCCCGGCGACCCGGCAAAGGAGGATGCGCTGGTGCTGGCCCTGCAACTGGAGCCCGTGGAAGCTTAGATTTCTTCTTAATCTGCACCCGTGGGTTTATAATAGGTGCTTGTATTGCCACACCCAATTCTCTTGGACGAAGTCATCAGTAACCGCCGTACCTTTGCCATCATCTCGCACCCGGATGCCGGGAAAACCACCATGACGGAAAAGCTGCTGTTGTTTGGCGGAGCCATTCAGTTGGCGGGCACGGTTAAATCGCGTAAGGCGGATCGCCATG
>JANQMF010000173.1 GCA_028280225.1 Pseudomonadales bacterium | reverse complement strand
TTATCAAAACGACCCCAATCTGCGCAGTCCGGGTACCTACAAGCAACGAAACGAAACCCTGCAGATCTATCTGCGCGCCTTCAGCTTTATGGAACGGCATCGCCCCAGCCAGCGTATTGATGTCACCTTTGCCCACCAGCGTATTGCGTCGGTCTACGGCAAAGACGGCAATATTCCGTTAATCCGTTTAGATCCGGCCACCATCGGCAGCTTTTTCCCATCCCACGGTGAGGACCGTCTGATTCTGCGCCCCGAAAACGTACCCCCCCTGCTGGCCAGCGGCTTAAAGTCCATCGAAGACCGGACCTACGACGAACACGCGGGGTTTTCTATCCGGGGTATCCTGCGTGCCTTGTGGGTGAATATACGCAGCGGGGAGCGGCAGCAGGGAGGCAGCACCCTGACCCAGCAATTGGTGAAGAGCTATTTTCTGGATAACCGGCGCACCATTGAACGCAAGCTGAAGGAGTTGGCCATGGCTGTCATCCTGGAGGCCCGGTTTTCCAAAGAAGATCTGTTAACCGCCTACATCAATGAGATATTTCTTGGCCAAAACGGCAGCCGGGCCATTCACGGTTTTGGCCTGGGGGCACAGTTTTATTTCAACAAACCCATTGGTGAGCTGAACATCAGCGAAATCGCTACCCTGATTGCTGTGATTCGCGGCCCGTCATACTACAACCCTTTCCGGCACCCGCAACGCGCCCGGGACCGCCGGGACAGAATTCTACACACCTTTTATAACGACAATTTAATCGACCAACAGCAACTCAATACCGCCCTGGCTTCC
Organism: Pseudomonadales bacterium; assembly: GCA_028280225.1. Classification (GTDB taxonomy): domain Bacteria; phylum Pseudomonadota; class Gammaproteobacteria; order Pseudomonadales; family Azotimanducaceae; genus UBA4421. Next base: position 4,190 of record JANQMF010000173.1, on the reverse strand, counting down.
TCCCTGGATGTTGTGGCCAGCCCGATCAGCGGTGGTGCTTACTATCCTGCCTTTATGGATCAGGTGCGCGCTGAGCTGAAGACACAATACGACCTGGAATCTTTGAGTTCCGAGGGGTTGCGTATCTTTACCACTATCCAACCGCGCAAACAGGAAGCTGTGCAAGCTGCCGTGTCCAATACACTGACCCAAATCGAACGGGACCGGAATATCGAAGCTGGTGCACTGCAAAGCGCAGCCATCGTCTCGGACAGCCAAACCGGTGAGATTTTGGCCCTGGTTGGGGGGCGCAAGGGCCGGGTCGACGGTTTTAACCGGGCGCTGGCGGCACGGCGTCCCGTGGGTTCACTGATTAAACCCGTTGTTTATCTGACGGCGCTGGAAAGCGGCATGCATCTGGCAAGTCTGGTTGAGGACAAACCCCTGACCTTACAACCTGAATACGGTCAGGCATGGACACCCAAAAACTTTGACGGCGAATACCGGGGTAGCCTGCCCCTGGTGCGTGCCCTGGCTGAATCCCTGAACTTAGCCACTGTGCACCTGGGCCTCGGTCTAACCCTGCCGGTTATTCAACAGCGCTTTCAAAGCCTGGTGGGCCGCCAACCTGCCAACCCCTACCCTTCTTTTTTGTTGGGTGCGGAAGCCCTGACCCCTATCGAAGTCCTTCAGCTTTACGGTAACTTTGCCAGCGGCGGCTTTCGCACGGTACCCAAGGCGGTCATTGCGGTGCTGGATGCCCGGGGCCGGCCAATTTCCCACCACCCCTTTGCCCTGGAACAAACCATCAAACCGGAACACGCCACCGCCATCAACCAGGCCCTGGAAATTGTCATGGCCAAAGGTACCGGCCGGTCTTCACCTTTTTCCAAGCGTGGGGTTGCAGGCAAAACCGGTACTTCAAATGATAACCGCGACAGTTGGTTTGCCGGGTTTGACAATCGCCAGGTGTCTGTCCTGTGGGTTGGCAGGGACGACAATACCGTGACCGGCCTGACCGGCAGTTCCGGCGCGCTGCGGGTATGGAATCAAGTGGCCCGCAGCGACACCATCGACCCCCTGGTACATCTGGCCAGCACCCCAATTGCGGAAATTGAATACAGCACCGGCCTGCGCGCCAACGCGGGTTGTGCCGACATTGTTCGCGTACCGGTACCGGAAGCGGAATGGCGGAATTTAGCGGTTAAACCCGGCTGCGGCATCAGTACCCGGTTCAACCGTTTACGGCGGCTGACCGGCAACCGATAGCGGGGGTGTTCTGACATATTGGGCCAAAAACGATATGATGCCCACACAAATCGTTTGAGAGACCCTGTGCGCCCAGCTCACCGCAAATCCCTGCCCCTTGGGGTACTTCTACTGATTGCCGTGTGCATCACCGGTTGCGGCAGCAACCCCATTGCCCCGGAAGTTGAAGATCAGGGCCAGCCTGTGCCCATCGACAGGGACCCTGATGAAAACCCGGTTGACGGGCCCGACCCCACTTCCGGGGCCAGTTCCGCAGCCACGGAATCTTTGCTTGCCGCTGCGGAGGAAGCCGCCGGCCAACAGCAACACGAAAGCGCCATCGTCTATCTGGAACGGGCGGTGCGAATTGAGCCCAGAAATCCTGACCTGTGGCTGCGGCTGAGCGCACAGTACCTGGCCAGCCGGTCGCTGCTTGCCGCTGCCCAACATGCCCATAAAGGGATTGCCCTGGCAGGTGACAACCCGGAACTGCAACGCCGGGCCTGGTTGCTGATGGCGGATATCGAGCAGGCCCAGGGTAACTTCAGTCAGGCCCAAGCCCTGCGACGCCGGTGGGGACCGGTCAGGGGTTAATTTCCGGTTTAAGATTCAGCCGGAAATAGTGGGTCGGTTTGTGCAAATTGTTGGGATTGATAAAGTCTTCCACCCAGGTCATGCCCAGCTTTCTGGCCACCCCTGCGGAAGCGTAATTATCCGTGGCCATGGTTGCCACCAGCGCAGGAATCTGCTGCGCCCGGGCCCAGGCGACCACTGCCCTGCACGCTTCCAGGGCGTATCCGTTACGCCAATAATCCCGGTGAATGATATAACCTAAGTCCACACATTCTGTCCCCAGGATGCTGGCCCGCATCAAACCAACATCCCCCACAATTTTCTGATCCGCCAACCGTTGGCAACACCAGCGTGCGTAACCGTGTTGCCGCATACTGTCCATGGCCCGGGCCAGCCACGCTTCCACGCCAGAGTGGTCGTAGGGCTGCGGCCAGTGGGCCATGGTCACCGGATCGCTGAGTATATGCGCCAAGCCCGGCAAATCACCCACCGTCCACGCCCGGATCAAAAGCCTGGGTGTTTGTGTAATGATCAATCTACCATGCCTTGCAACCCACAACCGTTTAACAAGCGCACTACGCCGCCTGGGCAAATAATGCGGCCCGATCCCGTTCGTAACGGCGTCCGGCCAGATAAAACAGGGGGATGGCAAGCATGGACAGCAAGGTAAAACTCAGCAACATCACGGTATAAGGGTTTTCACCACCGGCAGCCTGCATGACATCAATCATGATGCCACCCACCGTCACCCCAATGCCCAGTCCAACAAAGTTGAGCCCCAGGATATAAAAAGCTACCACCGTGCCGCGAATCTGGGGTGGCACCAATTCCTGAATTGTGGAAAAGGTGGGGCCGTAAAAACAGCCCAGTTGGAAGAAGCCGATAAAAATCCCCGCCATAAACCAGAACGAGGTAGGTTCGACCAGCCGGTAAGCAATATTGATTGGCGCCAGCAGCAGCATGATCCAAAACAGAAAGACCGGCCGGCCCACCCCGGTTTTGCGCAAAAAGAGATCACCTCCGGCACCGCCAAACAAGTTACCCAAAATGCCGCCAAAAAAACCCAGCCAGGCGGAAATTTCGGCAATTTCCGAACGATCAAATCCCCGTTCCTGGACATACCAGACTTGATCAAAAGCGGCGGCTCCCAGGACAAAGTGGAAGGCCACACCGCCGGCAATGGTCATGGCCAGCGCCGGTGAGGTGCGCAACGCCTTGAACAAAGTGGCTAAAATTTCCCGAAACCTGGGCCGCTCAGCCTTGCCACCGGTATTTTTAACATGTTTGCGTGGCACTTCTTTCACAAAAAGCATCACCAGCGCCAGAACCAGGCCAATCCCCCCCAACAGGTAGAAACAGCCCCGCCATCCCAGCAGGGGTTCCAGATAGGCCGCCAGAAAGAGACTGCCCGCAACCCCAACAGGCACTCCCATATAGTAAATACCCGAAGCCAAACCCAGCCATTTTGATGGAAAACGGTCAGACAACAACGACATTGCCGTGGGTGTCATGATGGATTCACCCACACCGATAAACATTCTGGGGATCGCCAGGCTGACAAAACCCTTGGCCATGCCAGACAAGGCAGTCAACGCACTCCACAAAGCCAGACCGGCGGCAATGAGACGGGTCCGGTTGACCATGTCCGCCAGGGCGCCCATGAACAAACCCATGACGGAGTAAAATACAATAAATACCAGTCCGGTCAGCAGGCCAAACTCGGTGGCGCTGAGATTCAGGTCGGGCATGATCCAGTTGGCAAAACTACTGAGCAACTGGCGGTCGAGGATATTCATGACATTAAGCAGGGTCAGAAACAACAAAAACCCAAAATCCCGTGCGCCCACTTTGTCCTCATGCTCCTGAAACCGACTCATCCCACCCCCCTATTCTATTCGTTATTTTTATTCCGGAATCATTTGACCAGTTCTATCCAGTGCATCACCGGCACCGGGCTGGCACGCCGCATATGCATCTGACAACCTACATTAGCGGTTGCAACAAAATCAGCTTGATCGGCGTGCAAGGCCTGGAGCTTTGCATGCTTTAATTGTTCCGACAATTGCGGTTGCAAGATGGCATAGGTGCCCGCGGCCCCACAGCACAGGTGACTGTCCCGCCCCGGCACCAGTTCATAACCCAGTCCACGCAACAAGTCTTCAACCCCGCCGCCTAACTGCTGACCATGCTGTAACGTGCACGGCGCATGCCAGGCGATGCGCGTCCCCGGCGGTTTGCCGGGTTGCAGATCCGCGGCGATTTGCTGCAGATATTCGCTGACATCCATGGTTTTTTCCGCCACTGTGGCGGCCCGTTGGGCATAGTCCGCCTCACCCGCCAGCAAACGGGCATAGTCCTTGACCGTCACCCCGCAGCCGGACGCGGTTGAG
>JANQMF010000185.1 GCA_028280225.1 Pseudomonadales bacterium | reverse complement strand
TTTCCCCTGAGGGTGTTTGTGGTGCCTGGGCAGCCGGTGCGGGGGTGATTGTCTCGCCGTCTGCCGGTTGGCCGCCTTGTTTGCTGACGGGGTTGGCCGGGGCCGGTGTTTCCGGCAACCAGGACAGGGCAAATATCACCACGCCCACAACCGCGGCGCCAACACCCCAAATGCGCCAGTCCTTGGGCTGCCTGCGCTGCCTGCGGGGTTTGGCCAGGTGCGACAACGGTGCCGCGGTCGGCTGAATAATGTTGGGGTCTTGTTCGCTCATTGAGTAGTTTGAGTGTCTGGCTCAGAACTTGGTTCAATATTTTGTGGTTTGTCCTCATTTGCGGTATCCACGGCAGATCCGCTGAGCGCTGGCGCCAACTTGGCTTGTTGATAAGTGGCCGGTTGCACAGCGGTGCCGTCAGGGGCTCCTGCCGACTCCGGATCGATACCCAGGTCCTCAAAATAGACGCGTTTCAAGATTCTGCGTAACTCCTGATATTGCTGTTCAACCGAACCCTGTAAGCGGTGGGTCTGGTTTTCAAGCTCTATGGTTGTGGGCACCAGTTCCGCCTCCGCGGCGCTGCCCAGTTCCCGCAGCCGGTCTGCCTGCTGTTCCGCTTCGTGTCGTTTTTGAATGGAATTGGCAATGAGGGTGGCCCCTGCGGCAACCCCCACCAGGCCCCCGGCGTCTACATACGCATCGCTGCTTTCGTAGATAGCACCCACGCTGCCGACAATGGCTATGGTGCCGCCAATCAACCGGGATCTTGCTTCCGCCCGCAGTTCCTTGTAGGCAATAGCCTCGTCGTAACTGGCCCGCCGCCAGTTCTGATAAGCCGGATACATCTGGCTGTGATAGTTGGCGTAGTAGTCATCGAGCGTGTCGATAAACAGGTATTCCCGTTCGCGAACCCGCCGCACACGATCCAGCATGGGGTCGTTTTCGGCCGGCAGGCGCACAATCTCAAACTCGTTGGGCCTGACTTCTTTAACATGGTCCGCAAAGGCTTCAGCGGAGAATTCCCGGGCAAACTTGAGTTCCGCGGTGGCGCGAATTTGTTGGATCTCTTCTGCGCTCAGGTTCTGCCGGTGCGCTAACATGTCATCGGACAGGCCTTTGTACACCGCTTGAAAGGCGTCTATGTGTCTGGGGATAGTCTCTTCATAAGCATATTTACTGGCCAGGGCGGTGTAGGTGTTGGTAAACCACTGTTTGCCGGTGGCGTCCGCCACGGACATTTCAACAGTCAATATTTCACCGTTTGATTCGATAATTTTGCCATTCACGACAACGTCCACGGCGTGAGTGCTGCGGGGAATGACCCGCACCGCACCCCAGTTACCGGTGCTTTGCAGTAAATTTTTGGCAAAATAGGGGAAGTATTGCGATTCGGCCCGCCTGACTTCGGGCATGATGACCTTGGCGACCCGCTCGTCATAGTCATCGGGAACATTGGCATCAAATACCGCTATACCCACGTCCAGAAGTTCTTCTTCCTCGAGGTAGCGGTCCGCTTGTTGTGGCGGTGTCATATCCACCACACGCACGGTTTGCGAAACACAGCCGCTGCTAAACAGGACACAGGCTGCGATCAGGCCAATCAGTCTTTGTCCGGAAAAGGACTTCCTGGCCTTTTCATCCCACAGTGTTCTGGCCCTGATTAGCCTCGCTTGTATTTTTTGTACTCTTCCCACAACTTCTCTTTTAACTCTGGGTCTTCTTCTTGCATTGCTGCTTCACGCAACTGACGAGCGATAATGTCGTCGTCTTTTGCATCCGGAATATTGTCGGGTCCAGACTCGCTGCCGCGTCTTGGCGGGGCGGGTGCCCTGGGAATGCGTCGGGGTGCGGGGGTGCTCGACGCGACATCAGCGCCACCGGCGTTTGCTTCGCCGTCCCCTTGTTCAGCGGGATTGGGGAGGGGTGTATTGCTGCTGCCACCGCCTGCGGGCGCTGAGTTAATGATCTCGCGTTCAGCCAGAATTTCACCGTCAAAATCTCTTAACGCCCCATCTAACTCGTCGTCCCCGGAGTTGCCGCCTGATGCACTTTCTTCTTCACCGCCGGTGCCACTGCCGCCACCGGAGCCACCCTGACCGCTGTCGGTTCCGGGAATGTCATTGCTGGTCTGCCAGCCGCCATCACCGTTTTCACCTTCGATACCTCCCCCGCCGGTAGATTCTTCCCAAGTGGGGTGATCTAACGTCCCGTCACCGTCTTGTTGACCGCTCTGGTTTGACCCCCCGTTTGAGCTGCCGCCTCCGGCGCTGCCCCCGGGTTGGCTACCCCCCGGTTGGCTGCCCCCGGGAATGGTACTTGGCAAGCCGCCACTGGATCCGGATTGTCCACCTGAACCACTTTGACCACCGGATTGCCCGCCGCTTTGACTGCCGGATTGCCCGCCACTTTGCCCGCCGGATTGCCCACCGCTTTGACCGCCGGGCTGGCCGCCGGGTTGTCCGCCGGGCTGGCCTGGGGTGGAAGAGGGTGAACCACCGGGTAAACCACCGGCGGACGGAATGTTGGTCTGGCTGCCGGGGAGCGGGGTGATTGGTGCGCAGCCCACGGCCAGGCAAAGTACCAAAATGTTGAGTAACACTGTTTTAGTCATATTCACAACCTGAGTCCTCAAGCGCTTGGACAGTTCGCACGTGCAGTTGTCCGAAAATTATAACGCCCTGGTACCGGGGTAGTACTCCAGCAGGCGAAGTTTGACGGATAAAACGCTAGCGCCTGTTTGCTGAACCTGGGCTGTATGGGTTGACTAGCCATCTTTTGCCCGCCGTGGTGAGGAGTTTTCGGTTTTTTGCGCCTCGGCATTGGCGGCCAAGGCATCAGCTTCAGTTGATGAGGGCTGGGTTTCTCCACCGGGCTTTGCCACCGTGTCCTTGGTGTTGGAGCCTTCCCCGGCGGGGGAATCTTTAGTGTCCGATCCCTTCGGATAGTAGTCAAAAGTATAGGTATAACGATGGTCGCTGGCCATGGCGGCCAGGCCATCCACCAGTTTGGGACGGTATACCGCCTGGCGCATGCTCCGGCGGACTCTAAATTCCATCAGGCCATCGGGTACCGACTCGATGGTTTTGAGTTTGCGCACCCGGCCGGCGGGACTGACGTCAAAACTCAGGGTGACATAACCCTTGGTGGGTTGTTGGTTCAGTTCCTGTCGATAATCGTCCGGAGCAATGGGATCCTCGGGGGTGGGAAAGTAGATAATTTGTGGGGTATCGAAGCGGGTGGTTGACAGTGACTCCGCGACCAATGTTTCGTAGACATGAGTGTACAGGGTCCGGGCGGCGTTACCGCGGTCGAACAGGAGGTGCCAATCGGCCAGGTCCAGGATAGCGTTGATGGTTGCTTCTTTATCGTCGGGCTGTTCCTTGCGCCTTATTTCAATGATTTGCTGCAGCGCGCGCTCACCTGCGGGAAAGTCGTTAAAAGTAAGGTGGTGGTTATCAAGCTCCGTGGTAGTCAGTCCGGGGACAGGCCCGCTCAGCGAGCCCGGTTCGCTGTTTGCGGCCACATAGTAAGGTGGAAACCGGGTCAGGCGGTGGGAGGCGGCAATCCCGGTCAGCGCGGGTATGGCGGCCATGGTTTGGTCTTGCTGCACGGTGGCATGAATGGCCAGGGCGCGATTGTACAGGCTGCGTGCGGCGACAAATTGGTTAATGTAGAGATAAAAGTCTGCCAACCTGTATAGCGCGGGCAGGCCTTTGATGTGGTAGTTGCCAAATGCCTTCCTTGCCACTTCGTAAGCGTACTCTTCCTTTTGGCTTGCATTTTCCAGGTCGCCAACGTAGCGGAAGGCATTTGCCTCCCGGTAAACGATGGGGAGTTGCCCCGGATCGAACAGGCCGGTGCTGACCCGGGCGATATGTCTGGCCCGGTCGTAATACTCCAGGGCGGGTCCATACTCCTTACGCGCCATGTGCGCATCTCCGCTCAAAGTCAGCGGTACCAGCAATTCGGCATGATAGCGGTGATACTTGGCTTCTATCTCGCTGACAATATTTTTAAGCTGAGTTTGGGCAACCTCGGATTCGCCGCTGCGGATTTGCTGCTGCAGAAAGACCAGAGATTGCGGTGTGTCGAGGACATAAGGGTTTTGTGGGGAGGATTGCTGTGGGGTGTTCTGTGCTGCGGGGGTTTTTGCCGGGGTGAGGGGCGTTGCAACATCAGATCCCGGTGCAAGGGTTGCCTCGGATGGGTTTGTTGCCGGCTCTGCCGCGGCGTCCGCGGATGTTGTCTGATCCGTGAGGGGTGCATCGTTCGGGTCGACACTTTCAAGCGAAGCCTGGCCGGTTTCCACACGGTTACTGGCATCCGGGGCCTCTGCCTGGATGGACAGGCTCAAGGTAATGGATAAAATACTCAACAGCCGAAGGGTGGCCGATACTCTGTTGTTAAACATCGACACTTTACTGCCTTCTTGCTCGCGAATTCTTATATTGATCTGCTGCCACCTTGCGACAAGTCTGTTGCTTCAGACGGTGATTGGACCGCAAAAAATTTGTTCGGTTCGAGTTTGGTGAGGGGGAAATCAACTGTCAAGGGAGCATTTAACATCAGCCGGTCCGGGCGCCGGGACACGGCGAATACGGACCAGCGGTTGTACCGAAACATGCCAGGGCCGACAATAGTGCGCAATCAGGTGACTAAGTAGATTAACCGCGTGGACAGTGATTTTTCGATTAATACAGAAGGGCTTTTGTGTCCCGAACCACTGATGCTGGTGCGTAATAAGATCCGCGAGCTGGAGGCGGCTCAGGTGCTCCATATCAGTGCAACGGATCCGTCCACCCATCGGGATTTTGTTAATTTCTGCCGCTTTATGGGCCATGACTTGCTGCGTGCGGACGTTGAAGGTCCAATCTTCGAATATTGGATTCAAAAGAAGGTTAACTAGTCCGCGTCCGGCATGCGCGGCATTCAGCGAGTCGACAACAATAGGTGACAGGAACTAACCAGGACATACCGGAATGCAGATAACCCACTACTTTGCTTATGGGTCGAATATGAACCCAAGCCGGGTGGCCGAGCGGGGCCTGGCCACCCGTCGGCTCAGCGGCGGTTGTGTCGAAAATTTTTCCCTGGTTTTTAACAAGGCGTCAAAAAACCATGCCGGATTTGGGCATGCCAACATCGAGTACGACGCCGGGGCGGTTGTTGAGGGGGTGGTGTATGAACTTTGTGACGGTCGGGAAATATTAAAGATGGATCCTTACGAACGGGCGCCATGGAACTATGGGCGGGATGTGATCCAGGTGGCCACCGGGGAAGGGCCGTTGTGGGCATGGACTTATTTTGCTAACCCCGGGGTTAAGCAGGCTGGGTTGAGACCACCCGTGGACTATCTGGAACATCTGCTGGCCGGGGAGCCCTGGCTCAGCCCCGGTTACTACCAGGCGCTGTTGCAATGGCGGCAATAATACCTGTTGCAGGGGTTACACAAAACGACCAGCCTGATGCTCTGGATCACCAGGCTATTCTGCATTGTTTTAACCGGATCTTTACGCACACTCATGGCGTGGTGATGTGTGGTGGCGGGGCAGAACCTCTTTATACCCCGCCAAGTGACGGACAGCCCGGCCAGCTGATATTCCGCGAGGACTTTGCCAGCAGCGCGCTGCATGAGGCGGCCCATTGGTGTATCGCCGGTGTGCAGCGCCGCAGGCAGGTGGATTTTGGTTACGCTTATTTACCGCCACCCAGAACCCGGGCGCAACAGCAGAGTTTTTATCAGGCCGAAAAGCGTGTGCAGGCTTTGGAGTCCTGGTTTGCCGAAGCCGCGGGGGTGGGCTTTCAGGTCAGCACAGACGATTTAAGCGCTGACCCCACAGCATTTTGTCAACAAGTTGCCCAAACCCGTCCCCTGGTGAGGCGATGGATGCAAAACACACGGGACAACCGGGCTCGGCAATTCCACCTGGGTTTGCTACGCCTGCGTGGGGCGGGTCATGCCGGCGGATAATCATGTGCAATGTGTAGTGGTGGGTGCCGGTGTTGTTGGCCTGGCGGTGGCCGCGGAACTTGCGCGCCGGGGTATGGATGTTCTGGTGCTGGAACAGCACGACATTATCGGCAGCGAAACCAGCTCAAGAAATTCCGAAGTGATTCATGCCGGCATTTATTATCCCCAAAACAGTCTCAAAGCCGCATTGTGCGTGGCGGGCAAACACTTGCTTTATCGTCACTGTGATGAATTTGCGGTGCCTTACAAAAGGGTGGGTAAGTTGATTGTGGCCGTGGCGCAGGATCAAGTGGATACCGTAAGGGGATATATCAATCAGGCGGCAGCCAATGGTGTGGATGATCTGCGCTGGTTGTCCGGTGATGAGATACGCGCTATTGAACCGCAAGTACAGGCAGTGGGGGGTGTACTTTCGCCGTCCACGGGGATAGTTGATGCTCATGCCCTTATGTTGAGTTTA
>JANQMF010000184.1 GCA_028280225.1 Pseudomonadales bacterium | reverse complement strand
GATGGCTGATACCCAGATGACCCTGTTCGGCTTGCAGCTGTGTATCCCCTTCAGCAGGCTCGGGACATGGCGGGTAATGATTAATTCGCAAGAAACTGGTGTGCTGGTCGAAGACGGGGTGCAATTCGATATCCGCCCCCAGGGCGGTGATGATGGCCTCAACCACAGCCAAGGCCACCCGGTGCAGTTCGCCTTCAAGGGTGCTCAGGGTTGTCTGAAAGCCGGGCAGGCCGGGCCACTGGGGTTGAGCCCCGGCTAACGGGCCAGACTCCGTGGGTGCGCCAATGTCCAGAATTTCTTTCCAGTCGCGCCGGTTTTTGGTCAGCTCAGCATCATAAAACCCCCAGCAGTTACCCGCCGTGCGCCGGATCTGGTTCTTTACGTCCAGGGGCTGGGCGAAGAACCGGTGAATTTGTGCAAAAGCCTCGCGTTGCAGCGCAGCGTCAATGCCGTGTCCTGTTAACGCAAAAAAGCCCCAGGTGTGGCAAGCGGAGTCCAATGGTGCGCCGCTTAAGCAATTTAGATCAAGAACCGGGATGCTCATGGGTGCATTATGCTACAGTACCGCAGGTTAAGGGACACAAAGGGTAGGATTTTTGGATTTGGGTTTGGCGGGTCGCAGAGCCTTGGTGACCGGTGCTTCCAAGGGCATTGGTCTGGCTACTGCTGAGCGTTTGGCGGCAGAAGGTTGTAATGTGCATTTGGTTGCGCGCACAGAAGCCGACTTGGTTCAGGCTCAGCAACAGGTCCGGACCCGGGGCGCGGGACAAATCACTTATACAGCTCTGGATTTGTCGAATACTGCAGCTGTTGAAGAACTTTGTAGGGCTTGGCCCGAACTGGATATTCTGGTCAACAATGCCGGTGCCATCCCCGGCGGGACGCTGGTTGACGTTGACGATGCAACCTGGCGTGAAGCCTGGGATTTAAAGGTATTCGGTTACATCAACATGTGCCGCAATGTGTACCAGGCCATGCGGGGTGCGGGTGGTGGCGTTATTATCAATGTTATCGGCGCCGGCGGTGAACGGGTCAGTTCGGGTTATGCGGCGGGTGCCGGGGGTAATGCGGCGTTGATGGCCCTGACCCGGGCGCTTGGCGGCACCAGCCGCAAACATAATATCAGAGTAGTTGGGATCAACCCCGGGCAGATTGTGACCACCCGTTTAGAACAGCTCCAGCGCCGCCAGGCGGATAAGCAACTGGGGGATGCCGAGCGCTGGCGGGAACTGTGGAACCCTGACTATCCACCCGGAAAACCTGAACATATTGCGGATATGGTCGCCTTTCTGGCCAGTGACCGGTCAGCCAATACAACCGGGACCATCATTACCATCGATGGTGGGCATTGTGCCCGCTAGGCTTGGTCTTTTGGCTCTTTAAATCATCAATTACTGTGGAATTGGGAAATGCCTTTTTTTGCAAACAACGACATTCGTATTCACTATCAGGACGAAGGTGAGTGTTCCGGCACAACCAAACCGTTATTACTGATTGCGCCGGGTGGAATGCGCTCGGCAGCCAGCTATTGGTTAAATACACCCTGGAATCCCATCACACAATTAAGCGCCGGCCGTCGTGTTATTGCCATGGATCAACGCAACGCCGGGGAATCAACGGCGCCGGTGAATGCTGAGGATGGCTGGCACACCTATACCGGGGATCAACTGGCGTTGATGGACCACCTGGGTATTGAACAGTTTCATGTGGCGGGCATGTGTATCGGAGGGCCGTACAGCCTCGGTCTTATCCAAGCCGCGGCCCAACGGGTGTTGTCTGCCACCTTGTTTCAAACCATTGGACGGGATAACAACCGGGATGCTTTTTATGCCATGTTTGACGGTTGGGCTGAAGAACTGAAACCCCGCATGCCGGATGTGGAAGCCTCCGCCTGGGCCGGTCTGCGGGAAAATATGTATGGTGGTGACAACGTTCTATTTAACGTTGATGAGGCTTTTGTCAGCCAATGCACCACCCCCTTGCTGGTGCTGATGGGTGATGATCTGTATCACCCCCAATCCGCCTCCCGCATGATTGCAGCCACGGCACCCAACGTCAGCTTTGTGGAAGCCTGGAAAGAAGGAGATGCCATGCTGACGGCCCAGCACACCTTTGCAGAATTTTTGCACAGCCACGACACCTAGGTTATCTCATGAGCCAAGAATCCCTTGCCCTTTATCAGGCGATGAGTACCCTCCGCGCGGTTCGGCGGCTGCGGCCAGACCCAATTCCCGATGATGTCCTTAAGCGAATATTGCAGGCGGCTGCCTGGGCCCCCAGCGGAGGTAATGTGCAACCCTGGCGAATTGTCGTAGCCAGGGATCCCGCCATACGCCAGCAGATTGGTGATTTGTATCGCCCCCAGTGGCAGGTCTATGGGCACAACGCGCGTAAGGCAATGGAGCAACTGGAGGGTGAAGCCAGGGCCAAACGGGGCCGTATGCTGGACGCTTGTGATCATCTGGGTGAACACATGGGCCGGGCGCCGGTATTGTTGATCTTCTGCTTTAATCCCAAACACATGGCGATTACCGATGCGGACCTGGGGCGTGCGTCGGTTGTGGGTGGCGGTTCGGTGTACCCGGCGTTGCAAAATGCCATGTTAGCCTGTGTCAGCGAAGGGGTGGGCTGTACCCTGACCACATTGTTGTGTTACGAAGAGACAGCCATGAAAGACATTCTGGGCATACCCGAAGATTGGTATACCTGTGCGGTCATGCCCCTGGGTTATCCTGTGGGAGGGGGCCATGGCCCAATATCCAGGCGGCCGGTGGAAAAATTGTGTTTCGAGAATCAATTTGGTCAGACGCTCGAATTGTGAAACACCTGATGAACTTTAAATAAAAATTCCAAGAGGAGAAACTATGTCGTTAGTAGCCGTTTTTGATACAGACAGGGGCACCATTCGTGTTGATCTGTATGCGGATCGTACGCCAACCACGGTAGCGAACTTTGTCAACCTTGCCCAGCGGGGGTACTACGATGGACTGAATTTTCACCGGGTGATCGACGACTTTATGATTCAGGGTGGGTGTCCCCAGGGTACCGGTACCGGTGGTCCCGGATACAAATTTGCTGATGAATTTGACCCGGAATTACGCCACGACGCACCGGGAAAACTATCCATGGCCAATGCCGGACCGGGGACCAACGGCTCACAGTTTTTCATCACCCACGTGCCTACTCCCTGGCTGGATGATGCCCACAGCATATTTGGTGCCGTCCAGGGTGATGAGGATCAGTCCGTGGTGAATGCCATTGCCCAGGGTGACAAGATCAACAAGGTGACGATTGAAGGGGATGCCTCTGAACTGCTGGCGTCGGTAGCGCTGGTCGCTGAGTGGAATGCGGCTCTGGATGGCTAACAGTAAGTTTCAGCAAGCAAGGTAAAACTATGACAGTAGCGTTAACCAGAAGTGCGGTGGACATAGGCATCGTAACTAACAATCCCGACGGCATGGTAGCCTTTTATCGAGATCTGCTGGGTTTTACCGAAGAACCCAGTACGCCGTTTCCCATGGGAGGCACCATGTATCGCTTGCGCTGCGGAGACAGCCTGATAAAGGTTGTGGCGCCCGAACCCGGTGCCAAGACACAAAGCCCGCGGGGGGCCATTGCGGCAGCCACGGGGATTCGCTATTGGACCATGCATGTATCGAATCTGGCGGAAATTATGGCTAAGTGTGAGCATGCCGGGGTGCAGATTGTGGTACCGGTGACCGAACTGCGCCCGGGTGTCAGCCTGGGGATGGTGGCGGACCCTGACGGGAACTGTGTGGAATTTGTCACCTACAGCTAGTGTCCTCTCAATGCGGTTCTGGGGTTATCTGACAGTTGTTGGCGTGTGCATGGCGGCACAAAGCGGTTGCACACCGGCGGCGCCCACAACCGACCGGCATATCATCGAAGATTGCCGGAACGTTGTTATGCAAGGGGATTTTGATCTGGAGTTGCTGATCACTGATAATGATCAATACCTGGACATCTCCGCCGGGACAGATCCACCCCTGCAACTGAACCTGTCGATGCAACCTAAATTAGAGGTCAGGGTGGAAGCAGGGGCCGGGGTAAAGCTGCGTTTGGCCTGTAAGCGTTTTCACGCGCTGGGTTTTTTGGATGGAGTGCGCGCCAACAGCCGGGCTTTGGAAGTGGAAAAACTCTCGCTTTACGGCACCAGTCACCTGACGGCCCAAGCCCTGAGCGGCAACTTTGTTGACCTGCGGGTTGCCGCAGACAGCACCATGGAGATTGCCGGGCTGGTCGCGGATGAATTGCAACTGCTGGCGTCCGGGCGGGGCCGGGCGGTGCTTGCCGGTGAAACAGGACGTTTGACCGTGGAGGCGGGTAGTGACGCCCGGGTAGATGCCCTGGGCCTGGCCGGTCAATGGGTAGACGTACACACCCGGGGCACGGCGGATGTGGCGGTGCACGCGTCAGCCCATCTGGGCGGTATCGTCGACGAACAAAGCCGGCTGTCCTATCTGGGACAACCGGACCTGCACCTGAGCAGTCAGCAGCAGGGCAATATTGTTAGGTTAACCCGGAATTAATCACTTTGCATTGGAGGAGTCACTTTTGAGTGATGAGTTACTGTTTGCCGGACTGCGCGTTCTGGATGTGGGTAGTTGGATTGCCGCACCCGTAGCCACCACCATGCTGGCGGATTATGGGGCCCAGGTCATAAAGATTGAATTGCCCGGAACCGGTGACGGCTACCGCAATTTCAGTGCCTCAGCGGGTGCACCGGACAGCACCATGAATTACGCATGGCAAATGGATGCACGCAACAAACGTTCCCTGGGGTTGAACCTGAAAACCGCAGCAGGCCGGGACATATTAAAACAGTTGGTTGCCCAGGCGGATATTTATGTCACCAATCATTCCCCGGCCATGCGCGAACAGTGGGGGCTGACCTATGAAGATCTGGATCAGCTTAATCCCAAAATCATTTATGCGGCCCTGACAGCTTATGGCGAGGCCGGGGAAGAGTGTAACCGGGAGGGTTTTGATCTGGTTGCCTACTGGGCCCGGTCCGGCTTGATGGATCTGGTACGCAATCCGGATGCCAAACCTGCGCCGGCGTTGCCAGGAATGGGAGATCATCCCACCGCGGTGGCGATGTATGCCTCAATTGTCACGGCGCTGTTGCGCAGACAGCAAACCGGCCGGGGCAGTTTTGTTCATACGTCCTTGTTGGCGAACGGGATCTGGTCAGCATCCTGTATTGCTCAGGCGGTCTTTGCCGGCGGTGAGTTTCAGCGTTACCGCGCGACTCTGGGACATTTATTCACCCGGATCATGTATCAAACCAAGGACAATCGCTGGTTGCAATTCACCATGGTGCGCACCGACGCTCAATTGGATGGTTTTTTTACCGTGCTGGGTAAACCGGAGTGGTTATTGGACGAACGATTTAACGATCCGCAGGAGCGCCTTAAGCATGGTGCTGAATTGGTGGAGATGATTCGTCCGGTGATGGCCACCCGGGACAGCCAAACCTGGATGCAAGCTTTTCATGCGGCAGGGGTACCTGCTGCCCTGGTGCAGGAAGTGGAATACCTGCCCGAAGACCCCCAGGTGCTGGCCAATCAGATGGTGGTTGATGCGGGTGATACCGGCTTGGACCGTCTGGTCAAACACCCCATCAACGTGGAGGGTCTGGCCATGGTGCCGCCCAGCCGGGCGCCGGATCTGGGTCAGCACTCCGAGGAAATTCTGCGGGAGCTGGGTTACGACGCCAATGCCATAGCGGACCTGCGCGCCCAGGGTGTGCTCTAACGGCCGATCAGATGGTCCAGCGGGAGGGCGGTGGAGGATTTGATACGTTCCATGGCAAAAGATGAAGACACATCGTGCATGGGTGCCACGGAAATGAGTTTTTTATACACCCGGTCGTAATCGGCAATGTCCTGGACCACAATTTTCAGCAGATAGTCGGTTTCGCCGCTCATGCGGTAAAATTCCACGACTTCGGGGATCATTTTGATGCCCTTGGCAAATTTCTCCAGCCAGGTATCCGTGTGCTCGCTGGTTTTAACCGAAACGAACACCGTTACATTAAGGCCAAGCTTGTGTTCGTCCAGCAGCGCAACGTTCCCGCGAATAATGCCTTCATCCTGTAACTTTTTAATACGTCGCCAGCAGGCGTTGGTGGACAGGCCAATCTGTTCGGCAAGGTCGGCCACCGGCATGTCGGTGTTCTTTTGTAACTGATGCAGAATGCGGTGGTCATAGCGGTCAAACTTGGGCATGTGAATATCTTTCGATTATTGGTAAAAATTGGGAAAATATTCTAAAACATAACCGGTATTTGTGTAAAAGTGTGAATTTATTTAGCGTTGTTCGTCTAAAATTAACGAATGAGCTTGACCATCCACCCATTTTTTGAACCGGCCTCAGGATCTTATAGTTTTGTAGTGGCCAATCCTGAATCATCCACCTGTGCAGTGATCGATCCGGCCCTGGGTATTGCCGAGGATGGTGAAACCCTCAACACCGATACCGCTGACCTGATTGTCGACTGGGTACAGGCGCACGGCTTTGTGGTGCGCTGGATTCTGGAAACCCATGTGCACGCGGACCGGCCCAGTGCAGCCGGTTATTTGAAAGGTAAATTCATTTGCGCGCAGACGGCTATTGGTGCCCATACGCCGGATGTCAGCGGTTATGATGTTCTGCTGAAAGAAGGTGACAAAATCTGTCTGGCCCATACCTGCGGACGGGTCATGGAGACCCCGGGGCATACCCCGGGTTGTATCAGCTACCGGTTCGACAACGCGGTTTTTGTTGGAGATACTTTGTTTATGCCCGATTCGGGCACCGCGCGTTGTGACTTTCCCGGGGGTAATGCCGCCACCTTGTACGCCTCGATTCAGAAGATTCTTTCCCTGCCAGGCCAAACCCGCCTGTACGTCTGCCATGACTACGGCAGGACGGTAGACGGCGGTTGTCGTCGCAACCGATTTGTCACCACCGTGGCCGAAGAACAGCAGCAAAATATTCACGTTGGGCGCCATGCCTGTGTGGAAGAATTTGTGCGCCTGCGTACTGCGCGGGATGCCACCCTTAAAGCCCCGCGTTGGTCCGCGGTATCCATTCCTGCAAATTTGGCTTGTATGGCGCCGGCGGCCATTGATGGATTATTGACCGAAAGCCGGCATGGCAGTCACTAGTTCAGCCATCACGATGCCCATCGGCCATAAGGCTGCGGCCTGGATACTTATTGTTGCGGCCGTTGGGGTTGGTATTTACTTTGGAAATCCCGCCATAGCCTTGCTGGGTGGCTTATTTGTGCGGCTGGTCATTGGCGTAAATCCTGTCTCCAACAGCACCACGCTGTCCAAGCTGAGTTTGCAGACGGCCATTGTTCTGCTGGGTTTTACCCTTGGGGTAGACCGGTTGATTGGGGTTTCTGCTGAATATGGCGTAACGGTTGGAATTTACGTGATCGGCACCCTGGCCCTGGGCGGATTATTGTTCCACTTGCTGGGATGTAACCGTCAGGAAGGGGGCTTGCTGAGCGCGGGTACGGCAATCTGTGGCGGTACCGCAATTGCCACCCTGTCTCCCATTACCGGCGCTCAACCCCGGGAAACAGCGGTAGCCATGGCGCTGGTATTTTTGCTCAACGCGGTGGCGCTGTTTAGTTTTCCCTACATCGGCCAGGCGCTCAATCTGAGTCAGGAAGTATTTGGTGCATGGGTTGCCCTGGCGGTGCACGACACCAGTTCCGTGGTGGCCACTGCCGCCATTTATGGTGACGAGGCGGCGGAGGTTGCGGCAACGGTGAAATTAGGGCGTACCCTTTGGCTGATCCCGGTGGTATTTGCGGCAAGTGTCTTTTTTCGGCCCGCGGGCACCACCGCCAGAGCCAGGTTGCCGGTGCCGGGATTTGTCCTGATGTTCATCAGCGCCGCCATCGTCAGCAGCTTGATCGAATTCCCCGTGATGGTGACGCAAGCATTGGGTGGGTTGAGCAAGGCCCTGTTGGTTGTGGCCTTGGCCCTGATCGGATTGGAGATCAACCGGGAGACCCTGCGCGAACTGTCGCTGCGCAGTGTCTTTTTTGGTGTGGGCTTATGGCTGCTGGTTGCCCCGGGAGCGCTGTTGCTGGTCCTGTATTTGTAACTGATCCCGCCAAATTGGCGCGTCACCCAGTCCCGGTTAAACAGCTATAAGCATATCAACAATGGTTCTTTAGCAGGTTTGGGAATATTGGGTACAGTAGCACCCATGACCGTATTCTCCACCTACATTGATGGTAAAGGGCTGATTGCGCTGGCGTTGTTTGCCGGTTATTTGTTGCTTCCCGTATTGGCCTGATTGGCGCCTGCCCAGGTTGCCTGTTCTCTCACTCCTGCCTGATTCACCACTTTGTCAAAGCACGTCATTGATGTGTCTTTTTTCTAAAAACGCTTGACAGCGATACCTCCGCAGAATTAAAACGCGTTTGTGCGACATTGTTGTACGCCTTGTTGCAGCAGGATGTGCGGCTAAGGAAGCCGTCATATTTTTGGGACGGGGTTGTGTTAATACCGTAAACAAAATTCACGCAGGAATATTTAGGTTTAATGCATAACAGGGGAGTGCTTTGATCGCAGGCAAGAAATCAGGTGGTAAGCCCCCCGCCAAAGCGATGGGGGAAAGCACGGATGACAAACGCGATGACTCACTTGAGACTATTGATGACGACCTGGATCAAGATGAGTTTGCTGATAAGGATTCTGCTAGTGGCGATGATGAAGTCGGGCCGGACATCGAAGAATTTGATGACGATATCGTTGATGATGATCCGGACGAAAGTGCGGAAAAGATAGATGAAGTGGTTGAGATGACCAGTAAAGAACAAAGCGCACGATCGTTGGAGGTTCGACGGGCGATAGAAGCCAGGATGGACAAAAAGAAGTTAGCCGAGGATATAGACTACCTCGATATGGACTTCGACGACTAATCCGTACGTTGTTAACACCCGCGGTTAGAGACCTGGTTTTGATTGGCGGTGGGCATGCCAATGTCCAGGTTTTACGCCGTTTTGGTATGCGACCGGAACCCGGTGTGCGTATCACCTTAATCAGCGCTGATCGGCAAACCCCTTATTCCGGCATGCTGCCGGGTTGTATCAGCGGTGTTTATCGCGCCCGGGACATCCATATTCAACTCGATCGCCTGTGCCGCTTTGCCGGGGCACGTTTTGTGCAGGCCCAAGTCACCGGCATCCATGTCGACCGGCAGCAGATAGAACTTGCCGAGCGGCCCCCGCTCTACTTTGATGCGCTGGCTTTGAACTCTGGCGCGGTCCCGTTGCAGGTTCATCCCCAGGCCATTTGCGTCAAACCCATCAGCCGCTTCTTGCCTAAGTGGGCAGAATTAAAAGGCACCACACAAGCCGGTGATGTGGTGGCGGTGGTGGGTGCGGGTGCCGGTGGGGTTGAATTGGCCATGGCCATGCGCGCAGCGCTTCCGGCGGGTGTACAGATTGTTCTGGTGGGCCGGGAATTGCTGGCCAGCCACAACCGGAGAGTGCAGCGGTTGGCCATGGCCAAACTGGATGAGTTACAGATCCATTGGTTACAGGAGGAGGTCAGCGCCGGTGCCGGTGGGCAGATTACCTTATCCACGGGTAGGGTTGTTGCACCGGACAAGGTGCTGTGGGTCACGCATGTCACGGCACCGGATTGGCTGGCGGGAACAGGACTGGCTGCTGATGAGCAAGGCTTTGTTAAGGTGAACCCCTACCTGCAGAGTGTTTCTCACCCGGCGGTTTTTGCGGCGGGGGACGTAGCGCATCTGGTTGGCCAGGAACGCGCAAAGTCGGGTGTTTATGCCGTGCGGGCCGGACCGTACCTGGCGGACAACCTGCGCCGGTTTTTAACTCAAAGGCAACTTAAGACCTATCGCGCGCAACCACAACACCTGGCACTGTTGGGTACCGGGGATGGTTCCGCCATTGCCAGCCGTGGGGAGTGGGGTGCCCAGGGTAAGTTGTACTGGCGTTTAAAAGATTGGATTGATTGGCGATTTATGAACAAATTCAATCGCTTACCAACAATGCCTAAACAAAATTATCAGCTTGATGCCAGCTTGCGTAAAGACTTGCCCGACGATCCAATGCGTTGTGGGGGTTGTGGCGCTAAGCTTGCGGCGGACCCTTTGCGGCGGGTGCTGGCGCGTTTACCCACCCAGCAGGCGGCCCACGTGAAACTGGGCATAGGGGATGATGCTGCTGAGTTATCCAATAGCACGGCAACCACGTTGCTGACCGTGGACGGTTTCAGGGCCATGATTGATGACCCCTATCTTTTTGGCAGAATTGCGGCCCACCACAGCTTAAACGACATTTTTGCCATGGGGGCTAAACCGTCCGCTGCGCTGGCCTTTGTGACGGTACCCCTGATGAGCGAGCGCATGATGGAAGAAGAGCTCTTTCAGTTATTAAGCGGCGCAACGGCGGTATTGAACGAACACCAGGTGCCCCTGGTGGGCGGCCACTCGGCAGAGGGGGCGGAGTTGAGTATCGGCCTGACGGTGACCGGGACTCCGCTGGATACCAGTCTGGGTAAGGGGGGTGGTCAACCCGGGGATCGTCTCATTCTGACCAAGGCTCTGGGTACCGGTGTTATCCTGGCGGCGGCCATGCAGGGCCTTGCACCCCGGGAAAGTATAGAAGCGGTATTGCAGTCCATGGACACCAGTAATTTTCCGGCGCTGCAGGTTTTTATGGCCAACGGGGTTAACGCGCTCACGGATGTCACGGGATTTGGCTTGGCCGGTCATTTGGGTGAGATGCTGCGTGCGGGGCAGATTGGCGCGGCCATTGACCTGCAGCAAATTCCCGTGCACAACGGCGCGCTTGAATTATTGGCCCGGGTGCCCAGTTCCTTACAAGCGGCCAACGAACTGGCGCTGCAGGACTTTACCCTGTTAGGGCAACTGCGCCTGGACAATATGACCCTGCGTCTGCTGGCGGATCCTCAGACTTCCGGTGGCCTGCTGGCCATGGTGCCGGCGGAACAGGCAGATACCTGTTTGTCACAATTGCGCCAGGCTGGGGTGCGGGGTGTGGATATTGGTCAAGTAACCCACGAAGGCTGGACGATTGAATGAGGGTGGTGCCTGTTAGACCGGTGCGGCGGGGTTAATGCCGTTGCCCGTTGTCCATCTGGTGACGGACCCCATGTGCAGTTGGTGTTGGGGGATGGCAGCTGATTTTGATCAGGCTCGTGCCCGGTTGGCGGGTCTGGTGGAATTTGAACTGCTGCTGGGTGGCATCAATACCCACGGCACGCAACCGGTTGGAGACTATGGGCGGCGCTATTTGACCAGGTTATGGCGGGAGGTTGAGGCCACGACGGGGCAACCCTTCGGCTACCGGTTTCCCGAGGACTATGTACACAACTCCACCTTACCCTGTATGGCTGTGGAAGCGGTGCGGCAGGTTGCGGGTGAGGTGCCCTTTGACTACCTGAGGTATTTGCAATCGTTGTTTTTTCTGCAAGCCGAGAATATCAACGCGTTAGACAAATTGTTGGAAGCAGCCACCGATCTGGGCTTGTCTGCGCCGGCGGTAGCCGCCTGGATCAAGAATGACAGCCTGGCGCAGCGGGTGCGGTTTCAGTTTGAGCATGCCGGTGCCTTTGGTACCCAGGCCATGCCCAGTTTGTTGATGCAGAATGCGCCGGATGGAGAGCTTACCCTGTTGGCCGGCGGTTATGTGGACGCTGCCATGCTGACGGATCTGGTAATGGCGCGGCTAAAAAAACTCGGATAACGCCGGCCGGAAGCGATCCATATCCACCAGGAAAGAGTCGTGTCCCTGGATAGAAGCCATGCGTTTAAAAGTGACCTGTTCCACATGATCTTGCAGGGCCATGGCCAGTTCTTCCTGTTGATGGATGGGGAACAGGAAGTCTGACTCAACCCCGATGATCATAGCGGCCTTGAGCCGCAGTTGGGCAAAGCTGGCCTGTAAACTGCCGCCTTGGTCGGCAGCATCAAATAAATCCATGGCCCGGGACAGGTAAAGATAACAATTGGCGTCAAAGCTGCCGATAAACCGGTTGGCATGACTTTCCAGGTAAGATTCCACTTCAAAGTCGATGCCAAAGCCGTGTTCTGCCGCTTGCCGGTCGGTGGCCCGTTCCCGGCCGAACCGTTCCGCCCATTCCGCGGCGGAGCGGTAAGTGATCATGCCTAGTTTCCGCGCCAGGCGCATGCCCGATATGGGGCCATTGCCGTTCAGGGGGTAGTTCCCGTTTTCCCAGGCGTCGTCATTGCGGATCATTTCGCGCTGCAACGATCGCAGGGCAATTGAAAAAGGCAGACTGCGGGCGGCGGAAGAAATGGAAACCAGGCGGGTGCAGCGTTCGGGGTGGAGAAGGGCAAACGCCAGGGCGGTCATGCCGCCCATGGATGAGCCAAGGACGGTATGCAGGGTATCTATGCCGTGCGCGTCCAGGATATGGGTGGCTGCGGTGGCAATGTCTTCCACCGTCAGCACGGGGAAGGTCAGCCGATAGTGCTCGCCGGTGACCGGGTTGATGCTGGCCGGGCCCGTTGAGCCAAAACAACTGCCCAGGGAATTGACACACACCACAAAATATCGATTGGTATCAATGGGCTTGGCCGGGCCCAGCATATCCTCCCACCAGCCGGTAGCGCGATCCAGCGGAGATGAGGCAGCGTGGGCAGAGGGGGACAGCCCGGTAAAAATCAGAACTGCGTTATCTTTGCCGGGGTTGAGGCTACCCCAGCTTTCGTAGGCCAGAGTGGGTTGGCTGATCTCTCCTCGTTTCATCCTAAAGGTCTCTGCCAGGGTAATGGTCTTAACTGCGCTCACTCAACGCCCCGTTAAAAAAGAAAGCACCTTACGGGCTTCTCCGGCGATGCGCCAGTGGCAATTGTTGCCGGGTTAAAGGGGCGGTTATGATAGCCGGATGGGGTATTGACCGCCGGGCTGAAATGCAAAGATCTGGGAGGGACAATGTCTGACCGCGTTACAAATGTCTTTACGGCCAATCGCACACAAATGAGTTCACCCCGGGATGAACCGGACTTTGATTGTCTGGATTTAAGTGGGGAACACCTGGGGGTGCGTATTGAGGCACTGCCCCCGGGTAGCCTTTCCAGTTATCACCACTATCACACCGCAGAAGAAGAGCATGTGCTGATCCTGGAAGGCCATGCCACTTTGCACCTGGGGGATGAAATCGTTGATATGGAGCCGGGTGATCACGTGTGCTTTTTAGCCGGCGAGGAACAGCCTCATCACCTGGAAAATGCGTCGGATGAGATGCTCACTTATCTGGTCTTTGGCGAGCGCAAGGCAGAGGATGTGGTGATGTATCCCCGGGGTTCGGTGGCCATGGTTAAGTCCTCCCGGGGACGTCGGTTTTACAGTTATCAGGACTATGAGATCGAAGACTGAGGGTAATTCCGGCTGGACTGACGCACGCCTTGAAGAATAAGCAGGCTGGTGACAAAAGGGCGGGCGAAAGCGAAAGAGAAGAAGGTGAGCGAGAGGGAAGAAGGCAGGCCAGGGATCAAAGGCGGGAGGACCGAAGGCGGGACAGGGGTCTGCCCCGCCTTTGGTGGCTGGTGTGGCTAGGAGCCAATCACACCACGCCGCTTGTTGGTGATGACCAGGGTTGCATCTCTGGGGATGGTTGTGCCATCAAAACTGGCGGGGAAATTGGTGGCTTCCGGGGAGCCGTTGCCGGGATGTTGCACGTTCACAAAGGCGGTGCGGCGGTCCGGTGTATGGGTAAAGCCGGTAATTTCATCACTCACCACACCAACCAACAGCCGCTGAGGGTCCGGCGTGGATTTGGATGTGTCGAATACCACCAACTGATCCTGCAAGCCATCCGGTTGGCCGCCGTCGGTGCCGATAAACAGGCGTCCTTCCTCGTCCGCGTATGCAGCGTCCGGGTCTGTGAACACACCCGGGGTACCCCGGGTTGAAGAGGCCAGCAGGTACAGGTCCCACTGGAAGGTATTGCCGCTGCCGTCACCGTCGTCCATGCGGATGATGTGACCGTCGGTGTTTTCAAATTCCGGGTTGGCTGCGTTTTGTTCACCCTGGCCCTGGTCTTTGCGGTCGTTATTGGTCAGCGTCCAGTAGACTTCACCTTCTTTGCCGATGGCGGTCCACTCGGGACGGTCCATTTTGGTCGCCCCCAGGATGTCTGCCGCAATGCGGGTATAAATCAATAGCTCCGCCTGGTCGGTAAAGCGTGCGGCCAGGTCGCTGTTTGTAGTGATGTCCAAAGCCAGCCACTCGCCGGTACCGTCTTCGTCGAAACGGGCAACATAAAGGGTGCCTTCGTCCAGCGGGGATTCACCGTCTGCGCGGGCCTCTTTCCAGGGCCGGGCGGAGACATATTTGTAACAGTAGTCACCACGCTGGTCATCTCCCATGTAGGCCACCGCTTGACCCGCATCGGAGCTTTTGATGGCCACGGCTTCGTGTTTGAAACGGCCCATGGCGGTGCGTTTAACCGGTGTCTGGCTGGCGTCAAAGGGGTCTATTTCAACCACCCAGCCAAATCGATTGGATTCGTTGATGTAGTCTTCGTCGGAAAGATCAAAGCGTTTGTCGAAGAACTCCCAGCCGTAGTTGAAACCGTTCCAGTCGAAACCGTAACGCAGTTGTTCTTCGGTGCGCCGGTCGTCAAAGGTTTCACCTTCGGTGGCACCAAAGTAGCCATTAAAATTTTCTTCGCAGGTCAGGTAGGTGCCCCATGGCGTTGGGCCGGAACCGCAGTTGTTGACCGTGCCCAAGGCCACGTTGCCATTGGGGTTTTGCAGCAGAGGCGAAGCAGCAGCGGGTCCGGAAAAGCACACTGGTGAGTTGGCGGTGATGCGCCGGCTGTTTTTGCTCTTCACAACCTGCCACTCGTAGTACTCTTTTGCGATGGCAACCACGGCAACACCGTGCACGTTCTGCGAGAGGCGCACATCTTCCAAACACTCCGGTGCGGGTTTGCCCAGCACATGGTTGTTGGTGCCAAATTCATGATTGATGCACAACATGCCTTTGCGGTTGCTCATCTCATACCCATAGGGGTTAAATTTTTGGCCAAGGTCCTGGTCGATGGGAAAAAACCACATCCCGTCGTGGCCAATACCAATTTGCAGAGCAGCTTGCTTGGCGGTGGGGCGGGTGTTGGGGTCTCCGGTATATTCTTCAGTGGCCCCGGGTTCGATGGGTGTGCCCCAGGGGATGAGTACCTGATATTCGTAGTCCTCGGAGATGGTAGGCATGGTTTGATCAACCGCCGCCTGCTCAATAGAGACCGGTTCAAAACCAACCAGATTGCGGCGTGATCCGTACGGATGTTTGCGGCGCTTGCGCCACCGGCGGCGCTCGTCATCATGGGCCAGGGCAGCGGGAGCAAGAAATCCTGCAGTGGCGCCAATCAGCGTGCCGCCGACCATCTTGCGCCGGGACAAGTAAGAACGAGCCACATCAGTGAAGGCTTGGTTGTCTGATGAGTTGGACGAAATGTTCTCTTTGATGTCGACTTTAGACGCGTCGGGCGTTTGGTGCGTGATCTTTGTCACTGGGGTCCCCCGGGATTGTGTGAAGTGCTTGTCAGGCTAGGGGCAAAATATGAACATCCGATTTCTTTTCGATGACAGAATGATGAAATTCGCAATGTTAGTTGACGAAAGTCTAACGAATGTTATAAGTGTTATTCGGTAAGGGACACAGACATTGACAACCCTGCGCACGCATCTCACTCTGTTCTTCTTCAGTCTTCGGTAGGGTTCGGTAGTTATTCGGTAGGGGACACAGACATCGACAACCCTGCGCACGCATCTCACTGTTCTTCCTGTTCTTCAGTAGTGGACACAGACATCGTCAGTAGGGGACACAGACATCAACAACTTTGCACACGTAGCTCACAAACGTCATTGGCGCACATTGTTTCGGTAGGGGACACAGACATCGACAACTTTGCACACGTAACTCACAAACGTCATTGGCGCACATGGACCTGTCTAAGACACTGACAGGCGCCTTTTGCGTTTG
>JANQMF010000160.1 GCA_028280225.1 Pseudomonadales bacterium | reverse complement strand
TGGACGAATATCTGACCTCACCGTCTTTATTTTGCCCATCCTTTTGCCCACCGCTCGGGGCAGGGCCGGCATCTCCGGCCGGTTGGCCGCCGGAACTCTTTTCCTGGGGCACCGCTTGTAAGGGGGTCACGGCTTCGACGTTTTCAGACGCCGTACTGTCTTGTGTTGAGCTGGCCACGCATTTAAGTCCATAAATGCCATTGATGGAGGGGGAGTATCACCTGCGTGGCGGGTTTTGCAAGTGAAACCGCCAACAGTTTAGACCTCAGTCACGAAAGGTCCGGCTTGCCGGGGCGATGCCAAAAAAGACGATCCATGCCCTGTCCGTGTGCCATTTTCCGGGCGGTCAGACTACAATGTGGTCAAGTTTTTGGTCTGCGGGCTGAACCACAGTCCAAATGGTCGCCGGGCGCCAAGGACAACCATTTATCAGCAAGTTAAATGCAAGATTATTAACAGTGTTACCCAAATTCGACGAAATGCTGGCCACCCTGGTGGCTGAACCCTCGATAAGTTCCACCTCGGCGGATATCGACAGCAGTAATTTGCGGGTGATCGAGCATCTGGCCAATTGGCTGGATGGGATGGGTTTTGCTACCGAGGTGATGCCTCTGCCGAATGCGCCGCACAAGGCTAATTTGATCGCCACCTTGGGTGCCGACAGCGGCGAGGCCGGCGGGCTGGTCCTGGCCGGACACACCGATACCGTGCCCTTTGACGAACACAAGTGGCATACCGATCCATTTCAGATCACGGCAGCGGACAACAAATTGTACGGCCTGGGTAGCTGTGACATGAAAGGCTTTTTCCCTTGTGCCCTGGAAGCTGTCAGTACTTTCCTGGACCGTAAGCTCAAAGCCCCAATCACCATTGTTGCTACCTCGGATGAGGAATCTTCCATGGCAGGGGCACGCTATCTGGTGGAATGTCAAAAGCCCAAGGCGGATTACGCCATTATTGGTGAACCCACCGGGTTAATGCCCGTTTATGCGCACAAGGGCATCGCCTTTATGTCCATTCGCCTGCAGGGTGCTTCCGGCCACTCCTCAAATCCGGATCTGGGTTGTAACGCCCTGGACTCCATGTATGACGTCATGGGTGCGCTGATCACCTATCGGCAGGAATTGGCCGCCCGCCACCGGAATCCGGCGTTTGAGGTTCAGGTGCCCACCATGAACTTGGGCTGTATGCACGCCGGGGACAGCCCCAATCGGATATGTGCTCACGCTGAACTGCAAATTGATCTGCGTTTGCTACCCGGCATGGCCACCCAGGACATTCTGGATGAACTGCGCGAGCGTCTTAACCAGGTTGTTGCCCGGTGCGGCACCCAGTTGGAGTTCACCACCCACTATCCCCCGGTGCCGCCCTTTGAAAGTAATTTGCAAGGTGATCTGGTACAAACACTGGCCAGCCATTCGGGTATCGCCCCCGGAACCGTTGCTTTTGGCACCGAAGGACATTATTTGCAGAGCCTGGGTATGGAAACCGTAGTCTGGGGACCGGGCAGCATCGACCAGGCACATCAGCCCAACGAATACCTCAGCCGGGATCAGATTGCTCCGGCAGAAGAGGTTTTGCGCCAGGTTATCCAGCGCTACTGCATCATCTAGGGCAATCTTTCGTCCGGCTGAAGAAGAATTATGGCGACCAAACAATATGCACAATGGTTCAGGGGCAGCACACCCTATATCAGCGCCCATCGGGACAAGACGTTTGTAGTCTTGTTGCCGGGGGAGGCTGTTGCACATGTTAATCTAACCAATATTGTTCACGACCTGGCCCTGCTGCACGTGCTGGGTGTGCGCCTGGTGGTGGTGCACGGTGCCCGCCCGCAAATCGATGCCGCCTTACCCGAATCCACATATCATGGTCACCGCCGGGTGACCGACGGTTCCGCCATGACCACCATCACCGGAATCTATGGGCAAATCCGCACTCAGTTGGAAGCGCTTTTTTCAACGGGCCTGCCCAATACGCCGCTGCACAATGTGGAAGTGCCGGTTTTTTCCGGTAACTTCGTGGTGGCAAAACCCGTTGGCATCGTTGACGGTGTGGACCATCTATTTACCGGCGCTGCGCGCCGCATCGAAAAAGAGCGGCTTTGGGCCACCTTGTCAAACGGCGGCATTGTGGTGCAATCACCCATCGGTTTCTCATCCTCGGGCCAGGCCTTTAACCTGCCTGCGGAAGAGCTTGCGGCCGACATAGCCATCCGCATCAAGGCAGACAAGCTGATTATGCTGAGCAATATCAACCACGTCTGTGACGATCAGGGTCAGCGCGTCAGCACGCTGACCCCAACCGAGCTGGAACGCACCCCTTTCTTAAGCGACGAACAGAAATCTCACATGGTTTGCCTGGCTCGAGCTGTGCGCGGTGGTGTCACCAAGGCTCAGCTGGTCTCTTTCGAAGACGACGGGGCGCTGCTGGCAGAACTGTTTACCGCCGCCGGTGAGGGCACACAAATTGTGGAACAACAAAGCCGCACGGTCCGTCAGGCGGTAGCGGAAGACGTGGCCGGAATTGTTGAAGTCATCAGACCACTGGAAGAGCGTGGCATTCTGGTGCGCCGGGAACGCGACCGGCTGGAGGAAGAAATCAGTCAATTTATGGTCGCGGAGCTGGATGGTATTGTGGTCGGCTGCTGCGCCGTGTACCCCTACGGCAGACAGGTTGAACTGGCCTGCCTGGCGGTGCACGAAAACTATCGCAACCAATCCGGCGCAAACCTGGGCCAAAGCTTGCTTGACGCAGCGGAACAATTTGCCAGGGACGAGGATGCGGACGAAATGTTTGTTCTGACTACCCAGACCATGGATTGGTTTTTGGAACGAGGCTTCGAAGAGACTAAGGTTGACCGGCTTCCCGCGGAAAAACAAAGTCTGTACAACTGGCAGCGTAACTCTATTGTTATGACCAAAAGAATTTAGCAAACAGTTTTAGGATCCATATCATGGCAGATGATCGCCCCTATTCATCCATTGTTGTTGACGGCGTAGAACAGGCACCCAGCCGGGCTATGCTCTACCCGGTAGGTTTTACCGAAGAAGATTTCAAAAAACCGCAAATCGGCATCGCCTCAACCTGGTCCATGGTCACCCCTTGTAACATGCATATCAACACCCTCGCCGCGGAAGCGGCAAAGGGGGCTGACGGGGCGGGCAGCAAGGCGGTGGAGTTTAATACCATTACCGTTTCCGACGGCATCTCCATGGGTACACCCGGCATGCGTTATTCCCTGGTATCCCGGGAAGTGATTGCCGACAGCATCGAAACCGTAGTCGGCGCCCAGGGGTTTGACGGCTTTGTTGCCATTGGCGGCTGTGACAAGAACATGCCCGCCTGCGGCATGGCCATTGCGCGTTTGGACCGGCCCGCAGTTTTTGTTTACGGCGGTACCATCCTCCCCGGCGCCCAGCGCAGGGACATTGTATCCGTATTCGAAGCCGTTGGCGGCCATGCCGCGGGTACCGTATCTGATATTGAACTCAAGGAGGTTGAAGCCACCGCCATCCCCGGTCCGGGCTCATGCGGCGGCATGTACACCGCAAATACCATGGCCTCCTGTCTGGAGGCACTGGGTTTATCCCTGCCTAACAGTTCCGCCCAGAACGCGATCAGTGATGCCAAAAAACAAGACAGCTACAACGCCGGAGCCGCCGTTCACCACCTGATAAAGCGTGGCATGAAACCCAGCGATATGTTGAGTATGGAAGCTTTTGAGAATGCCATTACCCTGTCCATTGCTTTGGAAGGCTCAACTAACGCCGTACTGCATCTGTTAGCCATCGCCCATGCTGCGGGCATCAATTTAAAACTTGATGACTTTACCCGGGTGGGTGCGCGGGTCCCGGTGCTGGCGGATATGCGTCCCGCCGGCCAATATGCCATGAGCGAGCTGATTGAAATTGGCGGCATCCAGCCCCTCATGAAAATGTTGTTGAACGAAGGGCTTTTACACGGTGATTGTTTAACCGTCACCGGGCAAACCCTGGCCGAAAACCTCAGCAAGGTTGACGACTATCCCGCTGAGCAGAAGATTATCCGGCCGTTTTCCAATCCCATCAAAAAAGACAGTCATCTGGTTGTGTTGCGCGGCAACATGGCTCCGGAGGGGGCGGTAGCCAAAATAACCGGCCACGAAGGTTTGCAGTTCACCGGTACCGCCCGCTGTTTCCATGGTGAAGAAGCCGGCATGGCGGCCATTATGGACGGCACCGTGCAAAAAGGTGATGTGGTGATAATTCGCTACGAAGGACCCAGGGGTGGGCCGGGGATGCGGGAGATGCTCAGCCCCACCAGCGCCATTAACGGCCGGGGTTTGTCAGAACATGTGGCCATGGTCACCGATGGACGTTTTTCCGGCGGTTCTCACGGCTTTGTTATTGGGCACGTGACTCCGGAAGCCTTTGACGGGGGCCCCATTGCCCTGGTCGAGGACGGTGATCAGATCACCGTGGATGCAGAAACCAGGGAACTGACGTTGCATGTTGATGATGGTGAACTGGCCCGGCGCAAAAACCAATGGCAAAGGCCAACCCCCTATACCACCAGAGGTACCCTGGCCAAGTATGCACATCTGGTGGCCAGTGCCAGCGAAGGGGCGGTAACGGACAAATATCTGGACTAGACCCGGAGGGGAGAACAGACAGATGAAAACCGAAGTTTATCCAATCTTGTGGACCCGGGACGTCGGCAAGCTGGCTGACTGGGGAATTGCGGTTCTGGACCTGAAGGAATCCTGGCGTGCACCCGGGTCAGACGGACAGATTGAACACGCGGAATTACTCTGGGGTTCCGGCAAAGTCTCTGTAAACATTGCCAAGGGGGATAATACCGGCCCCGCGGGCATTGCCCTGCGGGTGGATGATCGCCGCCGGGTTGATCAACTCTACGCCAGGGCCCAGGACGCAGGCGCCAGCATCAGCCAGCCTCTGGCGGAATCCCGGGTGGCTTATGGTTTTACTGTCATGGATAACGATGGCAATCAGTGGTGGGTCAATGCGGAAACCGGTTTCCTTGACGAACTGCGATAGGTTCTGACTTGCTTGATCTATTTCACACCCTGGCTGAGGTTTCAGTGGCCATTACCGGCTTTTCATCCCTGATCATTATTTTTCGCGGCAATACCAATCCCTGGCATGACCTGGACTACATTCACTTTGGCTTTATTTTGGCCTGGAGTATCGGCTGTATTTTTCTGGCCCTGCTGCCCATATTGCTGACAGAATTTCAGGTGCCCCTTAACCAGGCTGCCCGGTACGCTCTGTTTATGCAAGCAGCATATATCGTGGCCGTTGGCGGCATCCTCACCCGGGCTCAGAATCGCGTCAGTAAACGTGAACAAGGTGTTGCCCCTCCACGGGTACCCCGGGTGGTGATGACCACCCTGGTGATCATCACCCTGATCCTATGTCTGGTTGCAGGTCTGGGTCTGCTGCCTGGAGCTATACATGCCTGGCATGCCCTGGCCATTGTCCTGTTGCTGATCATAGCCACCGCCAATCTTGGCATTTTTGTGGTGGATTCCATGACCAAGGCAACAACGGATAAGTCCGGCCTTGAGTAGGCCGGCAGTCTGCTGAATAAACAAACTCCTGATTCGCCGGCGCATGACCAGGCGCGCCATATTACGGGCCGATACCCCCAAAGAAACTGCTGCTGAACTTCTTTGGCACACCGTTCACCCGACTACAGCCTCAAATACCACCCTTCACACATTTGACGGCAAGCCGTCGACTCTAATTGTTGTCATCCGCTGCTATCGAGGGCCTTGTTATGGTTACCCCTAAAGATCTCACGAACGCGCCATTTACCCTTGTTGTCGCCCAAGAACCGGCACAAATCACCCGTACGGTTTCCGGCTTATTACAATGGTCCAGGGAAATAAGTAAACCCTGCCTGGTGTTGAACTTTAATGCCGCCCACCAGTGGGATGACGCCATGCAGCGCATTCGGCCCAACCAGGGGAAAATTGATATCTCCGACGGACCGTTGCTTAACCTGCTGGTACACACCCGCGGTGAACGCATTCTGGTGATCGACTGTCACGATTCGCAAGCCAAGTTAGTGGAGTCATTAAATTCCCTGTTTGACGCTGACCCCTATATACAAACCGCGCCCACACAACGGAAAAATCTCGATTTAACGCAAGCCAGCATTGTCCTGCTGGTCACCCAACAGGACCTGCAAGACGGCAAATTTTCCGAAGCCTTCTATTCCCGTTTGTCCCATGTACAACTGAGCAAGGGTGACTTTGCCAAGGCCAGCCCCAGTCAGGTGTACTGGCCTGAAAAGAACAACGGTACTGCTGTCCCGTATAAAAGTAACCGCAATGACGTTACGGTCGATCTGGGGCATGATGCGGATTGGCAGACACCCTTGTGGGGCCGGTTTGTGTCCGCCAATGCCCAATGGTCCCTGGAAACCGGCGGTTTACAAAAAGCGGTTAACCTGAAAAAGCCGGTGCAATGTGTGCTGGTCAATACACCGTCGCCGCTGCCCAAGGACCTGCGTTACTTTATTGATCGCGCGCAAACACACCTCATAGACGTTTATGGTGATAGGCTCGATCTGCGGCAGATCACCTTTGTAAATGGCGGTCACCGTAAGCCGGACAAGGCCCCGAAGGCGAAGGTTTATCAATACAAGGATCATCTTAAAAAGCCGCTGTTTCCGGTGAATGCGGTGATTGTGGAAGCCCTGTTTCAGACTATTTATTTAGACGAGAATCGTCACCTGAAAAGCAAGCAAGGGCTGTTAGGGAGCGGCTTGAAGCAAGACCTGCTGATCAGCGGGCCGCTGTTACGGTCACAATGGCACCGTTTATGCCAACTGGCGGCTGGATTTACGCTGTACCTGGGCAAAGGTGTGGCATGGCCGAAGGCGTATCTGGGGGGTGCCCCCAAGGCAAGCGCAGCAGTGGGTGAGATCCAGACGCTACTGTGGCAAGGCACACACAGCACCGCCATGGATCTATTGCGGAAAGACAAGCACAAGACGGTGGTCTTTTATTGTCACGACCTGGGTCTGGGCAGCCGGCTGTTACAGGACTGTGCGGAAAAAATGGGCACCAAGATCCGCTGGATGTACACGGTTAACG
>JANQMF010000154.1 GCA_028280225.1 Pseudomonadales bacterium | reverse complement strand
GGAGTATCTCAGTGCCACCCAGCCCTTTCCGCTCAAACCACAACCCCTGCATCAACTGGGGATCAGTGTGGACGATGCCTGGGGGTTCACCTTCTGGGACAAGGGGCATTGTCGCAAACAGTTTGAAAAGCTCACCCTTGGGCCCATCTATACCCCGCCCAGTCTGCAAGGTACGGTTTTCTTCCCCTCCAACTTGGGTGGCCAGAACTGGGGTGCGCCGGCGGTGGACCTGCCGAACCAGATTATGGTCACCAACACCAAACATACCCCCATCGAAGTCAAGCTGGTACCTCGGGCGGATTGCCCCGAGCAGGCGGCCTTCCCCCAGCGCGGTTCCAGATATTGTGCCGTCATGGCGCCGGTACTTTCGCCCCTGGGTGCGCCGTGCACAGCCCCGCCCTGGGCCACCCTGGACGCGGTGGACTTGTCCAGTGGTAACATTTTATGGCGTAAGCCCCTGGGTACACTTAAACACCTGGCACCCTGGCCGGTCACGTTGTTTGTGGAAGGGGCGCTGGAGGCGGGTGGCCCCATGGTTACCGCCGGTGGTCTGGTGTTTATCGGTGCAACGTCGGACGGTTATTTCCGGGCTTTTGATATTCGTAACGGGCAGGAACTGTGGCGGGTGGAAATGCCGGCTACAGGCAACGCTGTGCCCATGACCTACATTCATCAGGGTAAACAATATGTTGCCATTGCAGCCGGTGGGCACTTTACCTCTCCGCTACCCTCAGCGGATTATCTACTGGTTTACGCCCTACCGGATCTTTAGAGGGGTGCGTTTGATGAGGAGAAATAGATCTGATGGATAATCGTTGTGTGGTACTGGCGGCACGTCCCCAGGGCAGCCCGCGGGAGCAGGATTTTCGCGTCGAAACCCGGACAGTGCCGAAGTTGGAAGCGGATCAGATGCTGTGTGAAAACCTCTACATATCCCTGGATGCCGGTTTCCGCAATTGGATGGACGAAGGCAGCGGTGACAACGTACTACCGGCCATGCCGCTGAACGAACCGGTTATGGGGCTGACACTGAGCCGGGTGCTTGAAAGCAAAAATGCCGGGTTTAAGTCCGGTGATCTGCTGATGGCCCGGTTTGCCTGGGAAGAGTACACCGTCACCCACGCCGGGGATTTTATTTCTCCAATTGGGGTTGCCGAATATCCGCTGAACTACTACCTGGGGGTGTTGGGGGATACCGGCCTGTCCGCTTATTTTGGTTTAATGGACTTTGGCCAAATTAAGCCTGGAGAAACGGTTCTGGTCAGTGCTGCCGCCGGGGCGGTGGGCAGTATTGCGGGTCAAATTGCAAAAATGCTCGGCGCGCGGACGGTTGGTATCAGTAGCGGTACGCAAAAGTGTCAACGGCTGATTGCCGAACTGGGTTATGACGGGGCGGTAGACCGTACCGCGCCCGACCTTGGCCAGGCCATCAGCGCAGCCTGCCCGGAAGGTGTGGATATTTACTTCGACAACGTGGGTGGCCCTTTGCTCGAAGCGGTTCTGGACCGGATTAACCCCCAGGCCCGCATTCTTCTGTGTGGTTCAGTGGCCGCCTATAACGCCACTGAACCGCTGCCGGGGCCCAAAAATCTATTTCAACTGACCACCAAACAGGCCCACATGCACGGCTTTATGACACATCTGAATTTGCCCAGGTATGATGAGGCCCGGGCGGAGTTGGCCGGTTGGATTGCTGCCGGTAAGTTGGTGGTTCACGAACACCGTCTGCAAGGCATTGACAGTGTCGGCAAGGCCTTTTGTGATCTGTTTGCCGGGGTGAATTTTGGCAAAACCATTGTGGCACTAAAACCCTGATCGGGTGCGGTTTGTGCTGTTGCCCCGGATAGAAATAAGGGGAGAGGAAAATTGAGTTACGCCGGAAATCGCCTGATTAATGACGCGGACAGCCACCTGATGGAGCTGCCGTCATTTCTTGTAGACGCGGCCCGGACCGCGGATGCCTCTTGTCTGGCCAATCTGGCCGGTGCCCTTGGCGGGCAGTTTGACCCCGGCACCTTGGCCACCGGCGCGGGGGTGGACGGACACCCGGCACATACGGCGGAAAGAGTAGATGAACTGATTGAGCTGGGTGACGATCTAACCAAGGGTCCAAAGTGGCATGAGGCCTTGGGTGCCTTTAACGGCCGGGAACGCAAAGTTGCCCTGGATATGCTTGGTTTTCAGCGCCAGGTGATATTTTCCTCGTTCTGCGCCCGTCTGATTTTTGCCGCACCCGACAACCGGGGGGCCTATGCCTCGGCCCAGGCCCACAATCGAGCAATGGCGGAGTTTTGTCGGGCCGATCCGCGTCTTTTGGGCATAGCCATGGTGCCGTTGACGGATGTGGCTCTGGCTCTTGATGCGATAGAACAGGCCATTAAACTGGGACTGGCGGGTGTGTGGATCGGCGCGGATGCGCCGGGGGGACGCTCTCCCGGTCACAGGGATCACAACGGGATCTGGGCCAGGCTGGCGGAGGCCGGTTTGCCCTTTATTCTGCATGTGGGGAGTGCGGAAATTCCCATTGCCCCGGAGTGGATGAATGATGGTGAACCCGGCAATGTGAGCGCCAGAGGGGGGGCTGAAGTCATTGGCAGCAAAGACCTTGCGGTCATTCACTTTCCCATCCAGCGATTCTTGTCAGCGCTGGTCCTGGATGGGGTTCTTGAGCGATTTCCCGGCCTGCGGGGTGGGGTTATAGAACTGGGCGCCGGATGGGTGCCTGATATGTTGCGCCGGCTCGATCATGCGGTGCAGA
This sequence comes from Pseudomonadales bacterium, assembly GCA_028280225.1. Lineage (GTDB taxonomy): Bacteria > Pseudomonadota > Gammaproteobacteria > Pseudomonadales > Azotimanducaceae > UBA4421. Next base: position 23,613 of record JANQMF010000154.1, on the reverse strand, counting down.
TCTGGTCCAGATCCGAACCCCAGTTGGCGCGCATGCAGCGTTTACCTTCGCAGCAGATGACTCAACAAATACGTTTTACCCCCTATCCCTTTGAAGATGTGGGGCAACTCGTCAGCGAATCAAATGCAGAGCTCTACATGTTCTCCAGCGACTACCCACACGCTGAGGGGGGGCGGGATCCGATTGGGCGGTTTACCCGTTCGATGGCTACTTTAAGTGCGCAGGATCAGCACAAATTTTTTGCGGATAACTTTAATACCCTATATCCGCCTTGATGTATGGTTAACAACATTTTTAAGGGGTCATTGCTAACGGCGCAGGTAACCTGCCCACAAAAAGACTACAAAGGTGATCACTTCGATGATGATGGCCTGGCTGGCGAAGGCAGCGTCGTGGGCCGCCCAGGCGGCGGTCCGAAATATTGCCGTTAATCCGACCAGGGCCGCGGCGGTATACAGGTAGGGGGCAAGCCGCTTGAACAAACCGAACAAGGCGGCACCTCCAGCCACGCTGAAAAATGCCGCCAGGTCGCCGATCTGGGTACTGCGCCCAAGGCCGTCCCCCAGAACAAAGCCAAAAGATTGCGCCGTACCGCTGGGGTCGATTAACCATCTTGCAGCAATGCTCAGCAGCAGCAAGGCCAGCAATGCCGTCAGTAGGGTCAGGGTCTTATCCAGCATAGGACAGTTTAGCGCGGTGCCATGCGGATGGCGCCGTCAAGGCGCACGTCTTCCCCATTAAAGTAAGGATTGCGGCACATTTCGATGGCCAGGGATGCATATTCTTCCGGAGCCCCCAACCTGGCCGGATTCGGTACCTGGGCGCCAAGAGCCTGTTTCACGTTTTCCGGGGCACCTTGCAGCAGCGGGGTGTCGAATATTCCCGGCAGGATGGTGTTGATACGGATCAACTCCCGGGACAGGTCTCGCGCAATCGGTAAGGTCATGCCGACAACACCACCCTTAGAGGCGGAATAAGAGGCTTGACCAATTTGTCCGTCTTCCGCCGCCACTGAGGCGGTATTGACGATCGCACCCCTTTCACCGTTAATGGGTTCAAGGGTTGCCATCCCGGCAGCGGATTTGGCGATGCAACGAAAGGTGCCCACCAAATTGATTTGAATGATCAGGTCAAACTTGTCCAGCGGGAAGTGAGAGATTTCGCCGGTCTCTTTGTTTCTGCTGATGGTTTTGATGGCATTTCCCGTACCCGCGCAGTTAATCAGAATCCGCTCCTGGCCAATGGCGGCCCTGGACTTCTCGAAACCGGCATCCACGGATTCATCGGAAGTCACGTCGACCTTGCAGAACACGCCACCCAATTCCTGGGCCAGGGCTTCACCTTTTTCTTCGTTGAGGTCAAATAAAGCAACTTTGACACCGTGTTGAGCCAGAGCCCGGGCGGTGGCGGCACCCAGACCGGAGGCACCGCCGGTAATGACAGCGGGTGTATTTGAGTCGAGATTCATGGCACTATTCCTTTTATCCTATTGTTTTCTATTGTTTTTTTATTTGATGAGTGATCAAAACTTCACCCAAGGCAGGATCGATGTACTGATCGAGGCGGCGCAGTTTAACGCCCTTGGAATTTGGCCTCAAGCTGGCTTGAAGTTTCCCGGGTGGGATTTACAGGTCTTTTGTCAAAAGACGCCTAGGCCTTATAGAGCCGTTGCGCCTCAGTGCGCAGTTCGTCGCGAAAGTCAGGGTGGGCAATATCGATCATGGCGTGGGCGCGCTGCTGAAGTGTCTTGCCGCGAAGTTCGGCAATGCCAAATTCGGTGACCACATAGTCGACATAGGTGCGCGGCACGGTTACCGGTGCACCGGCCCCCAGGGTAGGTACGATTCTCGATAAGCGTTGGCTTGTGCCGCTTGGGACGGCACTTGAGGGTAAAACCGAGATGGATTTACCGCCCGGTGAATAAGCGCCGGCGAGCATAAATACGGTCTGGCCACCCACACCGGTATAGGGGCGATGATCCAAGGCTTCGGCTGACAACTGCCCGGTCAAGTCCACTTGCAGGGCGTTGTTAACCGCAACAAAATTCTCCTGCTGGATGACCCGCCTGAGATCGTCGGTGTAGCCGAAGTCATAAAGTTCAAAAACCGGATTGTTGTGCACCCGGGCCAGTTCGTCATCGGGTAGAGTAACAAAGGCGGAGCCCACCACCTTGCCCGGATGCCATGATTTCCGGGTACCGGTGATGACACCCCTTTCCACCAAGTCGACAATACCCCCGGTGATTAATTCGGTCTGTATGCCCAGGTCGTTGCGAAAGTCGAGAAAGTGGCCTAAAGATGCGGATACCGTGCCCACCCCCATCTGCAACGTATCACCATCGTTAATAAGCTCTACCGCCACCTGGGTACATATGGCTTCGACAGCGGCAATATCCTCGGCACTTGTCGGGGGCGGTGCAACTCCCGGGGGTTGTGGCTGTGCCTCAACCAATAGATCAATTTCGTCGACATGGATGAAATTTTCACCATGGGTCCTGATGTACTCCGGATGCACCTCGGCGATTACACGTTTAGCCTTTCGTTTCACCGTCGGAGAAAGCCATACGCCGGAACCAAAACTGCAAAAGCCATGTTCGTCCGGAGGCGAGACGGGAACAAAAAAGACATCCGGGTTTTGCACAAAACCCGGTGGTATCTCCCAGCTTTTCCAGATACCGACCGGCAAATAGTCCATGCCGCCGTTGTGGCAGGCGGTGCGATTGGCCGGGGTTGCGTAATGGTCCTTTAAGCGTAGCGCGTGGATCAATTCGGGATCCGTCCAGGATACCGCCGCTGCCGGGTGGTCAATACGCATCCCGGTTAAACCCTGCTGCAAAATATAGGCCTTTAGGCCATGGCAAAGCGTGGTTGGGGTGGTGGTATAGGGGGCGATGTGAATGGTCTGCCCAGACTTTATTCCGGCCATGGCGGTTTCTAAACTCACCAGTTTGTCACCACACTTATCTTGCCACGCGTGTTGCGACGTCATGAAATGCCCCCTCATATTTGTTTTTTGCCGGGTTGTTCCCCGGAGCCGGGTTGTCCCCACGGAACAGGTCCGCCAACTCCAGGTTGATGATATTAGCCTGGAAAGTCGGGCTGCGCAGCCGGATTTGCTACAATAGCGGGATTTGCCGATTGGATGTGTGGATATGCAGTCAGACTTACCGTTGTTACAGGCATCGGTTGTTAACGCCGACGAGATCGATTCCCTGGGCCATATGAATGTACGCTTTTATGTGGCACGAACCGTCAGCGCAAAACAACAACTTCTGGGTGAGCTTGGCCTGTTGACCCCGGGACATCGTCTGCGCCGGCTTGATACCTACACGCGTTTTCGCCGTGAACAATTTGCCGGTGCAAAACTGGGCACCTATGGTGGTTTATTGTTGGGTGAACGCATTGACGGTCAGCCGGGCATCAGCGGTTATTTTGAGGTACGTAACACCGCCACAGGGGAGGTTGCCGCCAGTTTTATCGTGACCAGCGAGATCAGAGATGAAGAGGATCAACGGGTCCCCGGCACCCGATTTGCGGATCAGTTATCCCCTTTGCAAGGGGTAACAGTACCCAAACAGGGTATGCCGCGCTCCCTTGACCTGACGCCGCCACGCCCGGTGGCCATGGCCCATTTGCTGGAGCGGGTGCCCGAAACCACCGTTGCCGGCATGATGAGCGGTATTCGGCGCGGAACGGTCCAGACCCAGGACTGTGACAGTTCCGGTTTGTTGCGGGATGAAGTGGACCTGATGCACGTTGTTTTTCGCCTGTCTGCCACGGCGGATGAAGCGGACACTCCGGCCATGGGGCCGCCGGTGATGCAGGATGAACTGGGCCGGCGGTATAGCTGGGCGATGATGGAAACCCGCTCGGTATCCTTCAATCAGGCTCACCTGGGTGATGACGTCATCTCCATAGGCGCAGATATTGCGGTGGGGGAGAATTGGCGCCACTCACGACGCTGGATGTACGTTGAGCGCACCGGTTTGTTACTGGGGATCAGCGATTCGCTGGGCTTGTGCATCGACCTGGATGCACGGCGGTCCATCCCCGTGCCCCAGGATATTCGCGCATCCCTGGCGGCAACCTGTTTTCCCGACCTGGCCTGAATGCCGCCGGATATAGAAACTGTTAAGGCGCAACCCGACTAAGTACCGTCAATACCGCCGGTGAGCACCTCTTCCGCCTGTCAGCTTTCTTCGGGGTCGCGAAAAAAGGTATTCTTTAGACGCATACTGTCCGTGTCTAACAAGGTATCTCTGTGCGCTTCGAGGTCGTCCCAGGTGGCGTCCAGGCCAAGATCAAGGCCGTCGTTGGCAAATACCGCATCCGATGCAAAACGCCCCCTTGCCGCCTGCAGAATGCGCCCGTTGGGGGCATCCTCGGAGACCAGAAAAAGGGCAGCGGGGGAAACCAGTTTGGGGTGGTAGGCGGGGTCCGGGTCATCGGGATTCATTTCCCGGCCCGGGACGCTTGCGGTCATGCGGGTTTCCGCACCGGGGGACAGACAGTTAACCCGAACGTTGTGCGAGGCGCCTTCCCGGCAGAGGTTATTCATCAGTCCAACCATGCCCATTTTGGCGGCACCGTAATTCGCTTGGCCAAAACTGCCTAAAATGCCGGACACGGAAGAGGTGAACAGGATCCGGCCGTAATTTTTCTCATACATGATTGGCCAGGCATGCCAGGTGACATAGGCGGTGCCGTTCAGGTGGACGTTGATGACCAGATCCCACTCATCCAGGGTCATATTTTTGAACGACTTGTCACGGAGTATGCCGGCGTTGTTAATCAGGATATCAACAGTACCAAATTCATTAACGGCGGTTTCGACAATGCGCCGCGCGCCCTCCCGGTCGGTGACGGAATCTTTGTTGGCCACGGCAACACCACCCTGATCGCGGATTTGTTCAACCACCAGGTCCGCCGCGTCACTCTTGCCCGAACCATCAACCGTGCCGCCGAGATCGTTAACCACCACTTTGGCACCCTGTGCGGCTAACAACAGGGCGTGTTCCCGTCCAAGGCCGCCGCCGGCGCCGGTAATAATTGCAATCTTGTCCTCAAAACTCATGTGCATCCCCAATTTGTGATTTGAGGGTGGATTGTACTCTCAGGACGGTGAATGCCAATTCCCGGACGAGGGCCGGTTAGTTGTTGTTCGCCTTCCCTCCGGTATGAAGGGTCCGATATGGTGGAAAATGGTATTCAATTGAATACCATTGTTTATCATGGTACGCTCAGGTCCATGAACATCACAAATTCCCTGCAACGGGCCAGAAAAAGAGCGGGACTGACGTTAAGACAACTGGCAGGCCGGGCTGAAACTTCTCATGCCACCCTGAGTGCGTACGAGCACCAGCACAAGTCTCCGTCGTTAAACACCTATCTGAGGCTGATGGAGGCTGCGGGTTATGCGGTGGATGTGCGCTTACGCAAGCGTATTCGACGACACAATGGTGTGCCCCGGGGTGAGGAGCTGGCTGAAGTACTGCATCTGGCTGAACAGTTCCCGGCCAACCCTGCCGGTAAACTTAACTATCCGGCATTGTTTAATCTCTACCCGAAACCCGGGCAGCGGCAATGACGAGCCTGGTGGACAAAATTCTGTCCTGTCATCAGGCCCTGGCGGCCAGCGACGTCCCTTATGCCTTTGGCGGTGCCCTGGCGCTGGCCTGGTGCACCCAGGCTGCCCGGGGCACCATCGATATCGACATTAACCTATTTGTCCCGGCGCAGATGACCCGGCATGCCCTGGCCGCCTTGCCCGGGGAGGTGGGCTGGGATGAAGGTGTGGCGCAAAAGCTGCAGCGGGATACACAAATTCGCTTGTGGTGGGATAACACACCCGTTGATGTCTTTCTCAATAACACCCCCTTTCATGAACAGGTACAACAGCGTATTCGCTGGGAGACCTTCGGCGGTGAGCGGGTACCTTTCCTGTGTTGTAACGATCTGGCGGTATTCAAGGCATTTTTTAATCGCACCAAGGATTGGGCGGACATTGAAGCCATGTACGAGGCGGGCACGTTGGATATGGAGCAGGTTACCGGCACCATCAGCAGCTATTTAGGGATAGATGATGAGCGGCTGATTCGCCTGCAGGGTGTTCAAGCCGCCTACGCATGCCGTAACCCACCAGGCTAGTTCCTGTCCGAAAATCGGCGGTATTTGCGGAACGTGCAAGTTAAAAAAGCTTGCGGGCCTGTTCAGCCACCGTTGCCAGACGATCGAGTTCCGACATTACCTGGTCTTGAGTTTCCGGCCAGACCGTTAAGCAGACTTGTTCTACCCCTTCATGTTTTAGCTGCGCCAGACCTTCGGGGTTTTCGGTGGCACCGCTGACGATAATTCTTAAGGTATCCACGGCTCGGCCCTGTTGCGCAAAAGCTGTATGTAACGGTTCAATGCGCCCGGCCAAACTGTTTCGTTGGGTGATCGGCATCCAGCCATCTGCATACCGGGCAATGGCTTTATAAGTCCGTGGGCCCATGCCGCCGATAAAAACAGGTGGCCCACCTTGTGCCAGGGAAGAGGGGTGGGGTTTCGGATAAGCCCAGGCGGGTTCCAGGGTGAGCTGTTCCCCTCGATACTCAGCAACGTCTTGATGCCACAGGCTGCGCATGATGGCCACACATTCGGCGGTGCGCTGGCGGCGTTGGGCAAATTTCACACCGTGGGTTTCACCCTGCTCAACGTTCCAGCCAAAGCCGATGCCCAGTATAACACGGCCGTTAGACAGGTAATCCAGAGTGGCAATTTGTTTGGCCAGCCAGACCGGGTCGTGCTGAGGGACCAGGGTGACCGACGTGCCCAACGAAATCCGCCGGGTGACCGCGGCGGCCATGGACAGGGCCACAATCTGATCATGCAGGTGTGCATAATAGTCCGGCAGGGGATCCGTCCGGCCGGGGCGGGAGCCGGGCCAGACCGTGCGCCGGGAGACGGGTATGTGGCTGTGTTCGGGCAGGAACAAACCATCAAAACCGCGGCTCTCCACGGCCTGCGCCAAGTCGGTGGGGTGCATGCCGCGATCGGTGGCAAACAACGTAATGCTGATTTTCATAGTGGTCTCTTGCCTTGCGGGTACCTGTTTGTGGAAGTTCCGGCGCCTGGTTTGCGCATAACGGCTTGGTTAGTATTGTAGCGGACAATGGTTTGCATGGAGGGGTGATGGATAGTCCGTTGAATAATATTTCCGTGCTTGAACTGGGCTCCATGATCGCGGTCCCGGCGGCCACACAATTGCTGGCCTCGTATGGGGCTTCGGTAATCAAGATCGAAGATACCCGGTATGGTGAAGGGCTGCGTTTTTACGGTTCCACTAAAAACGGCATGAGCGGGTGGTATGCCAACGCCAATGCCGGTAAACGTTCCATTGCCCTGGATCTAAAGACAGAGGCGGGTGTGCAGATTGTAAAAAGTCTCGTCAGCCGGGCCGATGTTCTGCTGGAAGGATTTCGCCCTGGGGTAATGGCGGGGCTGGGTTTGGGGTATGAAGATCTGGCCAGTCTTAATCCCCGGTTAATCTACTGCTCCTCATCGGGGTTTGGTGCTGAGGGGCCTTATGCGGAGCAGCCGGCGTACGATCCGCTGATCCAGGCATTGTCCGGTTGGGCGGGTATCCAGGAAGTGGACGGGCAGCCGACGCTGGTGCGGGCCATGGTTGCGGATAAGGTCGGGGCGTACAACAATGCCCAGGCCATTATGGCAGCGCTGATCCAGCGTGGCGGCACGGGTGCGGGGTGTTACGTACAAACCAATATGTTGGATGCTAACGTTGCCTTTGTCTGGCCGGATGTGATGATGGATCATACCCTGGTGGACACCGGTGGTGTGGATCATCGGGAGAATCTGTTGCGCAGTTATCGCCTGTATCAGGCTGCGGACGGATATGTCAGCGTGGCCATCGGCACGGACCGTCAGTGGCGGGAATTTTGTTTTGCCCTTGGCCGGGAAGATCTGGCGAAAGACCCCCGGTTTGAAACGTCTGCCGCCCGAGGGGCTCATATTCTGCAGTGGTACGATGCCATTGATGAGGTGGTTAATCCCTTTGCCGTGGCCGAAGTGGTTACACGCCTGGTTGATGCTGAAGTTCCCGTAGCACCGGTATTGTCACCGGCGGAGGTTTTTGACGATGCCCATGTACGGGCCACCGGCATGGTAACCACCAGCGAACATCCGATTGTGGGGCGCTTCAGACATCCCAGGCCAAGAGCTGCTCAATTTGGCTGCAAAGTGACATTGAGTCCGGCCCCATCCTGGGGAGAACACAGCCGGGAAATTCTTGCTGAACTGGGTTACAGCCCAACAGCGATCAGCGAGATGATTTCCTCGGGTTGTGTCAGAGCTTAGGCACGCCCTTTGTTGCCGGTTTTGACAATGCCAAATTCCTCCAGTACCTCAGCGTTGTGTTCACCCAGCCTGGGTGGACGCTGATACAGATGGGTGGGCGTGTGCTGGTACTTGATTGGATTGGCGGCCAGGGATATGTCCGGATTGTCTCCAGGCAGTTCGCAGGGATCTAACATTTGCCGGGCGGTAACGTGGGGATCAGCAAAAACTTCGTTTAGGGTATTGGCCGGACCCACCGGGACTCTGCCGCCGAGCAGATCAACAATTTCCTGTTTGGTCTTTGTGGTTGTCCAGGCGGCGATCTGAGCCTCGGTAAAATCCTGGTTTTCGGACCGGCGGGCATTTGTGCTGGTCCGCTCATCATCTTTCAGATCCGGCCGTTGCATTGCTTCGCATAGAATCTGCCAGTGCGCTTCAACGGGCGCGGCAATGGCCACCCGACCGTCACTGGTCGGGAACAGGCTGAAGGGCACCAGGCTTCGGCGGCCGGGTTTGGACTGCTCCCGGGTGAGACTGTATGAGGCTACGTTAGCCCGCAACAGTGTCAGCATGGCGTCGTACATGGCCACATCAAAAAATTCCCCTTTGCCGGTACGGCGCGCTTTGTGGATGGCTGAAACCAATCCCAGGGCCATTAAGGTCCCGGGGTAGATATCCGCTATGGCAATGCCAAAAAGATCACCGGTGGCTTCGACCAGGCCGCCGACACTCTGACCGGCAACGTCCAGACAGGGCCACTCGGCATAGGGGCTTGCGCCGGTCCTGGGGTCACCGTAGCCGCGTATGGCGCCGTAGACAATTTTTGGGTTGCGCGCGGAGATGGCTTCATAACTCAGCCCGCGCCCGTCCATAACCCCGGCGCGCATATTTTCCACCACTGCATCTGCTTGTTCGCAAAGCTGGAAAAAAACTTCCTGGTCTTGTGCATCGTGCAGATCCAGGCACAGACTTCGCTTGTTGCGGTTCACACCGGCAAAGGGCATGCCATAGTCGGCTCCCTCAGCCGCATGCTTGAACGGTTGATGGAAGTGCGGCGGATAAGGAGGCACGCTGCGAAAGCCGTCACCATTGGGGGGTTCAACCTTGATGACCCGTGCTCCCAGGTCTGCTAATAGCGCCGTGCCGAATGGCCCGGCAAACGCCATGGTGCAATCGATAATGGTGATATCACTTAAAGGTCCGCTGGGTGAACTCATGTCTATTTCCCCTAGGTTGAGTGTGCTGGCTTGTTAATTTCCGGAAATGGTCATCCTGACCTTTTCTACCATGTATATGAGAATAGGCACTAGCTTAAATCCGGTGCCAGGGTTTCGTAAATGTTTTGCAGATGGTCCAACAGGGCATCGCTGGAGCGGTAGCCTTGCCGGAATAGGCGCACGCCATCCAGCGAGACCGTATCAAAGCCCAGCTCCTTCAGCGCCAGCATGCGATCGCGGATCATGTCCGGCTCCGCGTAGAAGCGTTTGCGTAAATCCCGGCTTAAGCCATCCGCAGTCAGAGCCATTTGCAGGCCGATTGTTGCCGGGTCCCGGTCAATTTGATGGGCATAGTCGTGCAGGCGGCTGATGCGATCCGCGAGGGGATCGTCGCCCGGGGCGTTCATGGCCATCCAACCGTCACCCAGGGCAGCAACCCGGCGCAGGACACGATCCTTGGTGCCGCCAATCCAGATAGGCAGCGCCTTACCCTGGGGTGGCTTGGGTTCCATGGCCATTTCCTGCGCCTGGTAGTATTTGCCGGCAAAATTAACGTGTTCATCACCCCAGTAGGCGCGCAGCAGACCAATCGCTTCGTCCATGCGTGCCCCCCGGTTGTTAAACTGTTCGTGCAGGGATTCATATTCCGATGCCTGCCAGCCGGTTCCCACGCCAAGACGCATGCGCCCCTGGGAGAGGATGTCCAGGGTGGCCACCTGTTTTGCCACCAGGGTGGGTTGCCGCTGGGGAAGGATCAGGATGCTGGTCCCCAACCTGATTGATGAGGTAGTTGCGGCTGCAAAAGACAGTAGGGTAAATGCTTCCATGATAGGCATCTGTGGTGGATAAAACGGCTTTCGGCGGGTTTCGGTGGGGTAGCCCATGGTGACGTGATCAAGCATGTCTAACTCGTGATAGCCGATCCGTTCGATACCTTGGATAAGCCGCATAACGCCGGCACTGCCTTCGCGATACATCACGCTGGGAAATACAACTGCTACTTTCATGGCTAGCCTTGGGCCCTGCTTGTCGTGGAGACGTTCCAAAACCGTGAGCTTGCGGTATTCGGTTAGCCTTCGTCAACGGGGGCGCTGATCAACAGCGGCTGCACCCGTGCCGTGCTTGGGTTATGGTTAAACCACCAAAACATCGTCCGGGGGTCTGACGTGAACAAAGTTGAAGGACTACACCACCTTGCGATATGTACCGCAAATATGAAAGAACAGATTGAGTTTTTTACCGACAAATTGGGTATGCAACTGCAGGCTTTGTATTGGATGCACGGTGTGGAGAACACCTGGCACGGTTTTCTGCGCCTGAATGACGAAAGCTCCATTGCCTTTGTTTGTAATCCGGACATCAAGGAAATTCCCGTGGTATTCGGTCAGACCCATGCCGGTAATCCCGGCGCGAACTGTGCCGGGGGCACCATGCAGCACTTGGCGTTAAAGGTGAAGAACCATGAAGAATTGTTGCACATGCGGGATCGGCTGCGCTCAAAAGGCGTCCCGGTAATGGGGCCTTTGGATCACGGCATGTGCCAATCCATCTACTTCGCGGGTCCGGAAAACCTCTCTTTGGAACTGAGTTACTCCTTGGAGCCCATTAATGCCGACGCCTGGTGTGATCCCGAAGTGGTTTCGTTGGCGGGCATCTCCACGGAGGAACTGGCGCGCTATAAGAACCCGGAGCCCTTTAACGACAGTCAGGGTGGCGGGGCAGGTCAACCGGATCTGGCCGGTCCGGGGCCCCATATGACCAACTATCCCGAGGGTGCCTACGAGGCGGTTATGGGACTGCCGGATGATGTTTATGCAACGATGATGGAAAATGAACCCCCGGTGAAAGTCTAAACGGGGGGCATGGGGATGGGTATACAAATAGGGGCGGTTTTTCCGCACCAGGAAATTGGTGACGATCCCATTGTCATCCGCGACTGGGCGCAAGCGGTTGAGGACATTGGTTACTCGCACATACTTGCCTACGATCATGTCATTGGTGCGGTGCACGCAGGGCGTGAACCGGCACTGTGGGGGCCATATACCGAGGATGACGCCTTTCACGAATTGTTTGTTCTGTTTGGTTACTTTGCGGCCTGCACATCCCGGGTTGGTTTGACCAGTGGGGTGGTTATTTTGCCCCAACGTCAAACGGTCCTGGTGGCCAAGCAGGCTGCGCAAATTGACATTTTGTCGGCACAACGTTTGCGCCTGGGGGTGGGTACCGGGTGGAACTATGTGGAGTACGACAGTTTAAATGAAGACTTCAACACCCGAGGCCGGCGGCAGGAGGAGCAGGTTGAGCTCATGCGCAGGCTATGGGCCGAGCCGGTGATTGACTATGAGGGTGAATTTCACCGGGTGGACCGGGCGGGTTTTAAGCCTCTGCCCAAGCGGCAGATACCGATCTGGTTTGGCGGGTTCTCCCCGGTGGCCCTGCGCCGTGCTGCCAGGCTGGGGGATGGTTTTATATTTGGTGCGGGACAGCAACAGAACCTGGACGCCCTGAATACCTTGCGTGGTGAATTGGCCAAGATTGACCGCAGCGCTCCATTTGGTATTGAAGCTTTGCTTAACTATCAGTCTGGCCGGGGCCATTGGCGAAATGAAGTGCAAGCCTGGCGGGACGCCGGGGCGGACTATGTGGCCATGCGGGCCCAGGCCCTGCGAGGACAGGGTGACGGCCTCCATTCTCCCCAGGCGCATATCGACTGCCTGAGTACCTATTGGGCAGAAGTGGGTGACTTGGTCTAAAGATGAATGTATATAAAGCCCTAATAAAAAATAATAGACTTATATAAGTCTGATATAAGTTTGATAGGTGCTCTTGCCGGCTGCCATTAAGTTGGATGCCGGACGGCGTAGTCCCACAATGTGAAGTAATGGGTTTCTTTACACGCCGGGTTCGGGCAAGCTAATAGAATCATCAATAGATTTATATAAGTCTTTAGAAGTGCTTAAGGGTTTTATATGCCAAGATCGTCCCGCTCATATGCCATGGTCAGTGATGCCGCTCTGGGGAGCCTTTGCGAACTTGGCCGGCGTTTGCGTGAGGCTCGCCTGCGGCGCAATTGGACTCAAGCCGTGGTGGCTGACAAATCCGGTCTGTCCGCGAGCTCGATCAAAAAGGTTGAAGGTGGGTCCCCTCACATTACCGTGGCGGCCTATTTGGCGTTATTGGACGTCTATGGGCACCCCACGGGGTTGGATGAAGTCATGGCCCAGGGTCAGGATACCTTGGGTGAATCGCTAAGCCGGGCGGATCTGCGTAAACGCGCACGTGGACAACGTCCTGAGGAGGCGGACGAATGGGAGATCTAGTCCGGGTGAGTTAAGGCCATAAAATGACACAGCCAGCGACAAGTAAGACAAAAACCGAGAAGCTGTTTGTTCAGGTTGATCTCGGCAAGGGACAGCGGGTGCTGGCGGGGCAACTGCTGGTGGACGCCCAGCGGGGGCGTTTTAAGTATGCCGGCAGTTATCTGTCCCATCCCCGGGCTTTTGCCCTGGATCCGGTTAATCTGCCGTTGACGGAAAACGTGCACGAAAGCCTGCGCAGCCGGGAGTCGCCAGGGGTATTTGGGGTTCTTATCGATGCCGGCCCGGATGAGTGGGGGCGGCGGCAGCTCAGCAAAACCCGTTGTCCGCCGCCGGTTACCAACGTAGAGTTTTTGTTGGCCGCATCCGGCGAAGGTGTGGGTGCGTTACACTTCACGGCGGCGGTCAACGAGCGCAGCAAGGTGGTGCATGAACGGCCTTTTGAAAACCTGGTGCACCTGCAGCAGATTGCGGAGGATATCGAAGCCGGTCGCGATGTGGACCAGTCCCTGGAACCCTACTTTTTCCACGGCTCCGGCTTAGGCGGCGCAAGACCCAAAACCCTGATTGATCACCTGGGACGGCATTGGATTGCCAAATTTGGCCGCGAATCGGACTTGGTGGATATGTGTAAGGTTGAGTATGTGACCATGCTGATGGCCGCTGACGCGGGTATTGATGTACCCGAGGTTTTACTGACCCAAACCGCCCACGGCCCGGTGTTGCTGGTTGAGCGTTTTGACCGGACCGCAGGGGCACAACACCATCTCATATCAGTGGCAAGCCTGATCAACAAATTTGATATCACCCAATATGACGAAGCGGCGATGTCCTATCCCGGAATTTATCAACTGGGGAAACGTATTGGCAGTGCCACCCGGGACCTGGCTGAAGTTATTTTTCGGCGCATGATTTTTAATATCGCCATTGGCAATACCGACGACCACCTGCGCAATCATGCCTTTTACAAACGCGCGGGGGAGTCCGATTACCGTATCACACCGGGGTACGACATTGTGTCCAATACCGGACTTCAGGGGTCTCATGCCATTGCTCTGGGTGCTTTCGGCAATACACCCAGCTGTCAAAATATCGATGCGGCGGTGCATCGGCTGGGCATGGCAAAACAAAATGCCGTGCGCATTACCCAACAGGTGCTTGCGGTGACCGGTAAATGGCATGAATACATGGCTCAGGCCAATGTCCTGCGCGCGGATGTGGCCATTCTGGAACGCTGTTTTGCCGGTCAGAGTATCCTCAGAGACTACGCCGGACCAGCGGAAGGTTAAACGGATGGTTGCGGTACATTCTAACGGTTTGTAAAAATTGAGATCAGAAAACTTTCCACGGTCCGTGAATGACACCTTTTTGCATGCGCTGTTAAGTTCTGAATTCGCGGCTCAACACAATATTTCCGACTGGTTTTAGTTTTTTTAGCGTCTTCCCGCTTGGTTTGGTAAATCGTGCGATAAATGGCGCGGAGTGCTTGTTGATAAAGCGGTCTATCTTATGCCATGAATCACGAAAAGCTCGCGCCTGTCCCTGGAAATCAGAGTGACCCGTAACAATAATGAGCCTCGCACCGTAGGCAACCACAACATCTCGGTGCTGACGGCGTATCTTGCCGTCATGGGTAATAACAATCAGGCCACGTTCGGCGATTTGTGGAATCCACAATCTATCATGAGTACCCGGTGCCCAATGTGTTTCAAACCGATCCGTTACAAAACGGTCGTCTTGGTTCAGTATTTTCCAGTAAGAAGATCCCAAGTCCTCATCAACAACAAAATGGTGTTTCGGCTTAGGCGGCTTCTTCGAAGACAACCGCCTGCTCCACTTCCGTTTGGGTTATGCGGTAGTCTCTGGCAACGTCTTCGGGGGGTTCTCCTGCATTCACTCTTTGGGAAATTACTTGCGTTGAGATATAACGCTTAGAAATGACAGCCTTTCCAAAGGAATAGAGCGGATCTATAAATACTTTACGCTCATCCCCTTCAAAGGATGGGTAGAAACGTTTTGCAAATTTCTTTTCGTCCCAGTCAATTCTGGATAAAACACTATCAAGAATTTTTTTCATGGCCATCTGTTTTCCTGGATTCAGCTGCACATACTGACCGTAATACTGGATGAGAAGCGATGCTCCATCGGTCCGAAGATCCTTTCTTAAAAGAAGACGATCAACATTCAAATCTTCTTCTGCGTGTGCAATTGCTGTTTTGATGGCATTCATTTGCACGCTATGTGTTACTCTTAGAGCACGTAGAACCCTCGCTTCAACAAGATTGTTGAACGATAAGGTCATAGGGTTTAGATCTGCGGGAGATATAACGGGAGTGCTACCGCTGCACCATGTCCTAAGCGTGCTTTTGGGTACTTTATCAACAGCTTTTGCTGCTTCTGTTATTCCATAAAGCGGGACATCCCTGGGATCTACACCACCGTAAAACTCAGCCACCTTTACCATTAGAAGTTTTTACCATGTGGGCATGTTTTAAAGTCTATCACCCATAGCTGGAAGTTGGGTAACTCACATTTTCTGATTGCAGGTCGTTACGACTTTACTGTTGAATTCTGACATAAAGAAGGACAGCCAATCCGTGTGGACAGACAGTAAGATTGGCCTACACACTAATTCCCCTCTCAGTCTTACAAGGTAGTGAAAGTGTAAGGACTACTTGTTCAACCTGGAGTCTATCTCCGCGCCTTTTTCAGTTTCTTGCGCAGCTTCTTATTCGCTTTTTTCAGTGCCTCAATTTCCGCACACAGTTGTTGGGGTGACGGTTCGCCAAAGTGCTCCGCTCTGCTTTTTAAAACCACGGCTTTACGATCAACGTTGGCATTAAACAGCACGGCACCTTCCAGGTTCTCCTTGCCGGTATTACATAGGGCATGGAACTGTCCCGCGGGAACCATGGCGATAGACCCGGCACAAACATCAAAGGTTTCGTTTTCGATCTGAATCCGGCCTTCACCCTTGTGGACCACAAGGACCTCCTCGACCAGGGTATGGCTGTGCCCGTCGTCGGCTTCTCCCGGCGCCATGCACACCGGTGCAAAACCAAGTTCTTTCAGCTTGGCGGACTTAACGCTTCTGGCGGCAGCAAAGTCTGCGCTGTGTAAAACATACCCCATTGAATACCTCCCTTGACCGTGGCCGTGTTGTTGTAGATGGAAATTAGTCTAGCATGTTCCGGGCGCCGGCCGAATCCACGGCGCTGTTGACCCAGGCCCGTAAGGTAGGGGTTGAGGGCAACGGCCTGTTGGTCAACAACAGACGGTAATATATGGCGCCGACGATGGGGTCGAGGAGATTGTCGATATCGGCTATTTCAGGCAGTTCTCCCCGGCCAACCCCACGTTGAATAATTTCCCTTAAAATGCCGCGCCTCGCACCCATATAGTTGCGCAGCAAAGCAGCAAAATCCTGATCCTGCAGCGCCGCTTCCACCATGGCGGGTATGGTACTTCCCCAGTGAGTTTTGTTCAGGGCGTTGATCATCTGTTCGTAAACCAGCAGCAGGTCATTGCGCACGTTGCCCGTATCCGGTGTTGGCATCTGTTCACCCAGGCTTTGCTCAAATGCCGCCATCGCCACTTCCGCCACGGAATTCCAGTGGCGGTAGATGGTGGATCTGGCCACGCCGCTGTCTTCCGCGATCCGTTCGATGGTGGTCCCCCGATACCCGTGTTCAGCAAGCAGACGCCGGGTGGTGGCCAGGACACGCTCGCGGGTTCTGGCCAACTGTCCTTGCTTTTGCGCGCGGGAAGGGTATTGCTTGTTCATTTTGTCAGTTTATCTTTTATTTCTGCGGCCAACACGGTTCGCTTAACGATGAGATCTGCTATTGTGCGAATCTTAGGGTCTGGGAAAACAGGAGAGGAGAGCTGTTGAATGACGCAGGTGAATTATAAAGCCCCCACAACAACCAAGGAAGCATCTCGCCTGATGGCCAAGGCAAAGGGTAGTGCCTTTTTGTTGGCCGGCGGGACCGACTTGTTGGTGCGTATGAAAAGCGGGTTAATCGATCCCGACTTGATTGTCGACATAAAAAGGATACCGGCAACTCAGTCGATTAAGAAAAATGATGGCAAGTACGTTATCGGCGCCGGTGTGCCTTGTGTTGCCCTGGGCAAAAACAAAGGCCTGGTTAAGGCCTGGCCGGGTGTGGTTGAAGCGGCCAACCTGATCGGTTCTGATCAGATTCAGGGCCGCTGCACAATGGTGGGAAATCTTTGTAATGCTTCTCCCGCCGCGGACAGCGTACCTGCCCTGGTTGCAGCCCGGGCCAAGGCGGTTATTGTTGGACCAAAAGGCCGCAGGACAATTCCCGTAGAAAAAGTGGTTACGGGTCCCGGCACCACTTCATTGAAGAAAGGGGAAGTGATCGAAAGCATTAAGTTGCCCGAACGGGGTGCCAGGTCGGCAGATGCCTATTTGCGGTTTATTCCAAGAACGGAAATGGACATTGCGGTGTGCAGTGCCGGGGTTAACCTGACCCTCGGTGCAAAGGGCATCATCAAGCAGGCCAGGGTTGCTCTGGGTGCGGTGGCGCCAACTGTCATTCTGGTCCCCGCCGCGGCCCGGGCCCTGGTGGGGAAACAGCTGGATGATGCGGTGTTGGCCAAGGTGGCGGCGGCCTGTGAAATTGCGTGTGCCCCCATTGACGACAAGCGCGGTACGGTGGAATTCCGGACCGAGGTGGCGGGAGTTTTGGCCCGGCGTGCGGCAACAATTGCTTACCAACGTGCGGGAGGTAAATTATGAGTGGTGTCCATGTTTCGACCACGGTTAATGGGGATGCCGTGGAATTTGTTTGCCCAGGGGGTGAGTCTCTTCTCGACGTTCTGCGTAATCGTCTGGGTCTTACCGGTGCAAAGGAGGGGTGTGGAACAGGCGACTGCGGCGCCTGTAGTGTCACGTTAGATGGTCAGCTTGTCTGTTCGTGCCTGGTGCTAGGTGCGGAAGTAGAGGGCCGTGAGGTCAACACCGTAGAGGGTATGGCTGAGGGAAATCGTTTGCATCCCCTGCAACGTCAGTTTCTGGATAACGCTGCCCTCCAGTGTGGTATCTGTACGCCCGGGTTTCTTGTTGCGGCAAAAGCGCTGTTGGACGAAAACCCGAATCCGACTGAAACAGAGATTCGTTACGCGCTGGCGGGTAACTTGTGCCGTTGTACCGGCTACGACAAAATTGTACGGGCGGTGGACGCGGCTGCCAAAGACCTGCGACGGGAAGCTAAACGTAAAGCCCGCCAGAAGTCCAAATAGATGAGGAGATGATACTGTGACAGCAGACACAAGCTATACGGACCAGGAATTTGAGCTGGTGGGTACCCGTCCCGTGCGCCCGGACGGCATAGACAAAGTAACAGGACGAGCCCGTTATGGTGCGGACGCGTCGGCACCCGGCCAACTGGTTGGTGCCATCCTGCGTTCGCCTCACGCGCATGCAAAAATCAAAAAAATTGATACCAGCAAAGCTGAAAAGCTGGCCGGTGTTAAGGCGGTGATTACCAGCGCGGATCTGCCTGACCTGACCCATGGCAACCGGGCGTCTTTTGATATTCTGGAAAACTGCATGGCCCGGGACAGAGCGTTGTACGATGGGCATGCGGTGGCCGCGGTCGCGGCAATCGATCAAGTGACCGCGCGCCGGGCCCTGAGCTTGATTAAGGTTGTTTATAAAAAGTTACCCCATGTCACGGACGTTGATGAAGCCATGCAAGATTCAGCGCCCATTGTCCAACCCCATATCCGCACCCCGGGTGGAGATCCCGACAAGCCGACCAATATTTCCCAGATATCAACTTTTGGCCACGGTGACGTCGAGGCTGGCTTTGCCAAGGCTGAGGTAATTGTGGAGGAGAGTTTTAAAACGGAACAGACCCACCAGGGTTATATCGAACCCCATGCTTGCCTTGCGACCTTGGGCCCCGACGGTCAGGGGGAGCTTTGGGTCACCACCCAGGGGCACTATACGTTCCGTAATATATGTGCGGAGTTGCTGGGGCTGGAGGTGGCTAACTTAAAAGTCACCTCATCTGAAATTGGTGGGGGGTTTGGCGGCAAAACCCATGTGTGGATGGAACCCGTTGCGCTGGCGTTGTCACGCAAAGCCAACAGACCGGTCAAGTTGGTTATGAGCCGGGAAGAAGTGTTTCGTGCTTCGGGTCCAACTTCCTCTACATCCGTTGACGTTAAGCTGGGCGCAACCGCTGACGGGCGTATTGTGGCGGCAACCGCAACCTTGCGTTATCAAGGGGGGGCCTTCCCGGGTATCTGGGGCATGTTGGGGGCCATGACGTCTTTTGCCTGTTACGACCTGGAGAACGTTAAAAGTATAGGTTACGACGTGTTGGTCAACCGCCCCAAGGTTGCCGCGTATCGGGCACCTTCGGCACCCATGGCGGCTTTTGGGGTGGAAAGTACAATGAACCTGCTGGCGGAAAAGATTGGTATGGATCCGGTTGAGTTGCGCATCCTCAATGCGGCCACAGAGGGAACAAAGGCATCTTATGGCCCCCCCTATGGTCCAATTGGGATTGGCGCCACCCTGGAGGCGGTGCAAAAACACCCGCATATGCGTGCCCGCCTGGGCAAGAATCAAGGTCGTGGCATGGCCTGTGGTTTTTGGTTTAACTTTGGCGGACAAACTTGTTGTGATTTGAATATAGGTGTTGATGGGACCGTTAACCTTACCGTGGGTACCGTTGATGTTGGGGGTTCCCGGGCGTCTTTGTCCTTGATTGCTGCGGAGGAACTGGGTATTCCCTACGAGAAAGTCAGGGTCACCATTGGAGATACCGCTTCGCTTGGTCACAATGACACTACCGAAGGTAGCCGTGGCACGTTCTCGTCGGGGATGGCTACTATCTTCGCCGCGCGTAACGCGATTGAAGAGCTGAAGGTCCGGGCTGCACAGACCTGGGAAATTGATGCCAAACACGTGGATTGGCAAAACGGCCAGGCGGTTGCCCGAGGTATTGAACACAGTAATCTGGGGCCTTTAACCCTGGAGGAATTAGCGCGTAAGTCACCCACCACGGGTGGTCCCATTGCCGGGCACAACGAAGTGGTTGCGGATGGTGCCGGGGTATCCTTTGCCAGTCATATCTGTGATGTGGAAGTTGACCCTGAAACCGGCAGCACCAAGGTATTGCGTTATACGGTTGTGCAGGATGCGGGCAAGGCCATTCACCCGGACTATGTTGAGGGTCAGTTCCAGGGTGGTGCGGCACAAGGCATTGGTTGGGCTTTGAATGAAGAATATATCTACGGTAAAGATGGCCGTCTGCAGAATCCGGGCTTTTTAGACTACCGCATCCCGGTATGTTCCGATCTACCCTTTATCGACACCAAAATTCTGGAAATTCCAAATCCCAACCATCCATATGGAATAAGGGGTGTTGGAGAAACGTCCATTGTGCCGCCGCTGGCCGCCATCGCCAATGCGGTGTCGAATGCGGTGGGGGTACGCATGAAACATATCCCCATGTCTCCCCCGCGGATCTTGAAAGCCATTAAGGAGCAGCAGGCCGGCGAATCCCAGGTTTCTGCCGGTTGATGCTGGAGGTAAAGTTGTCAGCGTCTTTTCGGGACGCTGTGGATGGCGCGGCTGCCGTGCAGATACAAGCCGCAACCATACGTGAGTTGTTGCGTAAGTTGGTGGAGCAATACCCACGTCTGAGCAGTCATCTTGATGACGGCATTGCGGTGTCGATAGACGGCAATATTTACCGGGATCAATGGGGGCAGAGTATTCCGGAAGGTGCAGAAGTTTATCTGCTGCCTAGAATTCCCGGCGGTTAGCGGGAACCCGGTTCCCAACACCCACCTTTAGCCTGAAATCGGCGGGGGTCATGTGGTGCCAGCGTTTGAATGCACGGCGGAAATTGGCTGCGTCGTGATAGCCCAGTAGGCGGGCGGTGGCTTCTACCTTGATCCGGTCTTCCGCCAGGTAGCGGGCGGATAACTCAGCCAGCAGAGCTTCGCGAATGCGCCGGTAGCTCTGGCCCCGGCTGGCCAGACGCCTGGCCAGGGTGCGTTTGGATATAAACAGTGCCCGGGCAACATCCTCCTCGGTCATCACACCGATGTCGTTGGACAGCAGCAACCTGCGTACCCGGTCAACGATATCTAAAGAGTCATCGGGTAGATCTGCCAGCATTTGGGTACACAGCTGAAAGGCGGCTTGGTACGCCAGGGGATCTTGCCCAACCCGGCGCTGTCCGGCGCATTCAGCAGGCAGGTGAAGACTGGTGGCTTCAGCGTTAAAGTAGGTGGGCAGGGTAAAATAATTGTTGTAGCTTGCAAAATAATGGGGTGGAGGGAAGTCAAACGAAAAGTAACCATCCTGAACTCTATCGTTGGGATACGCCTCAACGTTGGCCTGCACGGTGAGGGCAAAGGCTTCAATGATGATGCGTCGCGTGTGCTCCGGCAGCGAAACGGGCACTTGCATTTTGCAAACCAGCCACTGGTCATCAAAACTCACCGAAGTCTGAGCCAGGGGCAGCAGGAGCGGGCGAAATTCTGCGGGGGTGCTCAGGGCGGTAAACAGATCCGGCGCGTTTGCGTTGAGCAGACCCACCGGACCATGGACGGATCGTTGCAGATACTTGCCGCAGCGCAACCCCACCTCCGGGTCGTCAACCAGATCCTGGGCGTTGTTAATAACCTGCAGAAATTGATCCACATCCATATGTACGCTGGATCCCGCATACAACACATCCGGTGGCAGGTGAGTGTTGTTAAGCAAAGCATTCAGTTCACTTTCTTTAAGTTCTAAAACCTGAGCAATGCCGCGGGCGTAGCCGCTGCAGTTAAAGTGGCTGTCGGTGAATCCTCGTCTGCTTCCGGAGGGATCTGGCATATTGACACCGGCTGAATTTGTTGTGACTCACACATGGGGGATTTTGGCAAAAAATGACTCCTTATTCCATGGTTTTGTCAACAAATGACCCGTCCCAACCTGTCACTCTCAGGCAGAATGCGCAAAATTTCCCTTATTGGAGTTGCTTGATTGTGAATGCCGAGAGCAAATTTGAGGTTGCCGGTGCTACCCTGGGCAGTGGTGCTGAGCAGGCGGATAAAGAGATTATTGAATTGCCGGGTGCTGATGACCTGGACCTGGAAACACCCATTCCGGACCCTTATGACCTGGCGCTGGAAGACATTAATCCAGCCAACGGGCGCTTGTTTTCCGAGGACAAATTTGAGGCTTACTTTGCGCGCTTGCGTGCCGAGGATCCGGTACACCTGAACGACACACCCTTTACCGGACGGTATTGGAATCTGACCCGGTACGAAGATATTAAGGCGGTGGATCAGGATGACCAGAATTTTTCCTCTGCCCAAGGATTTGTTCTGGGTCCACGTACGGATGCCAGGCTTGCTGAGGACAATTTGAGTGCACTGAATCTGCCGATGTTTATTGGCATGGACAACCCGGTACACAATGACCAGCGGAAAACGGTATCTCCCATTGTTGGACCCTCCAGCCTGGCGCGGATGGAGCCACTCATCCGGCAGCGGGTGCAAGACATATTGGATGGTCTACCTGTGGATGAAGAGTTCAACTGGGTTCAGCGGGTGTCCATTGAGCTGACGACCCAGATGCTGGCGACTTTGTTCGACTTTCCCTTTGAGGAGCGGCACAAGTTAACCTATTGGTCTGACGTGGCCACCGCTCAGCCGGGCACCGGGATCATAGATTCCGAAGAAGAGCGCAACCAGGTGATGATTGAGTGCGTCACCTATTTTGCCGAGCTGTTTAAGGAGCGTCAGGCCAATCCCGGACACGACCTGATTTCCATGCTGGCTCATGGGCAACACACCAGACATATGAATCCCATGGAACATCTGGGCAACTTGCTGTTGTTGATTGTGGGCGGAAATGACACCACCAGAAATTCCTTAAGCGGTGGCGTTGTGGCCATGAACCGCTTTCCCGCAGAGATGGCAAAGCTGCAACAGGATCATTCCCTGGTTAACAATATGATTGCGGAAATCATCCGGTGGCAAACGCCGCTGGCGCATATGCGGCGCACCGCCAATTCAGATTGTGTGATTGGCGGTAAGCAGATCAAAAAGGGTGAGCAACTCATCATGTGGTACGTTTCCGGTAACCGTGATGAATCGGTCTTTGCCGACGGCGAAAAGTTTATCATTGACCGTCCCAATGCTCGGCAGCACCTGTCTTTTGGTTTTGGGGTGCATCGCTGTATGGGTAACCGCTTGGCGGAAATGCAACTGCGTATTGCCTGGGAAGAAATCTTGCGGCGCTTTTCTCAGATCAAAATTGTCGGACAAGTACACAGGCCAATATCCAGTTTTGTCAAAGGTTATACCCACGTGCCGTGTGTAGTCACGGCTAAGTAACGCAATTTGAGCCAAGTCTCATTTTGTTGCGGCGTTTATCTCTAGACTGCGCATCATTAGACACGGAGGTTTAACGATGAAAAACGGTTTGATGATTTTGGTTTTCCTGGCGCTGAGCGGCTGCTCCTTTGTGAGCTTGAAGCCTAAGGGCGAAGCGGTACAGATCGGCTACGCGGGGAACGTCCAGAACTGTCAATATCTGGGGACGGTCGAAGCATCGACCATGTCCAAGGTTGTGGTCGAGCGTGATGCCGCGGCGGTGCAGAATGAACTGTATACCCTGGCGCGCAATCAGGCAGGTACCATGGGGGCAACCAATCTGGTTCAGCATGGACTGCCTGAGCATGGTACCCAGACTTTTTCCGC
>JANQMF010000148.1 GCA_028280225.1 Pseudomonadales bacterium | reverse complement strand
ACGAAACCAGTTCAGGCGCCACGCGTTGTAATCTTCACCAGCCTTGTAAGCGTTTTCGGTTAAAAACTGAGTGACTTCAGATTGAAACGCCAGGTCTTCGCTTGACAGGTCAATGTCCACAAAAGGTCTCCTTTGGTAACCGGCGCGGCAGCTTACTGCTTTAGACCACGGAAGTTAAGTGCAGTATTATGGACTCAGTTGTTTAAGGGGAAGATGATGGCTTACCAGACGCTTAACTATGACGTCACCGACGGGACCGGATTAATTACCTTCAACCGCCCGGAGGCGGCCAATGCCATGTCCCCACAGTGTGCGGCTGAGGTGAATGCGGTATCCCTTGAAATTGAAGCGGATGACGAAGTGCGTGCGGTGGTAATTACCGGTGCGGGCAAGATGTTTTGTGCCGGGGGTGATTTAGGGGCATTTTCTTCAGCCGGGGACCAGGCCCGGTCTTTGATCATGCGGATGACCGGTGACTTGCATCTGGGTTTGTCGCGGCTGGCGAGAAACGACGCCCCGGTCATTGCCGCGGTCAACGGCACGGCGGCTGGGGCGGGCTTTTCGCTGGTCATGTTTTGTGACCTTGCCATATCCGCGGAGCGCGCGGTTTATACCATGGCTTATACCAATGCGGGGTTGTCTCCGGATGGTAGCTCAACCTACTTTATGCCACGCAAAATTGGTGATCGACGCACCCGGGAGCTGATGCTGACCAATCGGGTACTCAACGCCCGGGAAGCACTGGAATGGGGTATCGTCAACCAGGTGGTGGCAGACGATGAAGTGCTGGAACAGGCTATGGCGTTGGCGGGCAAGCTGGCTAAGGGTCCCACCGCGGCATATGGCCGGGTAAAAACCCTCCTCAACGCCAGCTTTGACAACGGCCTGGAAACCCAGATGGAACTGGAAGCCAGAGCCATTGGTGAACTGGTGGCCAGTGCTGACGGTCAGGAGGGGTTGAGCGCTTTCCTCAACAAACGCAAACCGGAATTTGTCGGGCACTGACGATCGGCGCAGATAACCGGCGCTCAAGTATTTGCGGTTGTTGGATCAACCCGGGCCAGGCGGATACCCGCAACAATGATCAGCAGAGCAGCCACCACATGCCAGCCGATCCGTTCACCCAGCACAAAGTGGATCATCAGCAGGGAAAGAAAGGGGGATAAAAAGATCAACTGGCCCAGACGTGCCGCATTACCGGTGTGTTTTAACGCCAATCCCCAGATGATAAAGGTAATCCCCATTTCCACCAGCCCAACCCAGGCACCGTAAAGGAGGTGTTGAACCGACCACGCAGGCAGGCCGGGTCCCAGCCAGCACAGCAGGGTCAATACCGGCAGCGCCCCGGAAAAGCTCCAAAACAACAGCGCTGCGGGGTGAGCCCGGCTGCGGGTGTTGAGCAACCAGTACAGGGCCCAAAGCACGGTGCTGAATAGCGCCAGGGCCACGCCAATACCATTTATATCAGCCCCGGTGTGTGGGGTCAGGTGGCCCCCGGTGAGCAGCATCACAACCCCGGCATAACTCACCACCAAACCCAATACAGTGTGCCGGCGCAGAGGCTGGTTGAGGATGGGCAGCGCCAGCAGGGCCAGCGTCAGCGCCCAGGTGTAGTTCAGAGGTTGGGCAATGTGGGCGGGCAGGCGTTCATAAGCGGCGAACAGGGTGAGATAGTACGCCACGGGGTTAATCAGGCTCAGGACAAAGGCCAGCAGCGCTTGCCGGGGAGTTAACCTAAAGGCGCGTTGCCACAGGGCATAAGCCAACATCACCGACCAGGAAAATAAGCCCGCCACCCACAGCAGTTGGGCAGGATGGAGCAGGGCCAGGCCCAATTTAAATCCGGTGGCCACCGTTGACCACAACAGTACGGCGGTGAGGGCATAAACCAGGGCTTGTGTCTCATTGGTCCCCGGGGCTGCCGGAAATTTGGCTGGCTTGACTTCCATGCCCGGACTATACCGATTACAGTGCTGCGCCATGCAATGTAATGACGCGTTTAAACAACAGATAACCGGCCAGCTTAGCCGTTTTGCGGTTCAGGGAGCGGACGGTGAGGACTTAAGGCCCGCGGCGGTGGCGTTGGTGGTGACCGACGAGGGACCGGGTGCAGACCTGCCTGGTTTGACTAATCCCGCGCAATGGTCGTCTTCTGCTGCATTACTGCTTACCCGGCGTTCGGAAAAACTGCGTAATCATCCGGGTCAATGGGCTTTCCCGGGGGGCCGGGTAGACCCCGGAGAAACGTTGATTCAAGCCGCATTGCGGGAGCTGGCTGAAGAGGTGGGAATCAGCCTCAGTGAAAACGCGGTGCTGGGGGTGTTGGACGACTTTGTCACCCGCTCCGGGTTTGCCATGACACCGGTGGTGGTTTGGGGAGGGCCGGGATTAAGGGCAGAGCCTAACCCGGCGGAAGTTGCCAGCATTCATCGCATCCCCTTAAGTGAATTTATGCGCGCGGACGCCCCGCTGTTGGACGAAAATAGCACCAGCGAACATCCCATCCTGCGTATGCCGGTGGGGGATGATTACATCGCTGCGCCAACAGCAGCTATTATTTATCAGTTTAGAGAAGTTTGTGTGCTGGGCCGTGCAACCCGGGTGGCTCATTATGAACAACCGGAATTTGCCTGGAAGTAGGGTTATTCTTCAGACTCGTCTTCACCCAGCGTGTCGCTGACCGCAATATCCAGACCGTCGTTGTGGAAGTTCTCACTGTCCGGCATGGCTTCGATTTCCGCTTCGGTCGCAATGTGGAATGTAGCAAAGCCGGGCATCACAAACTGGTTTAAAGCCATGCCGATCACCCGGCCTTCATAAGGGGCGGTAATCACAACCTGCTCGTTGGAGATGGGATCGGTGACGGTGCCCAGGGTATCCCCGCGTTTTACTCTGCGGCCCAATTTAACCGATGACATCAAAATACCTCCCTGATCAGCCCGGACCCAGGCAGAGCTGTAATAGGCAGGTTCAGGGTTGCCCCACAGACTGCGCTTGTTGTACATGCCCATGGTATCCAGCAGGGTAAATAAAGCCTTTACCGTATGTTCAACCGCGTCGTTCTGCAGGCGCAGCGGTTCCCCGGCTTCCAGGGTGACCGCCGGAATACCGGCATTCACCGAAGCACGCCGCAAGGTACCCTCACCGCCGGCACTGTGCAAAATAACCGTCGCGCCGAAACCCTTGGTTAGGGCCAGAACATCTGCGTTCTGCAAGTCGGCCCGAAGTTGGGGCAGGTTGGTGCGGTGGAAAGAACCGGTGTGCAGATCTACCAGACCGTCACAATTGCGGATGACATCGTTAAAGAAACTGAAGGCCATACGGGCGGCTGAACTGCCCCGGGGATTGCCCGGAAAGAAACGGTTGAGGTCCCGGCGATCCGACATATAACGGGAGTGCCGCTGGAAACCCTGCAGGTTGACAATGGGCACACCAATCAGCGTGCCGGTTAATTTTTTGGGATTCAGCGCGTACATGAGACGCCGGACCGCTTCAATGCCGTTTAGCTCGTCACCGTGGACCGCTGCGGTCACACACAGGGTGGGGCCCGGTTCAACACCGTGGGCCACCAGCACCGGGGTGGGAATTTGGGCGCCATGGAGGGCTTCTCCGGCGGTCCATGTCGTCTGTACCAGTTCCCCCGGGTTAATGGTGCTATTCAAAAATTGGATAGCGCCGTTGTTATAAGGCTGGCTTTCCACCACCTCAATCTCATCAGCTTCGGGGTTTACCCCTTCAGCCGCGGCCAGTGCATCCGCCAGTTCAAGAGCGGTAGGATCCATGACCGCCGTGGTCACCTGGACGCTGTCCAGATCCGGCGCAACCGCCACAAGGTCGACGATAGGGGCGTTAAGCACGGGTTCCGGAATGGTCTGGGGCTGGTCCCAATCCGCGTTTTTTTCGTAGGTGATAAAAATGGGCGGGGCACTGATATCATCAGGGTTTGTCGGCGGGGGTTCGGCAACCTGGGTTTGCGCAAGCTTGGCCTGCTCCGATCGCTTTTCCACCTCACAACCCACCACTACACTCAGCAATAGCAATGCCAGTGCAAATATCTCCAGCTTATGTTGAGTCCATGCGTGGGTTGTCATTTCAAATTCTGGCTTAGACCAATCTCAGCCCGGCAGGGTAGCCTATCTGGGGGTTTTCTTGCCGGAAAGACGTCACTGTGTGGTTCGCCAACTACTTAATTTGTGTCCTAGTGCACGAATAGTAGGGCTTTCTGAGTTTTGATTCCACACAAATTTCTTAGTTTTCAATCGGATAGCCTCCTTAGCTTGGTAATGTGTCTAAATCCTGCGCTAAACCCTTGGATTACTGTTCTTCACCGGGGTGGGAATGATCTACATTTGCGAATTTTTGCAAATTGTTGACCCCCACCGGCCCAGTGTTCACACTAGCCGGGAGCTGCAAATCTCCCGGACACCTGCACCTGGGTTTAGTAGGGCTAGTTGCCCTGCTCAAGCGATGCCGGCGGTACTGCGGGAAACGCTGACATGGAAAGTGCTGACATGGACAGGTGCCTTGGCCAGATACCTTGGGCAAGTGCCCTGTAAGTATGACCACCTTTGTCCCTGGAATACTCCCAGGATGAGCAGCCCCAAGGCAGCTCAAATAACAATTCACTTTTGATTTAAGGACACACAAAAACATGGCAATTCAAGAAGGCGATAAGTTACCCGAGGCGACTCTGCATACCATGCAGGATGGACGCCCCACACCGGTGACCACAAATGACCTGTTTGGCGGTAAAAAAGTTGTACTGTTTGCCGTGCCCGGCGCCTTTACCCCCACCTGCTCCCAGGCGCATTTGCCCGGATACGTGGTGCATGCTGATGCCATCAAGGACAAAGGCGTGGACAGCATCATCTGCTTGTCCGTTAATGATGCCTTTGTGATGGGGGCCTGGGGTGATAGCAGCAACGCTGAAGCCCTGCAAATGGTCGGTGACGGCAATGGCGACTTTACCAGGGCCATTGGTCTGGAAATGGACGGCAGCGGTTTTGGCCTGGGTAGCCGCTCGCAACGTTATGCCATGATTGTCGACGACGGTACTGTCACTAAGTTGTCGGTAGAAGCACCAGGCCAGTTTGAGGTCAGTGCGGCGGAAGCCATCCTCGAAGCTCTATAACAAGCCGATGGCGGATCTAAGCGGCAAGGTAGCGCTGGTTACCGGTGCATCCGGTGATATCGGTGGCGGGGTGGCCCGCAAACTTGCCGCAGCCAATGCCCGGGTTGCGGTGACCTACGTTGGCGCCAGGGATGCAGCGCAAAAAACCGTGGATGACATTGCCGCGGCGGGCGGGCAGGGTCTGATGATTCAACTCGACCAGCGTGATCCGTTGGCCATCGAAGCCTGTATGGAAACGGTTGCCGCTGAAATGGGTCGTTTGGATATTCTGGTTAACAACGCGGCCTGGAATATCGGCATCCCCTTTCCCGACCTGGATGCGCTTACGCCTGAAATATGGGACCGGGTACTGGAAACCAATCTTCGCGCTCCTTTTCTATTGGCTCGAGCCGCGGCAAAACTGCTGAAGGCGGACGGGGGTGGGCATATTGTCAACATCTCTTCCGCCGGGGGTATCAGCCCGGGCAGCAGCAGTATTGCCTATTCCTCCAGCAAGGCAGGCCTGAACCACTTAACCCGGTGTTTAGCGGTGGCCATGGCGCCGGAAGTTGCGGTTAATTGTGTGGCCCCCGGCCTGGTGGAAGACACCCGGATGGCCAGCCGGCTGCCGGATGCGGTGGCTGAAGGCGCCCGCCGGCAAGCGGTTTTGGGCCGAGTGGGGCAGGTGGAAGATATTGCCGGGCAGATCTTGAGTTTTGTCACTTCAACGTCGATATCCGGCCAGACCCTGGTGGTGGACGGCGGCATGCCCGGCGCCATGCGCTGAACATTGTCCGGTGGTTTGAGCGTTTTCCATGCCTGATTCCGACTACAGTGCTGCGGATGTTGCTGACCAACAGGGCAAGACATTTTTTATTACCGGGGCTAATACCGGCATAGGATTTGCCGCGGCACAAGTCCTGGCGGCAAGACGGGCGCGGGTATTGCTGGGTTGCCGCTCACCGGAAAAAGCCCGGGCAGCGTGTGCAAAAATCCTGTCTGCAACCCCGGAGGCTGACGTTGAGCCGGTTGTCTTGGACCTGGCTAGTCTGGCCAGTGTAAAACAAGCGGCGCAACGTGTTGAGGCTGAGCCCCGGCTGGACGTCATTATTAACAACGCCGGGGTAATGGCACCACCCAAGACGCACACCCGGGATGGCTTCGAGCTGCAATTTGGCGTCAACCATCTGGGGCATTTTGCGCTCACCAATTTGCTGCTGCCGAAACTGGCTGGTACGCCGGAGCGGCACCCCGGGGGCCGGCGGATTGTTACTGTGTCCAGCGCGGCGCATAAAATGGGCCGGATCAACTTTGCGGATCCTCACGCGGAACACAGTTATCAGGCCATGAGCCGTTATGCGATGAGCAAATTGTCGAACCTGTTGTTTACCTTGAGTTTAAGACAGCGCCTGGAGCAGGTCGGCACAGATATACTGGCGGTGGCCTGTCACCCGGGTGGCGCCAGCACGGACCTGGGCCGGCACTTTCCAACCTGGGCCAATTTGTTTTTAAAACCGCTGGCGGCCATGGTGATTAACTCTGCGGCCCAGGGCGCCTTACCCACGCTGCGGGCGGCAACGCATCCCGGGGTTTGTAACGGCGATTACTTTGGTCCCGCGGGTTGGTTCGAGATGGTTCATTCAGCAGAGCGTGTGCAACCCGCCGGCCACGCCCTCGACGAGGCCACCGCTGAGCGGCTTTGGGCCTTGTCCGTGCAACTGACGGATATTGACTTTTTGTTGGCAACAGCACCCCAGGAAAACGGAGGAAGCTAATATGAGTGTTGAAGTATTGACCCAGGAAGAGTGGGCCAGCGTGTGTAACGAAGATATTGAGTTCAGGCAGGCCAGCCGCCATTGGAATGGCGGTTTACAGCTTAAGATGGGCCAGCATAACCTTGCCCTCACCCTGGAGGAGGGGTGTGCCCAGCCGGGCTTGCCCCAGTCACCGGGGGGGCTGTTAACTTATTCGGGTAGCGAAGCGGTATGGGAAGAACTGCTGGCTGCCCAGCCCAAACGTTTCCATAACGACCTGGCGGCTAACATAACGGTTAACGCGGGTCTGGACCGGGAAGGAGACCGGCTTACCCATGCCCAGTACTATGCCGCCGTTATGCGGGCGGTGGAATTGTTGAGGCCACAAAGTGATGATGCGCCGTTGCGCCAGGGGGATGTAAGCGCTGCCGGAGTTATCGATGCACCGGTGGGACGTTATATCCATCTGAATCTGGCGGGTTGTGATCACCGCATATATTTTGAGGAGGCGGGTCAGGGCATTCCCGTTCTGCTTCAGCACACTGCGGGATGCCATGGCAGCCAGTGGCGCCACTTATTCGAAATGCCTGAAATCACCCAACAATTTCGCTTGATTGCCTATGATTTGCCGTACCACGGTAAGTCGGTGCCGCCGGTGGAGCAGTCCTGGTGGGCGCAGCCTTATAACTTAGAAGGAGAATTTTTAAGGTCGGTGCCCCTTAAGCTGGCGGAAGCCCTGAATCTGGACTGCCCGGTATTTATGGGCTGTTCGGTAGGTGGTTTGTTGGCATTGGATCTGGCGCACAAACACCCGGAGCGGTTTCGGGCGGTAATTTCAGTGGAAGGGGCGCTGCAGATCGAAGGTAGTCATGATGCCCTTGGGGAGCTTTGGCATCCCCGGATCAGCAATGAATACAAAGCCCGGTTGATGGAAGGTCTGATGTCGCCAAATTCTCCCACACCTTATCGTAAGGAAACGAGTTTTGTTTACGCCAGCGGCTGGCCCCCGGCCTTTCTGGGGGATTTGTTTTATTATATTGAAGACTTTGATCTGAGCACTCAGGCAGCGGAAATTGATACACAAAAGACAGCAGTGCACATTTTGTCCGGTGAATATGACTACAGCGGGACATCGGAACACGGCCGGGCTGCCCACGCGGCCATTGCCGGATCTACCTGGGCTGAAATGAAAGGGGTGGGCCATTTCCCCATGTCGGAAAACCCTGTGGTTTTTGCCCGTCATCTGCAGCCGATTCTTGAGCAGATTGCGCAACTTAAAGATTAAGATAATAACCAGCGTCCACTTGGAATAAGGAAAAATATGCGTATAGGAGTATCCCTGCCGGTACGGGAAATGGCGGGTGATTTGGCGGCGATCAGAGACTTTGCCCAGGCGGCGGAAGACCTGGGCATGACCCATTTGCGGGTTCCGGATCAGGTTATCCGACCGGATAGCGGGCATTTGCACGAGCCGTTTTCGTTGCTGTGTTACCTCGCGGCCATTACCCGGCGTATCGAATTAGTGCCCTCCGTCATTGTGCTTCCTTTGCGGCAGACCGCCTTGGTGGCGCGTCAGAGTGCAGCGTTGGATGTCTTGTCCAACGGGCGGCTGAGAATGGGTGTTGGGGTGGGCGCCAACCCGGCGGAATTCGAAGCCATGGGTATCGATTTCCACACCCGGGGAGTGCGCTGCGACGAACAGATGCAACTTCTGCACAAGCTGTGGGCTGAACCCAAGGTGAGTTTCAGCGGCCGTTTTCATCAGGTTACCGGCAACGGCATTGATCCGCGGCCTGAACGGGGACACATTCCCATCTGGATTGGCGGGCGTGGCGTCCCGGGTGACGCGGTGGTCCGCCGGATTGGACAATGGGCAGCAGGCTGGTTTGTCCTGGCCTCACCGGAGGAGTACGTTGACGTGCGGCAACGCATTGATGCAGCGGCCATTTCTTTTGGGCGCGATCCCCAGGCCATTGGCACCGAGGCCGGGGTGGCGGTTGTGGGGCCGCGGGAAGGTGAATGGCGTAGCCGGGTCAGCAATTGGCATGGTACAGGCCTGACCCATCTGTGTCTGCGTACCCTGGGGGGTGGTCTGGCGGTGGCTGAGCATATCGAGAAGATGCGCCAGGTTGTGGGAGAACTTCCCATTGAAAACGAAGGGTTGGAATGAACCCCAGGCAGCCTCAACAAAAAGAAGTTGTCATCAACGGCGCGCGGCTCAGCTACTTTGAG
The DNA here is from genome assembly GCA_028280225.1 of Pseudomonadales bacterium. GTDB lineage: Bacteria > Pseudomonadota > Gammaproteobacteria > Pseudomonadales > Azotimanducaceae > UBA4421. The sequence goes on along the minus strand of JANQMF010000148.1, from coordinate 5,614 downwards.
TGGGGGGCGCCGCGGGAAGGCCAGCCGACCCTGTACTTTGTCCATGCCACCGGATTTCACGGGCGGGTTTGGGACTGGCATGTTAATGCCTTCCCTGATCACCATGTCATTTCCCTGGAGCAACGGGGCCACGGGCGCAGCGAAAGCCTTTCCGTACGCCATTGGCAGCAGTTCGGTCAGGATCAGGCCAGGTTTGTCGAGACATTAAATCTTCAGCAGTTGATTGGCATTGGACATTCCATGGGGGCTCACGGCTTAGTGGACGGTGCAGCGCTGAGCGGTCGATTCCAAAGCTTGTTACTGCTCGACCCGGTAATTGCCGCGCCTGAAGCTTATGCGGATGCAGACAACTTTTCGCTACCCGGAATTGAACTGAACGATGAAACACTGCACCCGGCTGCCAAGCGCCGCCGGTACTTTTCCTCCGTGGAGGAGATGTTGGCACAGATTGGTAAAAAGAGTGCATTCCCCTTGTTTGAGCCGCAAATTCTGCGGGACTATTGTGAATATGGACTGTTGCCAACGGATTCTGATTCCGTGGCAGATTATGAACTGGCTTGTCATCCGGAGGTTGAGGCCTGGGTGTATATGACGTCGCGCACCAATGGTGATGTCTACAAAAGTGTGCGGGGGCTGGACATACCGGTGGTGGTGATGAGGGCAAAGGCGCCCAACCCCGAACATCCCGGGGACTTTTCATCCTCACCCACCTGGCCGGGACTGGCTGCGGAGTTCAAGCAGGGACGGGAAATCTATCTGCCGGAGTGTACCCACTTTATTCCCATGCAGGAACCGGCCCGGGTGATTGGTGAAATTGAAACCTTAATCGCTACCTGGAAAGCGCAAGCCAACCACTGATTTGTGTGGGGGGCTGTCTACCTCAACCCGGTGCTGAGCTCAGGTGCCGTAGATGCTGCTGAAGTTGTTCAACGTTCACGGGTTTGCTCATATAGTGGTGCATGCCTGCCTGTAAACACTTTTCCTGATCCGCCGGCATGGCGTTAGCGGTTAAGGCAATTATGTGCGGGTGGTGACTGTGTTCCGCCATGATGGCGCGCGTTGCGCTCAGTCCGTCCATGACGGGCATTTGAATGTCCATTAGAACCACATCGTAGTTTTTATTCTTGCACATCTGCACCGCCTCTCGGCCGTTTTTGGCTAAATCCGCGGTGATCGAAAGTCTTTGCAGAATCTTTTGAATAACGAGCTGGTTCACGGGATTGTCTTCGGCAACCAGCACCTTTAAGTGTTTCAACTCCCCCGGCGAGTTGGTTTGGTGTGGGTTTTGTTCCTGGATCGCCTGTTGTCCCATAACAGCGCGGAGATTGGTTAATAACGTGGAAGGGCGGATAGGTTTGTTGATGCGCGCATCAAACAGATGCGGATCACCGCCCAGGGCGTTTGATGACAACAATATTTTGGGGATGGGACGAATCGACTCCAACTCCTCGGCTAATGTAACACCGTCCATCTGGGGCATGTTGAAATCCAGTACGGCAACGTCAAAAGTCTCACCGGCGTAGTGGGCAAGGGCATCCTCCGGGTTGTCAAATTGACTGGTACTGATTCCCTGGCGGGACAGGATGGCTTCCAGCACGTCCAGGTTGGTCTGGTTGTCGTCAACTACAAGCGCGCGGATGCCGCTTAAGTCAGATGGCATATCCGAGTCTTCGGGGATGATGATGATGGTAACAAAGAAGTGGAACGAGGAACCCTTACCCTGGGTACTGGAGACCTTGATCTCACCCCCCATCAGTTCCACCAGCTGACGGCATATGGCCAGGCCAAGGCCGGTACCGCCGTAGACCCGGGTTGTGGAATTATCAGCCTGGGTAAAGGGCTGAAAGAGCTGATCCTGGCTTTTCGGATCAATGCCAATGCCGGTATCGTCCACGGTAAAGTGCAACTGGCCGCTGCCGGCCGGGCTGTCCTGGGCGCCGGGCTGATAGCTGACCGTTAGCTTCACCTCACCCTCGGGGGTGAATTTGATGGCGTTGGACAAGAGGTTGAGCAGCACCTGCCGCAGGCGTGACATGTCGCCGATGCAAAGCCGGGGCACATCAGCGTCGATGGTATAGACCAATTCAATGGCTTTTTCGTGAGCCAGGGCCGCCATCAACTCGGCGGCTTCACCAACACACTGTTCCACGGCAAAGGTCTGATGCTCCATTTCCAGTTCGCCGGCATCGATTTTTGAGAAATCCAGTATGTCGTTGATGATGGCCATCAAGGCTTCACCACTGGTTTGTACGGTTTTGACAAATTGTTGCTGGTCCGGGTCCAGCTTGGTTTCGGCTAACAAGCTGGTCATGCCAATGACCCCATTCATCGGGGTGCGGATTTCGTGACTCATGTTGGCCAGAAAACGGCTGCGGGTTTCCAGGGCTTCTTCTGCCACCGCCTTGGCATGGCGCAGGGCATCCGCCGCTTCTCTTCTTTCGGTAATGTCGGATATGCGCACCAGATAGATGTTGGCCGTTTGCTGTTCATCCGCGGGTAGTTGCCGTATCCACACATCCCCCCAGAATTGAAAGCCTTGCACGGTGGTGACCGGGGTTTCCAGTTGCCATTGGTTACCTTGTTTCTGACAGTCTCCCAGTTGACCGGCATCAATCTGACAAAGGAGGTCAACAATAGTCGGCTGCAGGGCCACGCCCAGGTGGTTATTGGCTTGACGTTTTCCGTCTGCGGTTCCCAGCCACAGGGCATCGGGGGATTCATCAATAATGCTGGCCAATACGGTTTGGCTCTGGTGTAAGTCCCTTTGTTTTCCGATCATGGTATTTAAGGTGACATAACACAGACCGCACAGGGTGAAGAAGGTGATCATGTAGATCAGCGAAAATGCGGGGGACAGATCAAGAGCGTATACCCCCAGGGTACCGGCAACCGCCACCAGGGTCAGATATGAAGCCACTTCCCGGCGTTCCCGCAAGACCGCGGAACAGCCCACAACCACGTTGAACTGGGACAGGATGATGGGCAGGGAAAATTCGGAAAGGATCAGATTGTAAGCCCACACCATGTTGTACACCGCGATCACCACAATCAGGTAGGCGTTGCTGTACCTGCGCACATGGGCGGAAAAATAACTGCTGACGAAAAAGACCATGCCGGTCAGGGCGCACAGATAGCGCAGACCGCTTAAGGCGGGCTCATCGGGATACAGCCAGACGATGGTGGCGTCAAATAAGACCACAGCTACGCCGCCGATAAGGACCAGCAGGCGGCCTTTATTCAGGTGGCTTAGAGCGGTGGCTTCGTTGTAACTTTCTGACCCCAATTTCCTGGTCCCGGACCTGTATCTATTAATACTAGCAGTCCACTGAAAAAACAGATGGCTGGTTTTCGGGCAGGGGTGGCTAAGCGAAATTTGCGGTGTAAGTGATTGATTTTAATATATATTTTTGCATTCGCGTAGCTTGCCCCAGCCTGTGACGGGCCCGCTGGATTCCGGCAAGGCACAGGCTGCTCCAATCCGTATGATTTTTGTCCGGACTTGGTTAGCATAGACCCCAAGAAAGGTTGGGATAAGCTGGGAGATACAGATGGCGGTGACCGGTCAATGTCTGTGTGGAGAAATCAGGTACAGTATCGAAAACCCGCCGGGGGGTATGGGGGTTTGTCATTGCAAAAATTGTCAGCGGCAAGCCGGTTCGGCGTTTTCCACATTAGCGGTGGTGCCCAAGGCGGAGTTTGCGTTCACCCAGGGAGCGCCTAAGCTGTATGAAGACAGCGAGACCAAAAGCGGCAATGCCGTGCAGCGTTTCTTTTGCGGCACCTGCGGTTCGCCCATCTATTCCGCCTTGCCCAGCCAGGCTGAAGCCGTGTACTTAAAAACCGGCACGCTGGACGATACCTCGTTTTTTGCCCCCCAGTTTCACGCCTGGTGTGATACCAAACAGAATTGGGTCACCCTGGATGAGGGTGTGCCCACCATGGCCACACAATAGCCACGCTCAACCCCGGGCTGTCAGGGATTGAGGCATCGGGTTGCAGACCCATCACGGCGGTGGGTTCGTTTTAGGCTGTGATTTATATTGCACCGGAGTATAGGCCGTGGTTTGCCCGGCAGGGGATAACAACCTACACACACTTATTGTCCCTGTGCCGGGGTCAGCTGATTAACAGCGCCGACAAAAATGCCACCTGGCGGGACGAGTTGGTCCTCGACGAAGGGCGGGTGGGGGTTTTTATCAAACGCTACACCTACCCGCCGTTGCTGCGCTATGTCTATCCGCGCGTACCCCGTGCGCTGGTTGAGTTAAAGAGTTATCAATATTGGCAGCAACACAATATCCCCGGGCCCCAGCCGATTGCGGCCGGGGCGTACAGCCCCATGGGAATACACCGCTCTTCGCTGATTGTTACCCGGGAAATTGTTGCCGCCCGGGACCTGAACGACTTGGGCCGGGATGATGAGTTTTGCAATAACACCGCGCTGCTTGTGCGGGTTTTTGACCGCTTGGCAGACTTGTTAGTGCAGACACATCAGGCACACTTTTATCATTATGATCTGCATTTTAGAAATGTCATGGTGCAAGGTGTGGGGGAAGATCCCCAGGCACCAAAAGTGTATTGGATCGACGCGCCCAGGGGAAAGTGTCAACCACCATTGATATTTCGCCGGTATCTGCAGATTAAGGATCTGGCCTGTATTTACCGGGGCTGTTTTGAACAGGAATGGCTTGAGTTGTGGCGGCAACTGGCGGGCCGTTATTTTTACAGGATGGCTTACCCGGAAGCCCAGGTGGAGCAGATGCTCAAGGGTATTCGTCAGCGTTTGGGCAGAAGACAGGCCACCAGAAACCAGGTGGCAGGATTTGATGTCAGGCCGGGCACTTATTTAACCCCTGACGCTTAACGTCTAATCCGCAATGTTGCTGAGTGTCTCCCAGCGTGTGTAGGCCACAGCCACGGCTTCGTTAAGCTCAGCAAGTCTGGTCAGGGTAGCTTTGACCTGTTCCGGATCCCGGCGGTAAAACTCGGGATTGCTGGTTTGTTGCTGGAGTTGCTCAACCTCCAACTCCAGGGCTTCAATTTTGTCGGGCAGTTGTTCAAGTTCGCGCTGGTCGTTGTAGGTCAGCCGGGGTTTTGGGGACCCTCTGCCGGTAACATCTTTTCCGGCGGAGGAGGGTCGGGGGGTATCCCGCCCCGGACGGCCACGGTTCCCCGGGACATCGTCATCCCCGGCATCAGGATCTTGCCCGGCGTCGGTGTCCTTGCCGGCGGTGGATTTTTGCCGCAACGTTTTCTGCCAATCCGCATACCCGCCGACGTATTCGTTAACCCGGCCGTTTTCGAACACCAGGGTACTGGTGACCACAGCATCGAGAAAGCTGCGGTCGTGACTGACCAGCAAAACGGTGCCGCCGAAGTCCATCAGCAACTCTTCCATCAGTTCTAATGTTTCCACATCCAGGTCGTTTGTCGGCTCGTCCAGAACCAGTACATTGGCGGGTTGGGCAAACAGTTTAGCCATAAGCAGACGATTTTTCTCACCGCCGGACAACTGTGCTGCGGGTACATTACGATGGCCTGCGCTGAACAGAAAGTCCGCCAGATAGCCAACCACGTGTTTTTCCCTGCCGTTGATTGTGATGTGGTCAGCCCC
>JANQMF010000163.1 GCA_028280225.1 Pseudomonadales bacterium | reverse complement strand
CATTGCGAACCCCACAGGTATGGCTGAGGCCGGCGCTCACATGAATGAACACGCCCTCGGGCGCTGTCGCCTGGCCGTCCGTGTTTCCACCCCCCTCGGCTCCTTCCACAACCAAGCCATCCACCCCGGCCTCAACCGCTTTCAAAGCAGCATGCAGGGTCGGCACCACATGGAATACCGTCAGGCCCGCACTTTTCAGTTCCGCGGTATAACGCAGGGGACTTCCCGCGGATGTGGTCACAAACTTAACCCCCTGATCAATCACAAATTGCACAATGTTGGGATCCCGGACAAAAGCCTGAGCGATGTTCACTCCAAAAGGTTTGTCGGTCAGGGAGCGCATTTTGACAATTTCTTCGCGCACCGCATCCAGCTCACCGGAAGAAGTTTCAATAATACCCATGGCACCGGCGTTGGAAACCGCCGAGGCAAGCTGGGAACGGGCAATCCAGCCCATGGGTGCCTGGACGATGGGGATTTCCACACCCAGCATTTCTGTTATTCGATTTGTAAAAGCCATACACCCTTCCTTTCAGCAACACTTCTCATCGTTGGGGCAACAATATAGTCGTTGCACGTGCTAAAACGTAGCCCGAATATTGGATTTATCCAAAGTCAGCCCAGGCTTGGTTGTCTGTAACAGCCGGGCCGTTTACTGCGCCTGGCTGTACACCTTTTGGCCGTTGACCCAGGTTTGCTCAACCCGTATCTGCGCCAGTTTATCGGGTGCAACCCGGTAGGGATCTTCGGACAAGACAACAAAATCGGCGTACTTACCCGGCTCCAGACTGCCCACCTCATGATCCGAGTGACATTGCCACGCCGCATCGATGGTCATGGCCCGCAACGCAGCATCCACGGGAATACGTTCATCAGCAGCCAAAATATCATGGCTGCGCCACATAGACCGGGTGACCGCATTTTCGATACACCTTAACGGATTCATTTCCGTAACCGGGTCGTCCGAATGCAGGGTCCAACGGATACCCTTTGCTTGGCAACTGGCGGTGCGATCCAGTTTTTCAGCCTTGGCCTGACCAAAAATGTCCTCCACAAAAGTTTTTCCCCAGTAGTAGACATGACCGATGAGGAAGCTGGGAGACACACCCAGGGCTGCCATGCGATCAATCTGCTCATCGTGCAGGATGCTGCAGTGCTCAATACGGCAGCGCTTAGCGTGCAGATCCAAACCCAGTTCAGCCGCCTCTTCATATGCGTCCAGCACTCGATCGATGGCGGCATCACCATTGGCATGCACACAAACCGCCCAGCCCTGCTGCAGACGTTTTCTAACAACATTATTAAGTTCATCTGCCTCAATATAGGCAATACCCCGGGACGCTGCCGTATCGTTGTGTTGCCCTAAAAACGCTTCGCGCTGCAATCCGGTCCTACCTTGGTTGGAGCCGTCGCTCACCACCTTCCAACCGGTCACACGCAACCATTCATCCCCCTGCCCCCAATGGATATCCGTCTGATCCCAACGAGCTGCTTGTGCTTGACTGAGAGCATACCGGAAGCGGGTGGTCATACGCTGGCTATTCCTGAGCGAACGGTAAAGATCCAGTTCCCCGGCACCCTGAAACAGACCCGTGCCCTGGTCACACAACAGGGTAATGCCCACGGCATTGGCCTGACGAAAGACATCCAGGCAGGCTTCAGCCAGATTCTGCTGTTTAAGGGCCGGATTATGGCGAGCCACCAGCGCCATGGCGGGGCCCGCCTTAAGCACACCGTTGGGTTCACCCTGGGTATCCCGGCCCAGTTCCGCCCCGGCGGGATCCGGGGTATTTGCGGAAATACCGGCAATCCGTAAAGCCGGGCTATTACAATAAGCCAGGTGCAGGGATGCGTTGTACACAAATATGGGGTGATCCGTGCTGACCTCGTCAAGGTATTCCCGGGTCAAATAAGCCGGCCCGGACTGCAACGAAGGATCAAATTGCCGGGCCACAATCCATTCACCCCTGGGTGTAGTGGCCGCAATTTCACTTAAGCGGACCAGAGCCGCCGCGGTGGAGGCATACCGAAACGGGCCAATATTCTCAAAACTGTGCAACATGGCCAGGGGTGCCAGGTGCATATGTGGGTCGATAAAACCCGGGAGAATAACCTTGCCCGCACAGTCGACCGGTTGCCAGTCGTCAACCTCCTTCGGAGCCTGCCCGCGCTGCCCCAGCCAGGCAATTTTGCCATCTTTTACCCACATGGCATCCGCAGTGGGCCGGTCTTTGTCCATAGTGTGGATGGTTGCATTAACCAGCCAGGCATCCCCCTGAACGGGTGCCCCGGCCCGCTCAAGCGCCTGGCCATGGTTGGCCAGGCAGATGCCCGAATCTTTGAGTATCTGGCCGAAAACATTAGCGCAGCAAGGGCAGGCAAAGGGGTCGTCACCGTGGTTTCGGGGCACCATGATTTCCGGCAACCAGGCTGGGTCTGCCGCTAAAAGATCATCGTTGCAACCCCGGCTTTCTTCGTCAAACATAGGCACCTCCCCGTCAGGCGTATAATTCTACCCATGAGTGTCGCAAACACACACACCAAATACGACATCATTGTTATTGGTGCCGGGGTTGCCGGGCTGAGCGTGGCTGGTTTTTTGAGCCGGGGGGCAAAGGTGGCGGTTTTGGAACGCGAAAGCCAGCCCGCTTACCACAGCTCCGGACGTTCTGCGGCCATGTTTATCGAAAGTTACGAAAACCCGATCGTCAGTGGGCTCACCAGCGCCGGCAAGGTATTCTTCTTTTCACCCCCGCAAGAGTGGTGTGGCGAAACAGGCCAGTCCACGTTAGTCACGCCTTGTGGGGGCCTCACCGCTGCCGGGCCCGGTGAGGCCAACGCCCTGCAGGACTATCTAAGACGCTGGCAGCCACTGTGTCCCGACCTGGTTGAGATCAGTCCCGCACAATGCCGGGAAAAAATACCTATTCTTAAAGCCAATTGGCTGCAAGCCGCCGCATATGACCCAAGCTGGCACGCCATAGATGTGCATGAACTGCTCACCGTTTATCAGCGTGGTATCAAAGCCGGTGGCGGGCATGTGTTCACCAACTGTGCTGTTAACAAGCTAACCTACAACAACCGCAGTTGGCTGGTGGATACCCCCCGGGGTGTCCTGGTGGCAAACCTGATCGTTAACGCGGCAGGTGCCTGGGCAAACCGGATTGCCGCGCTTGCCGGCACGGCGGAAATTCCTCTGACGCCAATGCGTCGTACCGCAGCCATTATTCCCCCCGTGGATGACCCTGCTTATCAGCAATGGCCGTTGTTGCACACGCTGTCCGAGGACCTGTACTTTAAACCCGAAAGTCCCGGCCTGATGATTTGCCCCCAGGACGAAACGCCCACCGAACCCATGGACGCCTACCCCATGGAGCTGGACGTGGCGGTGGCGGTGGCACGTTTTACGGAAATTACCAACCATCCGGTGCAGCGGGTCTTGCATCAATGGGCGGGGCTGAGAACCTTCGCCCGGGACCGCCTGCCGGTGGTGGGATTTGATCCCGCGCTCAGCAATTTTTACTGGTTAGCCGGTCAGGGGGGATATGGTGTGCAAACTTCCCCGGGGTTGGCTGAGGTAGTCAGCGCGGAGATCCTGAACCACACACCTCATGATCCGGCCATTAGCGTACAGCGCTTTTAGGTTTGTTTGACCGCCCGCTGTGGTCATGGCAACCACCGCGAAACTGCTAACGCTGGGGTCTGACCCCAACGTTAGCGGTTTTGGCGCAGGTCGGGTAATTGGTAACCTTCAGCATCCAGGTTGGCCCGTACCACTTTTTTGTCCATCTTGCCTGTTGAGGTGAGGGGGATGTCATTCACATACAGCACGTCATCGGGTAGCTGCCACTTGGCAAAAGCGGTGGCGCAGTGGGCCAGCACATCCTCCGCACTGACATTTTTTCCCGGTTCCAGTACCACCAGGGCAACCGGCCGTTCATCCCACTTCGGATGGGGGTGAGCAACCACACAGGCATTGGCCACGCCATCCAGCGCCACAATGTGGTTCTCCAGATCAACAGACGAGATCCATTCCCCACCGGATTTCACCAGGTCTTTTGAGCGGTCGCTGATGATGAGGTATTCGTCCGGGTCGATCTTGCCGACGTCTCCCGTAATGAGCCAGCCGTCGTGGAACTTCTCCGGCTGGGGATTGTTATAATATTCCGAACATATCCACGGTCCGCGGATCAAAATTTCCCCCACGGTTTCCCCATCGTGGGGCAGCCGGTTAAATTCTTCATCAAAAATATCCAGCTCCAACCCCGGCATGAGCTGCCCGGCCTTGGCCACGTTTTCAAACTGTTGGTCTTCACTCAACGACAACTGCGCCTTTTTCATAACCCGCCGGGACAGGGTGGCCAGGGGTGAGGTTTCGGTCATCCCCCAGCCCTGGATCATTTCCACACCCAGGGTGTCCCAGTACCAACGGATCAGCGAAGGTGGGGGGGCACTGCCGCCGCAAGTTAACCTGGACAGATTCGACAAATCATATTTTTCGGGGTTGGCTTCATATAAGCCTTTAACCCCCTGCCAGATGGTTGGCACCCCGGCGGACAACGTTACCCCCTCCTGCACAATCAGGTTGAGGAGACGGCCGGGATCCATAAAGCGGTGGGGCATCACCTGCTTGCAGCCCAACATCAGGGCAGACCAGGGTATACCCCAGCCCATGGCATGGAACATGGGCACAATACCCAAAATGGTATCCGTCCCGGACAGGCCCATGGAATCGGTCATACACTGGGTCATGGTATGCAGGTACTGTGACCGGTGTTCATATTCCACACCCTTGGGATTGCCGGTGGTGCCGCTGGTATAACACAGGCCCAAGGGCGAGTTTTCGTCAATTTCCGGCCAATCAAAGTCAGTGGGTTGACCCTGGATAAACGTTTCGTAATCCACCGGGTTGGGTAGATCTGTGGTCCACCCCTCAAAGCCTTCCTCAGTGGCCACCACAACCCGCTCCACGCTGGGCATTTTGTCCTTTAACACCTCAAGCAGGGGTAAGGCGTCTGCATCCGCAATAATGATACGGTCCTGGGCGTGATCGATAATGTACTCTAAGTCCTTGGGAGATAAGCGGATATTCAGCGTATGTAATACTGCCCCCATCCCCGCGCAGGCATGATACGCCTCCAGATGCCTGGAGCCATTCCACATAAAGGTGGCCACCCGGTCACCAATGTTAATGCCGGCCTTTTGCAAAGCGTGGGCCAGCTGGTGAGCACGATTGCGCGTCTCCAGGTAAGTCTGTCGGCGCACCCCGTTTTCGGTTGCGGTGACTATTTCTTCGTTGGGCGCCACCCGGGCACCCCGATCCAATATTCTGTGCATCAACAAGGGCGTATGCTGCATCGCCATTGGAGTGTCCCCTTAAATCAATGTAGTCTGGGCGGAGTCTACCATGCCGGATATGACCTGGAACCATCCAGCCCCGGTTGGAATAATGTCCATAACATGAGGTTGCGTTGGATATGACGTCAACACCCCAGCACGACATTGCTGAACATTTGCAGACCGTACCCCACTCCAGGGCCCTGGGCATGCGCCTGGTCAGTCAAAGTGATGACCACTGCGAGATTGCCATAGCGTATGCGGATCACCTGGTTGGCGACCCGGACACCGGGGTCATCCACGGCGGCGCCATTACTGCCCTGTTGGACAATGCTGCGGGGATGATCGCCCGGCCCCGGGATATGCACCGGGAAGCAGCAGCCATCGCCACCCTGGATATGCGCATCGACTATATGGGCCCCGCGGAACCGGGATTTGATGTCCACGCCCGGGCTCACTGTTTTAAACGCACCCGTAACGTTGCCTTTGTACGCGCGGCGGCCTTCACCCACTCTGTGGATGCACCCATCGCCACCTGTACCGCCACCTTTATGCTGGGCACACGCAACACCCCGTTCCGCCAGGAACCGTCGTGAAACTACTTCAGGCATTACGCGATGAAGGCCGGGGGCAAGACATCGACGCCCTGGTTGCCGCCATTCCCTACGCACAGTTTCTTGGCCTGCAGGTTGACCGTCAGGGTGATGGGATCGTCACCGTATTACCCTTTCAGCAGCACCTGGTGGGCAATGTTAATCTGCCCGCCATTCACGGCGGCGCCGTGGGGGCCATGCTGGAAATGACTGCGGTCCTGCAACTGTTATACGACACGGCCTGTGCCCACCTGCCAAAAACCGTAGATGTCAGCTTCGACTATCTACGCTCAGCCAGGGCCAAAACCACCTATGGCCGGGCCATCGTCACCCGCCACGGACGCCGGGTGGCCAATGTGCGGGTGGAGTTGTGGCAGGACAACCGCAACAAGCCGGTGGCCGCAGGACACGGCCACTTCCTGTTATCCCCCTTGGACTCAACATGATGAAAAATGAACACAACACCTGGTTAGCCGGCCGCCGCGAGGACATCCTTGATCCGCATCGGGAAATTGTGGATCCCCACCACCATCTGTGGCAACGGGAAAACTGGCACTACGAACTGGAACAACTGTGGGCGGATACTGGTGATGGACACCACGTCACCCAGACTGTTTTTGTTGAATGCGGGTCCAACTATCACCAGGACGGCCCCGAACATTTAAAACCCGTTGGCGAAACCGAATATGTAGCTGCAGTGGCCGCCCAATCAGCCCTGGATCCCCAGCAAGCCACCATTGCCGGAATGGTGGCCCGGGCGGACCTTGCGCACCCGGCGTTGGATCAGATCCTGGATGCCCACGAGGAAGCAGGGCAGGGCCTATTTCGCGGCATTCGCCACTACGGTGCCCTGGATCCCCACCCGGAAGCCTTGCGTATTCCCGGGCGCGCCCGCCCCAATCTGTACGAAGAGGCTGCCTTCCGCAAAGGTCTGGCCCGTTTGGGTGAGCGCGGCTACAGTTACGACACCTGGCACTTTCACCACCAGAACAAAGCCTTTTGTGAACTGGCTCAGGCTGTTCCGGGTACAACCATGGTCCTGGATCACTTTGGTACCCCCCTGGGGGTGGGGTCTTATGCCAATCAACGGGAAGAAATTTTCCGTCAATGGCAGGCGGACATTGCCGCCATTGCTGAATGTCCCAATGTCGTTGCCAAGCTGGGTGGCATGGCTATGCCGGACAATGGATTTGGCTGGGACCAGCGCAGCCAGCCGCCGTCTTCCGACGAATTTGCACAGGCGCAAGCGCGCTACTACCACCATACTATCGATTGTTTTGGACCCCAACGCTGTATGTTCGAAAGTAATTTTCCAGTTGACCGGTTGTCCATCAGTTATCATGTGTTGTACAACGGATTAAAGAAAATCGCCGCCAGGTATACCGATGCGGAACAGACGGCCATGTTCAGCGGGACCGCCCGTCGGGTTTACCGCCTGCCAAACCCCTGAAGCCAAAAACCATCCGTCCGGACCAGCACACCGGCTAAATCGTGTTAAGCTAGCGAGTTTCCACTGTTGCCTGTCCGCAACCTAAGGATACAAACATCAATCAGCCCACTCACAGCAGGTTCTTTTATGGTTGGGTTGTGGTAGGCATATGTGGACTGTTGGGCTTCTTGGGTTCCGGCTTTTTTTCTTATTCCAGGGGTATGTTTTTACCCGCCCTTGCAGAAAATCTGGCAGACGGTAGCCGGATGTCTATTTCTATCGGTTTTTCCTTTGCCGCCATTGTCGGCGCCGCAGTATCTCCGGCCTTGGGCAAGTTCCTGGATGAGCATTCACCACGCCTGGTCCTCCTCCTGGGTATCGGCATTGTTACAGTTTCTTATCTGGCCTTGGCCAATGTCGGCACCCTGTGGCAGTTTTATCTCATTGTTGGGGTTGGCTTTGGCCTTGGCATGACCTTTATGGGCGGCATGACCTGGCACCGCAACGTCTTCTTCTGGTTTGATCACTGGCGTGGACGCGCCATTGCCATTGCGGTCATGGGTTCATCCCTGGCCGGTATTATGATGCCGCCCCTGGTGACCTATATTGTCGACACCTACGGATGGCGTCTGGCTTATCTAAGTTTTGCCGCTTCGACCGCCGTGATCCTGCTGCCGGTGGTGTATTTTTTCCTTAAGGACCGTCCCGCGGACGTGGGTGAGGTCCGGGACGGCCGCCGCTATGTCTCCACACATACCGCGGAGATGGTTGAAGACAAGTCAGATAGCCGGATCTGGACCTGGCAGCAACTATTGGGCAACACCGCCTTCTGGAGCATAGGGCTGATATTTGGCGCCCAGTTCTGTGTTTTTGGCGTGGTCATGCTCCATATGTTTGGCCACTTGTTAGATATTGGGCTGTCCAGTACCCAGGGTGCCCTGGTGTTATCCGTCACCGCCTTTTTTGCCGCTTTTGGCAAACCTGTAGTGGGAGTGGTGTCCGACTTCTGGGGAGCCAGAGTCGGTATCTGGATGTCCTTGATCTGTCAGGCGCTGGCCCTGTTGTTGTTTGCCCATGCAGATACTTATGCTTTGTCGATTGCCGCTGCCGGGCTTTACGGATTTGGTTATTCCGGCATGTCACCACTGCGCAGCTTTGCCATATCCACTTCCGTGGGCAGCCAGTCTTTTGCTCTGGCCACCGGTGTGCTGCGCTGGGTGGAACTGCCCTTTGTGCTTGTATCCTCACCTCTAGCGGGTTTTATTTACGATGCCACCGGCAGTTATAACCTGGCCTTTCTGGTGCTTTGCGGACTTTTGCTGGTGGCCTGTATTGGCCCGTTGTTTATCAAGGTGGGGGGCGCACGGGAACGCCGGCGACTTCAAGCCCAGCAAGGTGATGCGTAACCGTATCCAACGGTCTGCGGAATAAGCGGTCTGCTGCAATCCTAGTGTTTGGCGAAATCCGTTTCGCTCATCACCTGGTTGCGGCCATTTGCCTTGGCTGCGTACAGGCACTCATCCGCCCGCTCAATGAAGGCGGGAATGTCTTCACCCCTGTTAAACTGCGCAATGCCTAACGATAACGTAACGTTGTCTACCTCGTTACCCTCAGCATCTTTAGGCACCTGGGCTTCAATAATAGCCCGGATGCTCTCAGCCAGCATCACGGCTCCATCCAGGGGTGTGTTCGGTAACAAGATGGCAAACTCCTCACCACCGTAGCGTGCCAACAGATCCCGGCCCTTAACACATTGTTCCATTTCCTGGGCAACAAAGCGCAACACCGCATCACCAACCAGATGACCGTGGGTGTCGTTGAAGGATTTGAAGTGATCAATATCGGCCAGTATCAGGCACAGGTCTGAATCATCCGCAGACGCTTCGTCGGTCATGCGCTTCATGGCCTGATCAAAAGCCCGGCGGTTAGCCACCCCGGTCAGGGAGTCTGTGCGGGAATCCCGGCTCAGGCGGTCTACCTGGGCGCGCAGGTCGGTTAGCTCAGTAGCCATGCTGGTTAAAGAACCTTCCACTTCCTGACTTCGTACCCGGGTGCGCGCCGTTTCCTTGGCCAGTTCCAACACCAGCTTGTTCAGGTCTTCCTGGGTGGGGTTGTTTTTCAGCGACTCCCCACAGTCGTCCAGGACACCGGAAAAATGGCTGATTTCATCTCCCAGGCCACCCAGTTCCTGCAATACGGTTTCAACCGCAACCCGTACCGCACCCTGGATGCCGTCAACTTCAGCATGTAACTCAGCAAGAAAATACTTTTCGTAAATGGTTTGGCAGGATGTGGGGTCAAAGCCATCACCTTTGTCTATCAGGGCCTCAACTTCCGCAGCCAGATCGTCATTCTTTTTTGTGACGTAGTCGTACCACACTGCATAGTTTTGGGGGATGGTGGGGACACGCTGCTGACTCATCAACGGCAAGACGCGCTTGAGAATCTGTACAGATTCATCCAATGGGATTTCAAACTGTGTAGGCATTTACCGAAGCTTGTAGAGTTCTATAACTATAAATCTAGACAATTCTGACCGCACTGCCACAATTTGGATGTTTTGGAAGCCTGTTTTCGGGGTCTATATCACATTTGTCCCAAAACACCCCGTGCAATCAATCCATTTACCTCATCTTCAGCGTAGCCCAGGTCCAGCAATATCTCCCGGCTGTGTTCACCCAGCCCCGGTGCCGGCCGGCGAATCATGGCAGGTGTCTTGTCAAATCGGGCCGCCGGACGGGGCTGACGAACCCGGCCGGCGATGGGATGGTCGTATTCGTCAATCAGTTCATTGGCCAGAACCTGTTCGTGTTGCAGAATACCGGCGCGATCCAGCACCGGTGCACAAGGCACACCATGTGCATCCAGTTTTTCCAGCCAGAATGCACTGGTATTGGTGGCTAACACCGCCCCGGTGAGTTCCAGGCGGGCGGTCACATTCAGGGCCCGGTCGTTGACGGTGCGAAAGCGCTCATCTTGCAGCCATTCTTCTTTGCCCAGAGCCCGGCACAGGCCCTGCCATTCAATATCCGAAACCGCCCCCGCGGTAACGTAGCCATCCCGGGTTTGATAGATAAGGTCCGGCGAGAGTTGCGCCCGGGCAGCCTTCACTTCTTTACCCACCAGGGTAAAACCGGACATACCTTCCGGCCACAGGTAACCGATCATGGTGTCTAACATGCTGAGCTTGACGTGTTGCCCTTGCCCACTGCGCTCCCGGGCAAACAGCGCGGCGGTAATCGCCTGAGCGGCGGTCACCGCGGTGGTCTTGTCCGGGATGATGGTGCGCACCATTTTTGGCCGGCCGGTTTGTCCATCTGCCTGGATGGCCGCCAGCCCGGATAAGGCTTGTATAACCGGATCGTAAACCCGCTGATGGGCATAAGGACCCCGTTCACCAAAGCCGCTGATACTGACATAAACAATGTTCTCGTTGATGGCCCGAACCTGCGCTTCGCCAAAACCCATTCTTTCAATGGTGCCCGGACGGAAATTCTGCACCAGGACATCTGCGGTTTTAAGCAAGCGGCGCAACACATCACCTCCGGCCTCAGACTTGAGGTCCAGCGCCAAGCTGCGTTTAGAGCGATTAGACGAAATAAAGGTGGAGGTGATGCCGCTGCGGTTTGGGCCGGCGGCTCTGACCAGGTCCCCATTGAGAGCTTCCACCTTAATCACATCTGCACCCTGATCCGCCAACATCATGGTGGCGACCGGGCCGGAGATCATTGAGGTGAGATCCACTACCCGGATGCCGCTTAACGGTCCGGGGGGCTGCAAGTCATCCATGATTACCCACCGTGCCGGGATCTGCGGTCAACCGGGTAGCGGTTTGTTTTGCCCACTTGTAGTCCGCCTTGCCGTTGGGCGCACGGCGTACTTCATCAACAAAAAGCAAGGTTTTGGGCACTTTGTATCCGGACAAATGTGACTTGGTGAAGGCAATCAGCTCATCTTCAATCAGCTCAACCCCCTGCCTGGCGGACACCAGGCCGGTAATTTTTTCACCAAAACGATCATCCGGCAAACCCACCACCAGGCAGTCCAGAACACCACTGTGTTTTTTTACCGCCTCTTCAACTTCTTCCGGAAAGACTTTTTCGCCGCCGGTGTTGATGCACACACTGCCCCGCCCCAACAAGGTGATTTCGCCGTTTGCCTCCACCGTGGCGTAATCCCCGGGAAAGCTATAACGTACGCCGTCAATTTCCTGAAAGGTGGCGGCAGATTTTTCCGGGTCTTTGTAATAGCCCAGGGGCACAAAGGCTGACGTTGCCAGCCGGCCCATTTCGCCGGAGCCGGGCTGCACAAATTCCCCGTTGTCGTTAATCACCTTGACCCCTTCATTGATGGCAAAAGTTGCTGTTTCCACCGTACTCTCCCGGGTTGTGATAGAACTGCCCATGCCCCCTTCGGTGGAGCCCATGATGTCCGCCAGAATCATATCGTGATGGCGCAACAATCCCTGCTTGGTCTGCGCACTCCACATGACACCACTGGAGGAAATTTGTTTCAGCGCGCTGATATCAAAGGGTGTACCCCTCTCTTGTGCCTCGTCCAGAGCCGCCAGCAGGGGTTTGGCAAAGGCATCCCCCACAATCACCATGTCCGTGACCTTGTGATCTTCCGTCAATCCCCACAAGAGGAACGGGTCTAACCCCAGCTTGGCGGTGGTGACCACCGTCCCACCCAGCAGCATGGGCAAAAAGCTCCCTAACCAAACCCCTGTACCGTGCATCAGCGGGCACCCAACCAAGGTAATGGGCGGGACTTCAATTTGTTCCAGCATCTTGCCATAGTCGGCCATGTTCTGGGGCGGTTCCAGCTCACGGGCCGCGGCACCCATGGCGGTTAAAAAAGTGGTAAAGCCACCTACGGGATACATTACCCCCTTGGGCATCCCGGTGGTGCCGCCGGTATACAACATGTAAATGCCGTCCGGGTCGTGCGCACGGGGCGGCAGGGCCGCGTTATCGCGAATCGCCCGTTCGTAATCTACGGCAAAGTCGAGCAGAGCTTCGGTGCCGTCGTTGACCTGCACAAAAAGTTTTACCTTGGGTAAGCGGTCCTTGATTTCCCAGATACGCATGGCGTAACAGGCCTGAAAGAACACCGCCTGGGCATCACTGTTGTCCAGCAGATAGACCAGTTCATCCGCTTTGTAGCGGTAGTTGACGTTGATGGGGCAACCCCCCACTTTAAATATGCCAAACTGGGCCTCCTGGTATTCATTGGAATTGTGCAGATATAAACCCGCTTTGGATTCCGGCCCCAGGCCGTGGGCATCCAGCAGGCTGGCTATACACGCTGCCCGCTGTTCGTATTGCTGCCAGGTGATGCTGTGGCCATCACAAATGGCCGCCGTTCGCTGGGGGTATTGCTGGGCAATGTGCTCCCAGGCTGTTGCAAAATGTAGCACCACATTCCCTCCCTTGGCTTAGTTTTGTGCCATGCTACCGTGAGCCTTTCCGTTTGAACACTGTTGCCCCACCCCGCCAATCCACCCGCTCTGTCACCCTGTTTGGCGCAAAACGAACTAAAAGTTAGCGAAATTCACCACCCCAACAGTCTCTTGCCTCACTTCACTGCACTTAAACCTCACCAGTGACGGGATCCGAAGCCTTAATAGACAGGCTTTTTCGAATAATCAGACTGTTTTTTGCAAACTTTTTGCCACTTGGCACGACTATTGGATTAACCCAGCTATAACGCAACAGGCCAAACACATGAACAGTCCAAGATTATCCAGAGTGTCCAGAATTGCCCAACCCCGCGCCAGCTTCTGGGCCATGCTGTTACTAGTGGTGGTGTTTTTAGGTTTTGGTGTCTGGGCACAAGCTCATGTTGGAGCGGACACGCCCAATAACCCCAGCACACCAACCACCACCTCTTTGCCTGCTCAATTTGAAACTGCGCTCTCCAGCATTCTATTTGTTTAGAAGAAGGTCTTAAGGAGACAAAATGACCGGATACACCCGCCGCACCAGCAACAATCAGTTGAGGCACAACACCCGCAAGGCCTTACACCTGGACAAGGAGGACGGCTGGATATTTGGGGTGTGCGCGGGGATGGCAAACTTTCTGAAGGTTGACCACGCGGTGGTGCGTGTGGGATGGGTCATTGCGGGCTTGTTTGCCACCAAAATAGTGGTTGCCGTGTACCTGATAGCTTGGCTGTTGCTGGATGATTAACGACCCGACTAGACTCCGGCAGGACAAACCGGCCGTTAGAGACGGCCGGCGTAAAAATGGAGTCTTGCTAGAAACGGCCCGTTAAGCCTAGTGAAAATTGTTGGAAATCGGGTTGCGGACCTTCCAGGTGGCGGGTTTCCCAATCGATACGGATTTGCAGGCCACTTTGCACAAACCAATGCGCGGATATCAGGTACCGCTGGTCCCGCCGGCCGTCCCGGTCGGTCAGTTCATACCCGAGTCCGGCACCCATGGCCGGGGTAAAGTACCAGGTGCCGGAGACCCCACCGCGATAAACATCCGGAAGCGAGTCCCGAACGGTATCCGTAAATAGGTTGACAGGATCACCGCGCCCCACCGAAACACTCTGCTCCAGCCCAACAGATGCACGCGCCTTTGCATCGATGTGCTGCAGCAACCCGGCAACGGCAAACCCATAACCTGCTACCTGCCCGACGTATCTGCCGCTGATGCCATACTGCCAACTTTTTATCTCCGCAGTTCCCCGGGAATCCAGTGTTGCCGTCAAAGGTTGCAAGAAACCGGGAATGTCAATGACCGTCACCGTTCGATTGGTGGTTCTTTCCTTGCCGCGACCTGCGGTCAACCCCAGCGTCCAGTTTTTACCAAAATAGCGGCCCGCTTCGAATATAAACTCGTGTCCTGCGGTCCTGTCTCCAGAGAAGTTGATCTCGGCATTAACCAGTGCCAGCCGCGCGCCTTTGGTGGTGCCGCGCACGCGTGTGGTGGCTAAAGCGCCATACCAGCCGGTAGATGGATGGACATAGCGGTACTGCAACCCATCAATAGAACGATCCTGGTCGCTGGCCACAGCCTCGGTAATACCCAGAGCAAAAACGTTACCCGACGGCACCCCTCCTATGAGGGCGCCTCCGGGGAAGCCGGACGTATTCAGATTCAGATCCGAATATCCGTAACTTATTGACGAGGTTCGCGATAAAAAGCCGGCTTCCGCCAGCGGCGCATTCGAATCGTCAACAGGGTTGAAGTACCACTGCAGCCCAGCCGCCCAGGTGCTGGTGTCAAAGTTGTCGCTATCCCCATCCGCATAGCCAAGCTGACCCTCCAATTGGTAGGCCAAGGCCCCGGAAGCGTAGAAGATCCAGCAAACACAAGCCCAGCGGTACCGGGTTAAAACACTCCTTGTCAGCGGCATAAACTCCCCTTAAACAGCCCGGCCCCGCCGAACTGCTGAATTTCCTATTATCCCGGTCTATTTTATTAGAACAGATTTACTGGAACAGACCCCCTTCAAAACGATGTTGCACACCCACTTTAACAATTCTGCCAAAGGGATTATGGGTATAAGGATCATAGTTCAAGTCCAGCCTGACAAAGGGCGGATCTTCGTCGGTTACGTTATATATCGACGCAAAAAGCCGGGTATTGTCGCTGTTGAACCTGAAGTTGTAATGTAAGTCAGCTGTCCAGTGCTCGTCTATTTCAGTACCTGCCGGTACTCCGGGGTTAATCCCTGCCCGGTCATCATCGTAGTCCGAGGTATGATACACATCCAAACGAAGGTTGTGCCCCCCGCTGGCCCAGTTAGTATACAGATTAACCTTCAGCTCCGGAAGCGGCCGCACAACCGTGGTGTCAGCGTTGAGTCTGCCTTCAGCGTCAAAACTATCCGACCACAGCCAGGCATCCACCTTATATTCCATGATGTAGGTGCCGTCGGCGCCCAGGGTTAAGATGCTATTGTTCAGGACAACGTCGTAAGATGCCGAAAAGTCTAGGCCGTTGGTTTCTATGTCCGGGCCGTTCTGATAGTCCACCGCAACCCGCTGGATGCTGGCCGCAGAGGGTGCGCTTGGATCCTGAAACAATACCTTGCCGCAAGCCAACTCGTTAATGGGACTTTCCGTATCCAGACACGCACTGACAATATCGTTGTAGGGTTCCAATACAATGGGATCTTTGAAGTCAAAGTTCCAGTAGTCCAGCGAAAAGGACGCTACATCACTGGGTTGCCAGATCACCCCAAAGTTGGTGGTAATGGCCTCCTCCGGCGCCAGGTTGGGATTACCCCGGGTGTCTACCGCTTTAAAAGCCAAAGCCGGATTCACAAAGGACAACGAGGTAAATTCACCCCCCAACTGATTTAAGGTGGGTGCCCTGAACGAAGAACTGATAGACCCGCGCAGGGTCACCGTATCCGCAGCATCCCAGCGCAGCGCCACCTTGGGATCAAAGGTGCTGCCCACATCACCACCGTAATCTTCATAACGAACCGCAATCTGCGCCTCAAAACTTGTGCTGAACGGCACCTGGATTTCGCCAAAAGTTGCAAACACATCCTGATCTTCAGCAAAGGGTGCCGAGGCCGCCAGGAAGTTAAACGCTCCTGCCCCGGTACAGGTATAGGTCCAGGACGGAATGATATTGGCACCACCGTTAATGGGCGTATCCGGGACAGTGGACGTCTCGCCGGGTTGTATGCCAAACGCACAGGGGGTGATCACGTTGTTGCTGTTTGCCGCGAGTTTGTTCTTGTATTCGTCCTTGCGCCATTGCAGACCCGCCGCCCAGGCCACGTTGCCGCCACCGGCAACGACGTTGGATTCACCGTTAAGAATAAAGTCCAGTACAATTTGTTCAGTTTCCGGCTTGCTGCCCAGGTCTTCTTCCAACCAGTCTTGCAAGCCGGGGTCGTTTTGCAGGGTAACGTCTGCGCTGCCCGGTCCCGGTACACCCGGTGCCGTGGCGGATGCGGATGCGGCAAAGCCGCTGGTGAAAGGGTTGTAATAGTAACAGTCGCCACTGCCCAGATTACCGCTGCCCGGAACCACCCCGGAGCCGTCCGGATCCGCATAGAACCCCGCACGATCACAGTTTGGACCACCCAGCCCGCGATAGGCATAAGCCAGATGGTCCGTGCGTCCGTCCGGGGTAAATCTTGAGCCTTGGGAAAAACCGTAAGTGGCTTTTGTCAGATAGCCCACACCGTTGTCAAATTCTCCCTCCAGACCCAGACTGAACCGATACGTATCGTATTCCCGGGGCCCCTGTCTGGGTTGACCATTTTTTCCGGCCACCCCAAACGTGCGCCCCCAAAATAGCGCGCCGTTGGACCAGGCCGGATCGCCAACCAGGTCATTACGGGCCAAAAAGTCATCATAGTGGGGCATGCCCGGGACCACAATCTGATCGCCATCCAGCAACGCCTGAGGCGGATAGGAGGGTGAGGTGTCCCATTCCGTGGCTTCGTCAACGGCATAAAGAACTTCCGCTTTAACGCGTGAAGCGTCGCTAAGCGCATAAGTGGCTTCCAGAAATATCTGATAATGTTCCTCTTCTTCCGCAAGATTATCGAATTCGGTATAGCGAAACCGGCAGGCAAAGGTTTGTGTAGAACCGCCCACCACATTGCAGGATGGGTCCGGACGTGCCGCGCCAAATATTGAGGTCCCCGCTGTTGCCGCCTCCGCCAGGGCGTTAACCGGGAAAAAAGTCCCGGGATTACCAATCGAAGACCAGCCGCCGGGGGTTGAGTTGGCCTCAAACGGCCGCAATGCCCAATCCTTTTCCCGCACCATGAGTTCACCCCGGGATTGATAAGCCGCCGACAACACAACGTCCAGCCGGTCGGTGCCAAAGCCGATAATCATCCCCGCTTCGTAATCCGGGTCTTCAGCATCCTGGATGTCCTTATAGGCCCCTTGAAATTCCACCCCGCGAAAATCCGAGCGCGTAATGAAGTTGACCACACCGGCTACCGCATCTGATCCATAAGTGGCGCTGGCCCCGTCTTTTAATAACTCAACCCGGGACAGGGCAATGGATGGAATAGCATTGGTATTCACAAACTGCTGCCCATCCTGGGTAATAAAAAACGGGCTGGGGACAACCCGGCTGCCGTTGAGCAGAACCAGGGTCCGCCCGGCACCCAGGCCACGCAAGTTGACGTTGGAGATGGCTTCCAGACCATTGGACTGGAATTGGTTGGTCTCGCCGTCGATCCCGGCAATGGGACCCATGGCCCGCAGCATCTCAACAATGTTGGGATTGCCGGTCATGTCCAGCTCTTCGCGGGTGGTCACCGTTACCGGTGATGCGGCATCCTCCGGTGTACCCCGTATATAAGATCCGGTGACGACAACTTCTTCAACAACCTGCTGCCCGCCCGTTTGTGCCAGCAACAGCTGGGACTGCAGCGCCAGAATAAGCACGGCGCAAAAGACCATTAACCTGAAACTCTTAAGACCCCCAGAACCCCAACCCAAATATACTGTCTGCATATTATTCTCCCGCCAAATTTGAACTCGCGACAACAGAATCCTTTCGCCAGCCTCCTCAACGGCTAGACAGTCTGGCTAACTCGCCAATCAGTGTCTCAACGAAAATTCAACGGATTAGATCTGCGGTGTGATCAAGGGGATAGGGATAAGGTGCCGGCAGGGTTAGCCGCCATTAACGACATAACACGAACGTGTTTTCAGGTGCTTGGCCGTCTCCGGCCGGAAGTTGGCCGCCAGCCTTGGCGGCCGTGCGCTAACCTGGTTCCTGCCGCTGGGCGGCCAGTTCAGCAAAGTCCTCACCCCATTCGCGTAGGGTATCGCTGAAGCGCTGGCTTTGTTTGGGTGTCAGGTTCGACAGCACATGGGCCGCCATATTCACGCCCAGCTTCTGGTTATCTTTGCTGACCCGGGTAAATTCAGACCCGTAGTAGCTTTCCCTGGCACCAACCAGTTTGCGGAACTCCTCAGCAAATTGCTGCTCCCGGCGTTTTTCCAGCAATTTTAACAAGTCCTTCTGCCAGCGCTGCCGGTATTCTATCCACAACACCCTTTCCGGCTGGTAACCATCCGCCTGTTTGACAATATAGTCCCGCTGCCCACGGTCCAGGCGGCCGGTAAAACGCTCCAACGCGTCGGTAAAATCGCCGGCCCACTGGCTTTGAATGTCCCCCAACGGCTTGTCCATCTCATCCTCGGCAAACTTGCGGTTGTCTTCAGCCAGGCGTTCCGGCAAAGCGGCAATCTGCTCATCGGTCAAGGAGGCAAGCATGCCGATGGCGGCGGGCATACTGCGTAGCTCAATTTCCTCACCCCACAAAATGAACTGATCGATAATGTCCTTAACCCGCTCGGGAGAAACCTCGTCGGTGACTTGTTGAGACAGGGTCAGGAAATACTCCGAATACAGGGGCAAATGCTGGTTGCGGTGCCAATCCAGAACATCCTTGATCTGGGTATTTAAGAATTTCTTCTGTTCAGCATTCAGCTCAACATAGTCGTTAACCTGCCAGCGGACAAACCGGTCAGCATTGTTATACATCATCTTCAGACTACAGGCAGACAGACAGCAGGCGCACAACACGAGGGCTGTTATGCGGCGGAATCCGGCTACCTTACCGGTCGTCTTAGGACTATGGTTTTGTATCATCACTTTCCCCACGTACATCTTGAGCTTCATGGTTGACATCGTTTGGGGTGGTATTACCCTCCCCGGTCTGAGCCTCGCGCCATGCCGCAAAGGCGTCAATTTCTTCTTTAAACTGGGCAAATACGTAAGTTAACACCGCAGCGTCGTCGACCAATCCCCAGCCGAATAAAAAGTCCGGAATAACATCCAGGGGGACAACAAAATAGAGCAATGCCGCAACCACCACCACAATGGTTTTTTGACTGATGTGCCGATAGTCACCGTCCAGCCAGGCACGAATCAGATCAATGGCCAGGGACAGTTGCCGCCGCAATTCAGCATACTGCGCCCCGGATGACTGGGCCAGCTTCCTCACGCCACGGCCCACCAGTTGATTCAACCGGGCAACTGATTCAATCCCCTGCCCGGTTGAATCAACTGGTGGACCGTGGCGCGAGGAAGCTGGCCCAGTCATCCGGGGCGCAGTATGCTGAATTGCGGCGGCAACT
>JANQMF010000065.1 GCA_028280225.1 Pseudomonadales bacterium | reverse complement strand
GCTGCCTTTACGGGCCTGTATCCTGAAGCGGGCCTGCGCGGCACGGGTGCTGACTGGCTTGGCATGGACCCCAGGGTTGAGTGGCTGAAGACGTTTTTTAAGGCAAAACGCGGGGAAAAGGTGCTGCTGATCTGCGCGAATGCTGAAACCGCGGTGGATCTTGAACGATATCTCCATCTGAACGTGGGGATACGCAGCGCGGCCTTTTACGAAGATCTGTCGATTATCGAGCGGGACCGGGCCGCCGCCTACTTTGCCGAGGAAGAAAATGGTGCCCAGGCGCTGATTTGTTCGGAAATCGGCAGCGAAGGCCGCAACTTCCAGTTTGCCCACCATCTGGTTTTGTTTGACTTACCCATCAACCCGGATCTGTTGGAGCAGCGCATCGGGCGGTTGGATCGTATTGGGCAGACGGAAGATGTGCAGATTCATGTGCCCTACGTTGTTGGGTCTGCACAGGAAGTGCTCTATCGCTGGTACCACGAAGGCATGGATGCTTTCTGCCGCAGTTTTTCGGCAGGGCAGGTGGTCTATCAGGAATTTGCTTCCCGTCTGGATCAATTGCTGGAAGCAGATGAAGCACCCGGCGCGCACCTGGTCAGCCTGGTTGAGGATACCCGGCAAACGACAGCCGTGGTGCGTGAACAGTTGCAGGCCGGGCGGGATCAACTGCTGGAGTTGAACTCGTTTAAACCGGCTGTTGCCGAGGCGGTGATCAACAGCATCCGGGCCGGGGAAGCCGGTGACGAATTACAACACTATATGAAGATGGTCTTTGATACGTTTGGCGTTGAGTACGAATACCATTCTGAAGACAGTCTGGTGTTGACCCCAACAGAACATATGTTAACGGGCCATTTTCCTTTGCTGGGTGACGACGGTCTGACGGTTACTTTTAACCGGGAGCGTGCCCAACTGCGCGAAGACATGGAGTTTTTGACCTGGGAAAGCCCCATTGTCAGCGGTGTGATGGAGATGTTGTGGGGTAGTGAACTGGGCAATACGGCCATCAGCACGTTGTCGGTAAAATCTTTTACGGCCGGCACCTTGTTACTCGAGTGTTATTATGTGATGCAGGCCCGGGCGCCAAAAATTTATCAGCTGCACCGGTTTTTGCCCGCCACGCCGATCAGGGTGCTGCTGGACAGCCAGGACCGGGATCTGACCCACATCTTAAGCCACGACCAGCTCAATACCCTGTGTAAGAGTATTCGCAAATCCGCCCGCCTGGCGGTGATCAAGGAAATCCGTCCGGAGTTGGAGCGCCTGTTGCGCCGGGCGGATGAAATGGCGCAGAGTCAGCGCGCGCCCTTGATGGACCAGGCATACCAAAGGGTTGATGAAATTGTTGGGGGTGAAGAACAGCGTTTGACTGCCCTGGCGAAAGTGAATCCCAGTATCCGTGATGCCGAAATTGACTACCTGCACCAGCAAAAAGAGACGGCCAAAGAGCATATCAGCAATGCGTCTTTACAGTTTCAGGCGGCCCGGGTGGTGATTGCCACTTGACCTGAAGGATCTGTCCGCCCCCGGAAGCGCTAGCGGTTAACGTTCCGTTGATCTGTCGTTGATACACAAGGCCCACAAATCCCCACCATGGTGGGGGTAGAGATCGGATTGTGTGGTCATGTTTCAAACGTATTTTCCAGGCGGGCTGTCGGCTAACGGCAGCAAGGTATTCAGGTGCCGGTTATCCGGTGTGCACCGGCTCCGGGTGGGGGTGCTGGTTCTTCTGAGTGTGGTTTTTTCTGGGCAGGTTTTTGCCGGGCAGGTTGTACAAGAAGGGACACTTCACCCGGTAGAAGATCTGTTGGTTGTCGGCAGCCGGGCACAAGGGCGTGCCATGGGGGAATCTCTGGTCCCGGTCCAGCTTTTTGACGGTGACGAATTCAGCCGCCAGGGGGGCAGTAATCTGGCAGACCTGCTGCGTACCCTGGCGCCTTCCTTCAACGTGAATACCCAACCGATCAGCGATGCCGGTACCATTGTGCGGCCGTCGAACTTGCGCGGTTTAGCCCCGGACCATACGTTGTTAATGGTCAATGGCAAACGGCGCCACCGGGGTTCGGTAATCTACTGGTTGAGCCAGAGTCCTTCGTCCGGGGCCCAGGGCCCGGACCTTGACATGATTCCCGCCATAGCGGTTAAGCGGGTTGAGTTGCTGGGGGACGGTGCTTCTGCCCAGTATGGATCGGATGCCATTGCCGGGGTCATCAACGTGGTTTTGAAGGATGCACCCTCCGGGGGTGATATTGAGGTGAAGTATGGCGGTTATTATGCCGGGGATGGTGATCAGTATACCCTGGCGGCTAATCTGGGCCTGCCGCTTGGGGTGGATGGTTTTGCGAACTTAAGCTTGGAGTACGGGGCGTCGGACCCAACGGTGCGCAGTGTGCAACGGGACGATGCAGCGGCCTTGGTTGCCCTGGGCAACCCATATATTGCTGACCCGGTACAAATCTGGGGTTCCCCGGATGTGGAAGACAACCTTAAATTCTGGGGTAACTTTGCCCTGCCCCTGGGACCAGCCGCACAGCTATATACCCAGACAAACTATGCCGGCAAGACCGTGGACGGTGGCTTTAACTATCGGCATCCCTATACCCGCTCCGGCGTGTTCAGCAACGACGCAGGGGCTACCTTGCTGGTGGCGGATGTCCAGGATGCCCTGGACGGCACCTTGGATAACTCGTCAAACTGCCCAACGGTCAGCGTCAACAATTTTGTGGTGGATCAGCAAGCCTTGGATGAGGTGCTGGCGAATCCGGATTGTTTCTGGTTTGGCGAGATGTTTCCCGGTGGATTTCTACCACGCTTCGGCGGAGACCTGGAAGACTTCTCCTGGTTAAGTGGGGTTCGCGGCAAAATTAACGGCAAGCTGCGTTGGGATGTCAGCGCGGGTTTTGGGCGCAATCAGATCGACTACTTTATCTACGATACGGTGAATGGCTCGCTGGGACCGCAAAGCCCGTCAGCATTTGATCCCGGCTATAACCGGCAAAGTGAATGGGTATTTAATGTTGACGTATCTTATCCGTTAGGCGGGTGGGGACATATCGCGGGGGGCTTGGAGTGGCGGGAGGAAGAATTTGTGATTGGCCTGGGTGACCCGGCTTCTTATGTATTAGGCCCCTATGCAGCCCAGGGTTTCAGCAGCGGTTCGAACGGCTTTCCCGGTTTCAGTGAAATCGCCGCCGGCCGCTGGCGTCAGGAATACCTTGCCGGATATCTGGACACGGAATGGATGTTGTCCCCGGCGTGGGACCTGGGTATTGCCGTGCGGCAGGAGAAGATGCCCCGCTACGGCACGACCCACAGTTACAAAATTGCGTCGCGGTATCAGCTCAGCCCCAATCTGGGCATTAGGGCCAGTGTGGGCACCGCCTTTCGCGCACCCACCCCGGGACAGGCAAACTCGTTTAACGTGACCGCACAATTTGATCTTGATCTTATGGACCTGACCAACAACGGCACTGTGCCTTCCACCAATCCGGTGGCCCGGTTGCGTGGGGGGGATACCCTGGAACTGGAGAAATCCAGGCAGATGAGTGTGGGGATAACGGCCAATCTGGGTGTGCTGAATGTAACCGTTGATTACTTCAATATCCGCGTACGTGACCGGTTGACCCTGTCACAGCTTTATACGCTGCAGCCGGACGAGGTTGCCGGCTTGTTGGCATCCGGTGTTACCAGCGCGGCTAACCTGCAAAACTTCCGCTTTTTTGTAAACGATTTTGATACCGAAACAGATAGTGTAGACCTGACCGCCGGGCTGACCCAACAGGGAGATTGGGGGGTTCTGGCCTGGTCGTTGGGTGTCAGCCATACCCGTACCAAGGTGGAGCATTTTAACCCGGCAAGCTTAGATGCCCGGAACATCCGGAATATGGAAGAGAGCCTGCCGGAACTTCGTGGACATCTGGCCATGGACTTTCAGCGTAACCGGTGGGGCTTTCTCTGGCGTCTGAGTCATTACGGGGGCTGGTATGATCCCAGTGACGCGCTGTCTTATGGTGGTGGTTACGTCCTGGATGTAGAGGGTACTTACAGACTCAGACCGAATACGGAAATTCGTGTGGGTGCGCAGAATTTGCTGGATGATTACCCGGACAAAAATCCCCATGCCCGGGCCCGGGTTGGTAATTTATACAGCGAATTTTCCCCTCTGGGTTTTAACGGCGGACTGTGGTACGTCGCGGTCAATCATCGTCTTGGCCGCTAGATCAGGCTTGATATTCTGCCGCAACAAGTTCCCGCACCCGGGGGATAAGCTCTCTGCCGTATTCGGTGGCATCCGGCAGGGGGTCATACCCGCGGATGAGCAGGCTGGTTGCCCCAAGGTTGTAGTACGCCACCAGGGCCTTGGCCACGGTTTCCGGGGTTCCGACAAGAGCGGTGGAGTTTCCCTGGGCACCACTGGCTGCTGCCAGCGCTGTATACAAACAGCTATCGTACACTTCCTGACTGGCAGCGGCATTCAGCAAACGTTGGGAGCCGATGTTTTCCGGCTGTCTGAGCGGGAGTCCACCGGTGCGGCGTTTTATTTCCGCCAGAATGCCGTGGGCCCTATCCCAGGCCTGGCCATCAGTTTTTCCCAGGATCGGACGGGTGGATACGCTGAATGAAATGGGATTTGACCCGGCAGCGCGCCGGACCTTCGCCATAAACGCCTTGGTTTCTGCCAGGGGTTCTCCCCACAACATAAAGGTGTCGATATGCGGGGCCAGGGCGGATATAGCGGCGTCGGAACCACCACCACCGTACAGCGGTATGCGGGGTTCCTGGAAACAGCGGATGTCGGCATGAGCCTTGCGAATGTGGTAAAACTCACCGTGGTGATCAAATGGCTTGGGGTTGGTCCAAACCTGATTGAGGATCTTTGTATATTCTTCGGTTCTTCTGTAGCGCGCGCTGTGGTCGATGTGGTCACCATCCCTGGCCTGGTCAGCATCATTACCACCACTGATTAAGTGCACGGCCAGGCGTCCCCGGGTGAGCTGATCCAGGGTGGCCAGTTTTCTTGCTGCCAGGGTTGGTGCGATAAACCCCGGACGGTGGGCCAACAGAAAACCTAAGTTTGTCGTGACGGTTGCGGCGTGGGCGCTGATGAGAAAGCCGTCCGGAGCATTGGAGAAGTAGCCGACCAGAACCCGGTCAAAACCGGCAGCTTCATGAATTTTTGCGGTGTGGGCTATCACCTCCGGGTCAAAGGGTGGACCTGCCGGTGAGACAATTTCCGATGCTACCCGAGGTGCAATCCAGCCAATCATTTCTACGGACATGAGGTGATCCCGGTTTTGAACGCAGTGCGGTCAGGGTAGCATTGCCGGGATACATTGCCCATAAAGCCGGTCAGGTGTTGGTGTATGGGAATTAGAGCTGCTTGACCAGGACCCTGCGGGTGTTTTGAAATTCATCCCGGTTAAGGCAAAATTCTGTTGCGGCAAAGTCGGTAACCCCAGCCTCCGCCAACACTTGGAGCTGTTCGCTGACTTGTGTTGGACTGCCGACAATGGCGACATCCGCAGGGCCGTCAACACCTTCGCGCTGGAACATGGCCCGGTAAGAGGGGAGTTTGCCGTACATGGCCAGACCTTTTGCGATTGCATCCCGTATGACTTGAGGCTTTTCCGTCACACATACGGGCAGGGTGGCAATGATCCTGGGTTTGGGTAAGCCTGCTTGATCGGCGGATTCTGAAATGCGCGGCACAATGTGTTGTTTAATGGTTTTGGGGCCAACCCAGGCTAAGGTTGTACCGTTTGTCAGGCGCCCGGCCACTCCCAAGGCCTGTGGTCCCAGGGCCGCCACGACCACCGAAGGTGTGTGCTGCGGTGATTTGAACAGTTCAGCCTGACAAGCCAGGGTTTCGCCCTGATAGTTGACCTTACCTTCTGCAAGCAGGGGCATCAGAATACTCAAGTACTCCCGCAAGTGGCGGATGGGCTTGTCAAATGATATGCCCAGCTGTGCCATCATCGGCGCGTGGGACAGGCCAATACCCAATGTCAGCGGCGCTGATAAGGTGTCGGCGGTGGTCAGCACCTGACCGGCCAGGGTCAGAGGGTGTCTGGGAAAGGTGGGCACAATGGCTGTGCCCAGTTCCATGGCCGGTACGCTTTGCCCTACCAGGGCCAGCACCGTCAGCGCATCAAAACCACCGGTTGGATGTTCCGCCAGCCAATAGCTGGCAAAGCCGTCAGCGGCGCAGGCTTTGGCGTGTTCAACAATGGCTGTCACGGAAGCTTTTTGGACAAGGCCGGTGCCGTTGATTCCCAATTTCATAATGGTTGCTCTTTGCGGTTGACGGTAGTCCCAGTGGACACATCAGACATGGTAACGGTATTTGGTAAAAAGTGGATGGCAAACTTGCCGGGTAGATCATTATTCGATTTACTGTAGCGCTTATGACATTTGCCCTCACGCCAAAAACAGCAGCCGGCCGGCGGCTGAGGTCCGCTGCAGAAGAGTTAATTCCCGTTTTCCAGGAGCGGGTGCAGGCTGCTGATGCGGACAATAAAATGCCTGGGGAAAATTATACGGATTTGTTTCGCTGCGGCATCGCGGCTGCCTTTGTGCCCTCTGAACTGGGGGGATTTGGGCTTGAGTCGGTGCATGACTGGATAGTGGGCATAACCACCTTGGCCAGAGGTGATGCATCAACCGCCATTGCCATCAATATGCACCTGGGCGTGAGCCGTGGTATGGCGGGCGCCTACCAAGGGAGTTTAAAGAAACCGGAGGTGGCCCGAAAGCTGGCCAAGCCGCTGGAAGATATTGTTGGCGGAAATATGTTGATCTGCGCCACCGCAACGGAACCCGGGACGGATAATTTACACCCTCTGACGGAAGCAAAACCGGTGGCGGGAGGATGGCGAATAGATGGGCAAAAGATATTTGTCACTCTGTCACCACTGGCAACCCACCTGGGGATGAATCTGCGCATGCGGGACGACGAGGGTGATCATCTGGTCACCACCCTGTTACCCATGGATACGCCAGGACTGATCCCTCAGGATGACTGGGACGCCCTGGGCATGCGGGGTTCCGGGAGCCAGTCCGTAATTTTTGACGGCGCCCGGGTACCGCCTGGTGCAATTCGCAAACTGGGTCCTTGGGGGCGGTGGAGTGTGGGCATGGTCATGAACCGTGCCTTGGCCAACTTACCGCTGGTTGGTGCCTTTCTGGGTGTTGCGGAGGCTGCTTACGACATAGCGGTTGACCAGCTGGGTAACCGGCAACGGGTGGGCAAACCGGTTGCGGGCTTTTCCGGGGTGCAAACCCTGGTTGGCGAAATGGATATTGAGCTGGCAAAGTGCCGGGCGATATTAACGGCTGCGGGAGAGGCGACAGACCGTTTTCTGGCCCAAACCCGGCAGGGGCCACCCACCCTGGAAGAAGCCCACGAGCTGATGAAGGACTACCAGACGGCAAAGTGGGTGGTCAACCGCGGGGCAATTGATATTGTCAGCAAGGCCATGGATCTTATGGGTGGTTCGGGATATACCCAACGTCATCCGTTAGCGCGTTTGTACCGGGACGTACGCGCCGGGCCGTTTATGCAACCCTTTGCGCCCACCGAGGCTCGGCAATATGTGGGGCAGGTTGTGCTTGGACACCCGCCGGTAGACTAACGGTTTTATTAACAACGAGGTGATCATGGCTGACCGTGATGAAATTGACTATGGACCCCTGGCCGGATTAATTGGCCGGTGGCGGGGGGATGAAGGTATGGACGTATCCCCGGAGCCTGATGAAACGGAATACAATCCCTACTACGAAACGTTGGTGGCCACCGGGGCGGGTGATGTGGATAACGCTGAAGAGCAGAACCTGGCTGTGGTTCACTACCAGCAAATCGTCAGCAGACGATCCAACAACAAGGTGTTCCATAACGAAAGTGGCTATTGGTCATGGGACGCCCAGCGCCAGCTGGTCATCTTGAGCTTGGCTATTCCCAGAGGGGTCTCCCTGGTTGCCGGGGGGCATGCCCGGGAAGTGTCGGGAGGATTTGAAATAGTTGTCGAGGCGGATTTGCACAGCAGCGAGTGGCCGATCAGCCAATCCCCCTTTATGCAGCAGAAGGCAAAAACGGTACACTTTCAACGCACCGTGACAATCCAGGATGGCCGCCTGACGTATAGTCAGACTACGGATTTGGAAATTTATGGCCACCCCTTTGCCCATACGGACCAGAATAGTCTGGTGCCGGAATAGCTGATCTCTGTCCAGAATACGTAGTATTCCGGGCTGGAACCGCCCGTGTGCAAGTCAGGGCGCCGGGCTAGAAATCATACCAGGAGGTATTATCCGGCGGACGCATAACCAGAAAGCTCCACCAGCGATAGACGCCGGGTTGTGCCGGGTCGGGTGCTGTGCAGTTAAACTTGTTGCGCCCAACGGATAACTCACTGACCGGGGTCAGCAGCAGATGATCCGGTGTGTGTTGCAGGATCATTTTGCCCTGACCGCTGGCATAACAATTTAGGCCGGCATGGGGTTCGTCCGTGGTCAGCCGCAAGGTCAGGGATGTCTTGTCCGGTGGCAAAATATATCCGTTGGCGATATCCGGTACCAGACCCAGGGGCTGGGTAATGATCCTTTGTGCAAACCGGTCCAGGTCAGCGTAGGGGCCGGACATGGGGAAACGGGGTAAGGCCATGAGGTTTACACCAGCGCCCACTGCTCCCGAGTGTTGCCCCACCCCAACGTAACCCAGCTTGTTGACAATGGTACTCAGGCGTGGGGTAAATTCGCCGTAGGGGTAGGCAAAAATTCTGGCAACCGGACCCAGGTGCTCCTCGATACGATCCTGTGCGGTCTGGATGTCCTGTTTGATGCGTGCCTCATATTGGGTGTCGGATTCGGCAACAAGCTGATGAACCAGGTGGGCGTGAGTGTGGGAGTGGTTACCCACTTCTACTCCGGCTTGATGCATTTCGGCGAGTTGAGCCCAGGTGAGATAGGGGGGTTGACCCCGGTCCAGGGCCTGTGTGTTGACAAACAGGGTAAAGGGCCAGCCGCGTTGCTGCATCATAGGAAAGACACGGTGGTATACGGATTGGTAAGCGTCGTCAAAGGTCAGGGCCACGGTATGTTTGGGAATATTGATGCCCTTGGTGAGGTGGCTGACGATTTTGGAGAGCGGCCACACATTAAATTTGTGTTGGTCAAGGTAGTCCAGGTGCCGGGCGAAAAGATCCGGCGAAATACTGGTGGATGCCGGGGTATCGTCCGCAACGTGGTGATAAACCAGAATCACCGCAGACCCTTTCGCCAGAGTACTCTGGCCGGGCCAGCACGCGGACAGGCAAAAAACTGCGGTGCACAGTATCAGGCATAAGGGTTTTGATAGGGGGTTGGCCGGGGACCGGCTGCGGTGGGCGCTCAGGGGTGAACGTTCCGGTGGATTATTCCAAACCATTTTGTGCAATCATTTGCTGAACCTCAACGACATAAGCCTGTCCTCTTTCTGAGTAGCTTGTTAAACCCTCGGACAGTTTTTTCCCGGTCAGCGGCTCCCCCAGCCTGTCCAGCTCAGCGCGGATCTGACGAAAACCGAGATACTTAGGATGGCTGTTGAGATTGTTCAGATAAGCTTCTATGGACTGTTCGGTACTGTTGTAGCGGGCTACTTCATGCCGGCGTCCCGGGTCCCGGCCTGCCGGAACAAAGCCGCAACCCTTCTTAAAACACTGTTGCCCAAAAAGGTTATAACCAAGCCGGGCGAATTTGGAGCTGCCCCAACCCGATTCCTTGGCCGCTTGTATAAGGACCAGGGGGGCGGGCACGATGTTTGAGCGCAAAAGTGCTTCCTGCAGCAGGTCTTCGTCAGACGTCCGGCCGTTAAAATCGATGTGATAACGTGCGGCAATACCATTTAGCTGAACACGAATGTACCAGGGCAGGGGCCGGCTGATCTTCAGCCGCTTTTGGATGTTAAGAAGAATCTGCCGGTCCCGCAGGATATTTTGGTTGGCATGTCTGACTTTGGGAGAAAGGTACTCAAAAAAGGCCTTTTTCTTCGCGGAGACATCCGCTGCCGCGGCGAAGTCCGGCAGGGGATGGCGTTGCTGCTGGTGTACCCAAGTTGCACAGCCCACAAGGATGGTCAGGCTCGCCAGGCCCGCAAATAGCCGCAACAGCTTAGCCTGGGCAACTTGCTGTGCCCGGGTAGCAGCAATGGCACCCGATTTCGGCAAGGTTATCATCCATCTATTTTAA
Source organism: Pseudomonadales bacterium (assembly GCA_028280225.1). GTDB lineage: Bacteria > Pseudomonadota > Gammaproteobacteria > Pseudomonadales > Azotimanducaceae > UBA4421. The sequence continues at coordinate 9,203 of JANQMF010000065.1, read as the reverse complement.
CAAGCTTGTGCAAAATCTTATACCGGGGCCGGTCGTGTGCCACTAATACGTACAAGAGTGTGTACACGAATGCTTAGAAGGGTGAATTTTCCCCGGAAATTTACCCCGGACCGGCGCAAGGTCATCCGGCGAATGGTGGTGCTAACGGAAAGTATATGCTGAGTGCCGGCGGCGTTTGCACACGACTACCTGTTACTGTGAGGTGTTCAGCGAATAGGGTTTGTTCACATACTTTTCACAGATGTTCGTGAAAATATCAATTATTTTGACATTGGCCGGTTTGAGTAAAAATTGTCCTACAATCCAACCCGAAAATACGCAAAACCTGTGTTGTCGCTGCACTTATGCAAATTGCTGGCGCAATCTCAGCAAAAAAGTCGGACCAAAGATAAAACTTGCTATTACAACTATGTTGGATCAGGTATAACGGCGGTTAAAGAATAATAATTATCAGTTAAGTGGGGGACGAATGGATATTGTCAATCAAGTGGCGCAAATGCGGGATTCAAGAGTTTGGCCTGCCTCCGCGTGATTATTGCGGATATTCGTCAATATGCCACTATTTCAAAATTTTAGAGACGATTGCACCAGATGGGGTGTGCCGGGTAGCTGTTATCGATTGATAATGAGCCGTCTGCGGTCACATTTTCTTATCTGGCGTGTGCACATACGTCCACTGGGAATCAACGCCGGAAGTGATCTGCCGGATAAGTTTCAAGTGCGGATTGCTGACAAAGAGGATATGACGCGGGCTGTTGCCCAGGGGGACAGCGAGATATCCGCTGACTTTGCCGAGGTGGCCATGGCCCGGGGGGATCACTGCGCAGCGGCTTTTGACGGCGACCGCATGATCTCTTATGCGTGGCGAACCTATGCCTGTGCCCCCTTTCATGCAGACCGGCACTGTGATGTGTGGCTGGAAATAGCGCCCCCGTTCCGTTACGGCTATAAGGCCCTGACGCTACCCGAATTTAGAGGTCTTAGGTTGCAGGACCAGTTGATTGGGGTCAGTGACGAGTTGTGTTTGCGGCGCGGGCTGACCCACGCGCTTGGCTGTGTTGAAACCCACAACTTTTCTTCGTTGCGCGCGGATAAGAAACGCGGCACCGTTCTGTCGGGGTATGTGGTGTTATTCCACATTGCCGGAAAAACCTTTCTATGGCGCAGCCCGGGCGCCCGGGCCCAGGGTATCCGGTTGTTCAACAGGGCCGTCGATGCGCCGCGTCTGGTGGAAGACTATACCGCTTGAGCTCTGCTGCGGTTGAATATGTAAACCGGCTAAACATAGAGAGCAAAGGCGTCCAACTCGTCCAGCGATGCCATGGCGTTGCCGAATAAAGTCCGGCCAAGGGCCATGCCGCGTTCGTTTCCCAGATCCAGGGTGCCGGCTATGATCACGGCATAACACAACAGGTAGGCAGCGCTGATGCGGAATCTTTCCCGGCACCGGTCCAGGGAATAGGCTGTGATCCCGTGTTCGACAAGGGTGTGATGATAAAGGGCAACCCAGTCTTGGGCCCGCCTGACTTCAGTGCCGAGACTTTGGGTAACAAAGTAGGCTAAATCCATTTCCGGTGCGCTGGTACATACCGATTGCCAGTCAACCAGGGCGATCTCGTCACCCTTAAAGAATATGTTGTCCAGGCGGACATCCGCATGGGTAATACACACCGGTGGGGTGCACATTTTATCCAGAAGCTCCGGTACCTTGTTGGGCACCCGGTCACCCAGCTTTTTTGCGGGTTCGGGAATCAGATCCGAAAACTGGGATAAAACCACCGGCCAGCCTGCGGCAAAACCGGCCATCATGCCGTCTCTTTGCGCCGGGTTGTTGTGCGAGACGATGTCCATTTTGGTTTCCCAGCCGCTGGCGTGAAGGCTGGCGATACCCTTGATTACAAGGCTTGCCTCTGCGGCCGTACAGCCGGCGACCTGGTCTCCGATCCGCCAACCTTGTAGATCTTCCATCAGGATGACAAAGTCCTGGTGCTGTGCTTCAAAAGCTGCGAAGTAACAAGCGGGCACTCGTAACTTAAGGCTGGGTGCTATTTGCTGGTAAAAGAAGACTTCGCGGCCGTACATATCATAAGCCGCCGCAACCGCACGATTTTCTTCCGAGGGGGAGGGGAATTTTGCGATGATGCTGCGTTGGCCTCCGGCTGTATCAATATACAGGCGGGTGACCATGCCGATAATGCCAGCACCTTCACCAAAGGTTTCAACCCGAAAGCCGGTGATTTCTTCGCCCAGCGTGTGGGACAGCCAAGCGGTTGTGAGTTGTTCTGGTGCAGTGGGAAACATTGCAGCTCCTGGGTTGGCGGATGTGATGGGATCCACCCGCTTACCGCCGATCGATAATGGTATGTTCCTTGCCGAAAAACAGGGTTGAACGGTTCATATCGATGAAGTTGTGTTCGTCTTCGATAAAACTGGCGCGGGCGATTTTGGCCTCGGGGGTAGATATACGACTACGGTCGACCCATGCCTCGGCATGGCCAAGATAGGGTTCAATCACACATCCGCGAACACTTCTGAGGTTGTCATCATAAGCGGCATTGGAACGGTGTACCTGGCGGTAACACAGGGTACCGGCTGCTTCCGCGTGGGAGCGGACGATGGGCCCGTGTTGGGTGAGCCAATAGTGGCGGGCTTGCTCTTCAGTCAGGTCGGATTTGTGGCGCAGCGGAAAGAAGACGCGCACGATGTTGGATTTTACCTTGGCGACAACATTCTCCGGGCTTGGATTAACCTGGGGATATTCGTAGGCGGTCCAGATTGGCGAGTTGGGCAAATCGATAAATTTCCGCTCATCCTCAAGCAAGGCGGCTCCGGCACGTTGCCCGGCTTTGCTGCCCAGCGCGGCTTCGAACCCGGTTTCGGTGGCCCACCACAGTTCGGCAATCCCGTCATATTCCGGCTCCATGTTGCCGCGGGCTTGTTGAGCCGCGGCTGTCCCGGGGTCGTCGATGGTATGGGTTTGAACGTATCTGAGAATGTTCAGGTCGCTGGTGAAACCGGCGACTAAAGGCCCGTGCCGGTTCAGCCAATAGTCCTGAAAGTCTTCGCGGCTCAGATCGGGCTGGCGTCGCAGCGGAAAAACAATTCTAATCACTTAATCCTCCTTCCGGGTCAGCAGCAAGTACATGCATTGGAACTCTCCCGCAAGGAAGATTAGCATTGCTTGTACCGCGCTGCCATGACGATTCGGCAAGGTGCCGGTACGCGGGTTCGTCAAGGCGGTGTAAGTGATTGGGATAACAAACCGGTAAAAACCAAACCAGCAAAAGAAGAAGAGCGATCAAAACCCTATCTCATCAAACAGCAGCAGATTCCGAATTCAGCCGGTTTTATCTCAGCTATGTGGTCTTTGTCCTCACCCTGGCGTCAACCTGTTCCATTATCGACCGGCAGATTCTAAATGTCATGATTGGACCCATAAAGCGGGACCTTGGGGGCATCAGCGATTTTCAGGTGTCGCTCATTATGGGATTTGCATTTACCTTCCTGTACAGCGTTCTGTCCTATCCCGCGGGCAGGATTGCTGACAGATACAATCGGCGTAATCTGATGGCGGCGGGGATTGCCAGTTGGAGCGTGTTGACGATGATCTGCGGCATGGTCAGCCAGTATACCCACCTGTTTTTTGCACGCATGGGTGTGGGGGTGGGTGAAGCCACCCTGGGTCCGGCATCCAATTCCGCTTTAGCGGATTATTTTGACAGTGCAAGATTACCTCTGGCAATTGGCATAGTGTCGTCTGCCCCTTTTATTGGCCAGGGCCTGGCGAACATTGCCGGTGGTCCGCTGATCGACTATCTGGAAGCCACACCCAATTTTGTACTGCCGGTGGTGGGTGAAGTATTTTCCTGGCAAATGGTCTTTATACTGGTGGGTGCGCCCGGTTTGCTGATTGCCCTGGCCGTGGCCGGCCTTCGGGAACCGGCGCGCCGGGGTAAGATTAAATCGGAAAATACCTCCGTACCGTTCAGAGAAGTCTGGCAATTTGTGTTGGATCGCAAAGCGTTTTTTGCCCTGCTGTTTGGGGCCTATCTTTGTTTGGCCACCCAGGGATGGTCACTGTTTTCCTGGCTTGTTGAGTACTACGTTCGCAACCACGGGTGGACCCGCACGGAAATTGGCTTATCTTATGGGAGCATTGCCATGCTTGTTGGGATAGCCGGCAGCATCGCAGGTGGACTTTGGGCGGGTATGCTCATTGCCAGGAAAGTCCAGGACGCCACATTGCGGATCGTCTTGTACAGTTCCATCGTTTTGTTACCCACAGCCACGGTACTAACCATTACACCCAACCCATACCTGGCCCTGGGGCTGCTGGTGCCGGTAACATTTTGTATGGCCATGCCGCCCGGGTTGATCATGGCAACCCTGCAGGCGATTGCGCCAAATGAACTGCGTGGCCAGATGGTGGCCTTTTATCTTATTGCCGTTAACTTTTTATCCTATACCTTTGCACCCTCCCTGCCGGCTTTGATGAGCGATTTTATATTTGCCAGTGAGCTGGCCCTGGGTAAGTCCATTTCTATTTTGGCGGTGTTTAACTACTCGGTTGCGGCACTGTGTTTGTATCTGTGTTTAAAGCATTATCAGCGTGCTCTGCATGAAGCCCGGAACTGGGTGGGGGATCAGACTTGAGGCGGGCGTACAGGGCATGATCAACATAACCGTCGTATAACCACTCGCTTTCGCGGAGTATGCCTTCAAAAGAAAAGCCCAGACGCTCGGGCACTGCCCGGCTGGCACTGTTCCCGGTGGCCACGGATATGGATATACGGTTGAGGTTCAGCCGGGTAAAACCGTGGGTAACCTGGGCGGCCACCGAGCGGGTGACAATCCCCTTACCCTGATGTTGCTGATCGATCCAGTAGCCGATTTCGCCCCATCGGTTGCTGTGGTCAATAAAATTATATCCGCTGACCCCACAAAGCCGGCCCTGGTAGAAAATCACCTGGATAAACCCCTCACCACCCGCATTACGCTGGTGGGCGGCCCGGGCAAAAGCCTGGGAATCCAGGGTACTTTTCTGCTGGTCCAGCCAGGGTAACCACTGCCTTAAGTAGGTGCGATTTTTATCGACTACCTTATACAGGTCGGTGGCGTGGGCTTCGATGATGGGAATAAGCTGTAGGTTTTCGGCAACTTCCAATACCTCCATTACAGTGCTGTTCCCCCATCGATGGCCATGTTGGCTCCAGTGATGCCGCCGCCCAGTTCCGAGGCTAACAATAGAGCCATGGCACCCACTTCCTCTACTGTGTTGAGACGTTTGATCACCGCATCATCAGCGTAACCTTGCTTGAAATCTTCATAGCTGATGCCCATGGATTCGGCTGCCGCCGGTCCGGTCTGGGTCATCAGGTCGGTCTCCACCCCACCGGGGCTGATGGCATTGCTGGTTATGCCCGAATCACCATACTCAAAGGCCACAGCCTTGGTGAAACCGTTTAAGGCGTGTTTAAAGGTGATGTAGTGGGCCACGGTAGCCTTGTTGGCCTGACGGCCTTCCACCGAGGAAATGTTAATTATTCTCCCCCATTGGCGGTTTAACATGTCGGCCAGGGCACGTCGGGTGGCCCAGAATGCGGAATTCAAAATCCAATCACCGGCCTCCTGCCACGCCTGGTCGGTCATTTGCGCCACGGGGGCGAAGTCGGAAGACCCGCCGGCGTTGTTGACCAGTATGTCAACACGGCCGAAGGTGCGGATGGTGGTGTCGATAAACTGATCAACGTCCGCCCGTTGCTTAACGTCTCCTGCCACAAAGATTGCGTTGTCCCCCGCGGCCATTTCACCGATTGCGGCATCACCCTTGGCCTGGTTTCTGCCATTGATGGCAACCCTTGCCCCGGCACTGAGCATGGCCTCGGCGATGCCCCGGCCAATGCCACGGCTGCCGCCGGTGATGGCGGCAACCTTGCCGGACAGATTCACGGTAGATGGATTTTCGATCACACAGACTCCGCTGTTGTTTCTGATGAGTTTCACCTAATCTAGCTTATTTGGAGTTGGAGAGGAATTATGTCTAGGCTGAAGGGGAAAGTAGCGCTGGTGACGGGGGCGGCATCCAATCCCGGCCTGGGCCGTACCACCGCACTGCGCCTGGCGGAGGAAGGTGCAAAACTTGTGGTGACGGATCTGGACCTGGAGGGTGCGCAAAGTTGTGCTGATGAAATTAATGGGGCTGGTGGTGATGCCCTGGCCTTGCATCAGGACGTTTGTGATGAAAACCGCTGGGCACAAGTCATGAATCGGGTAAGTGAACAGTATGGCGGCCTGGATATTTGTGTTAACAATGCGGGTATCGCCGTGTTGGTGCCCATCGAAGAGATGAGCCTGGATCAGTTCAACCGGCAGATAGACGTTAATTTAACCAGCGTATTTCTGGGTTGCCGGGCAGCCATCGCCGCCATGAAAAACCGGGGGGGCGGCAGTATCATCAACGTATCCTCAGTTGCGGGTCTGGTGGGCTTAAATACCTGTGTGGCTTATGGTGCGGCAAAAGGCGGGGTGCGCATTATGTCCAAATCTGTGGCGGTTGAGGCTGCCCAGTACAATATACGCTGCAATTCGGTTCATCCCGGGGTCATATGGACCAATATGCAAGCCCAGGCCACCGGCTTGGATGATCCGTCGGCGCTGAATGCCTCAACCATGCGGATTCCCCTGGGGCGCCCGGGAGAGCCCATGGATATTGCCAACTGTATTTTGTATCTGGCCTCGGACGAGGCCAACTATGTAACCGGCGCGGAATTTGTTATCGATGCGGGGATGACTGCCCAATAAGCTTAAATTGAAAAGGCCGCGACGGCCTTGTGAACATCAACGAATTGCATTGCAGTTGGAGGGCATATGCAGATTAAGGGCATATTTTTTGATTTAGGCGGGACCCTGTTCCGGTATTCCAGCGGGATGGGCGGCGGTGGCATAAGACATGTCATCAGGGAACTGGGTATCCGGGCCAGTCCTGAAGACGTAGGCCGGGGGTGGCGGGAGGCAGCCCGGTCCGCAGGAGAGCAATTCAACGGCCTTGCCTATTTTTTGCACAAGGATCTGTTTTACGAAACGCTGACCCGTTTTCTTCGTGGGTTTAACGCACACCCTTCAGCAGAGCTTCTGGAAAGTTTCCACCAACAGCAATTGCAGAGCCTGTTGGAACACATGCCATTAAGGGAAGAATGCCACGAGGCCCTGGCGCAACTAAAAGCCATGGGCTTGTACCTGTCTATTGTGTCCAATATAGACGACGACTATCTGGTGCCGCTGGTCGAAAAACATGGACTGGATCAGCATCTGGATCACTGGACCAGCTCACAGGAAGCACAATCCTGTAAACCCGACCAGGCCATCTATCATTTCAGCCTGAATAAGGCGGGTCTGCACAAAGACGAGGTTCTATTTGTTGGGGATTCTTTGCAGCACGATGTAGCCGGGGCCGCGGCAATCGGTATGCGCTCCGCAAGGATTGTCGACAAAGAAGTTGTGACGCCGCTGACCCATGGACTTAAGGTTACCGCGGAGCCGACCTACGAGATAGCAGCGCTTACGGACTTACTGAAAATTGTGGATGAGGTAAACACTGATATGCGCGGTTGATCTGCCACCCACCGTGCACGCAACTCTCCAACCAGAGAGGGGAAAAGAAGGTAAAAAGAGGAAAAGAGAGGAAAAGAGAGGGAAATGTTATGGACACGACTGTTGAGTACCTCCCTGAGAGGCCTGACGAACTGACTGCGGATTGGTTGAGCCGGATCCTGGATACACCTGTTTCGCAGGTGCGTCGGGAAGTTCTGGGTGACGGGGTTGGCTTTATGGGGGATGTGCTGCGGCTGCATCTGGAAGGGGCAGATACATTGCCTGACAGTATTGTGGTTAAACTGCCCAAGGTAGAAAACCGCGTGATGGGTGAAATGTTGGGGGTATATGAGCGCGAGATCATGTTTTTCCGGGAGTTTGGTCACCGGGTGCCGCTGCGCATTCCCCGGCTTTTATACAGCGAATTTGACCGGGACAGGGGCTCGGAGAATCAGACGGAAATTCTGCGCCGGATTGACAAGCTGCCGCTTTTCTTCAGCAACGCAATCAGCTTTTTGGGCAACAAAATCGCGGCTGCAAAAAAACGCCGCTACCTGCTGATTATTGAATTTCTCCAGGATATGCAACCCGGAGACCAGCTTGCGGGCCTCGACATAGACGGCTGCAAACAAGTTCTGGGGGAGGTGGCGGCTCTGCACAGTGCTTATTGGAACAACCGGGCGGTGGACAATCATTTCTGGTTGTTGGATCTGGATATCGACGCCCGCCTGCGCCACGGTATGTTTTGCCGGCATGTTGATAGTTTTCTGCAAACAGCGCCGGGTGGCATGGCGGATAAGTTGAATTGGTTGAAGCCGCGCGGTGAGCGGCTGACCCGGCAATTTGTTGCTTGCGCCCCCAAAACGCTCCTGCACTGCGATTTGCGCCTGGACAACGTGGTATTTGACGGCAGCCAATGTGCCTTTATCGATTGGCAACTGGTCCGTGCCGGTCCGGCGGCATTTGATGTGGCCTATTTTCTAACCAGTGCATTGGATGAGTCAGTGAGCACTCCCCAGGTTAAGGACATTCTAAACACTTACTATGATGTGCTCAGTGCGGCAGACAACGTCCGGGGCTACACTTTTGACGCACTGTGGCTGGACTATCAGCGTGGCCTGCTGTTGGTGGCGTCAAATTTGTCCTCTGTTGAGCAGGTAGAGCTTGGCGACGGGCGGGGCCAGGCCATGATGGACGCCTGGATACGTCGTCTGGCCGCCCGCTTAAACGATGTGAATCTGCAACAGCTTGAGGAAACGTTATGAAATTGTTGGACAAGGTGGCCATTGTCACGGCTGCAGGCCGAGGGATTGGCCGGGGTATTGCCGAGTGTTTTGCCCGTGAAGGGGCAAGAGTGATGGTCAACTCCTATTCCCAAGCCACCACCACTGGCACCGTAACGGCGATACGTGATGCAGGCGGTACCGCGCAAGCCTTTGTCGGAGATGTCACGGACCCGGATGTGATGATTCGTCTGCGCGATACCACCATGACCGAATTTGGCGGCATCGATATCCTGGTCAACAATGTCGGAGCGGGCCCAAAAAACATGCCTGGGCCCAAGGCACACGAGTTGGGTATGCCGGCCATGTTATGGGATGCCCTGTATGCAC
>JANQMF010000063.1 GCA_028280225.1 Pseudomonadales bacterium | reverse complement strand
CGCAAACCGCCTGGGTGTGGGCGGGTTCCCGCATCCACACTCTGGGGCTGCCTTTACAACAAGCCGGATTAGCGCTGCTGAACCAGGGGGACATTGACGAACAGGCCATTGCCGGCGCTACCGGCACCGGGACCCACGGCACGGGTAAAGGACTAAAAAATCTATCCAGCGCGGTGATTGGCGCGTATCTGGTTTTGGCGGACGGGTCCCAAACCTATTGCAGCCGGGACCAACAGCCGGATCTTTGGCTGGCCAGCCGGTTGCACCTGGGGGCTTTTGGCATCATCACCCGTCTGCACCTGCAACTGCGCCAAGCATACCGCCTGCAGGAACAAGCCTGGACCGCCCCCCTGGCTGAGGTCATGGCGGACCTCGACCATCTGGTGACCGCTAACCGGCACTTTGAGTTTTTCTGGCATCCGCAATCCGATGTTGCCCAGGCCAAATGTATCAACGAAACCGAACACCCAGCGGTATACCCGTTGGCTGAGGAAGGCAGGCGTTGTGCGTGGAACTATGAAGTGTTGCCCAACTACCGGCCCCACAAACATACCGAAATGGAGTATTCGGTGCCGGCAGAAGCCGGACCGGCATGTATGGCTGATTTGCAAAAGCTGTTGCAGACCAGATTTACCGAAGTTCAGTGGCCCATTGAATATCGCACCCTGGCCCGGGACGATGTCTGGCTGTCAACCGCTTACGAGCGGGACACGGTGACCATTTCCGTCCACCAGGACGTCAAGGTAGATGAAACACCCTACTTTAAAGCTTGTGAAGAAATTTTCCTGGCCTACGAAGGCCGCCCCCATTGGGCTAAGGTTAACTATCTGAGCGGCCAGCAACTGGCGGATATACACCCCCGTTGGGAAGATTGGTGGCGGGTGCGTAACCGTATTGACCCGGACGGGAAATTTCTGAACGAATACCTGGCGCAACTCAGGTAACAGCGGCCAATCTAACTGCTTACGCTGGGGTCTGGCCCCCACGTAAGCAGTTGGGCGATGTGGGGGGGTGAGGTGGCGAGCCGGACAGGGCCGTCGTTGGAGAGTTCAGCTTTGCTGCCGTAACCGTAAAGGACGCCAATAAAGAGCATGCTATTTTTCTTTGCGCCTATGGCGTCGTGTTGCCGGTCACCTATCATGACACTGGCCCGTGCCGTTTGAGCAGTATCCTTCAGGGCATAAGACAATAATTCGGCTTTGTCGCTGCGGGTTCCGTCCAGTTCCGATCCGTATATTCCGGTGAAATGGTGTGCCAGGGCAAAGTGTTGCAAGATACGTCGGACATAAATCTGGGGTTTGCTGGAGGCCACATATAGCCCGTGACCCTTTGCCGTTAATTCCTCCAGCAATCCCGTCACCCCCGGATAGGGTGCGTTTTCGTACAGTCCCTGGCCGGTATAACGCTCCCGGTACCAGGTCACCGCCTGGTCCGCATCAGCTTCCCCCACCAGGCTGATAAAACTCTCCCGCAACGGGGGGCCAATACACCATTCCAACTCATCCGCTGAAGGTGGGGTTTGTCCCAGTTTTTGTAGAGCATATTGAATACACCGGGTAATCCCCTGCTTGGGATCGGTCAGGGTGCCGTCCAGATCAAAAAACAGCGCGGGATGTTTAACATTGGTGTTCACCCAGCCAATATACCGAAATTTGCGGGCCACATTTAGGGGTTTACTTAAGATGGTAGGTCAGCGTCGCCTCAATAAATACCTTTAATGCCTCCGTGGGGAGCGGCTCTTCCACCGGGATAACCCAAGCCCGGGTACCTTCAAAGCGCTGTTCGGGAAAGAGTGTGCGAAAGGTGTCGACAAGGCGGGTCCGGCAATGGACAAATAGCGCCAGATGATGGTCATCGTAGCGGTCCAGCCGCAAGGTTGTGCCTACCCGGGGTTTCCTGGGCAGGTAGGCCAGTTGGCCCCACTTGCGCGTCTTCTCCAGGCCGCCGGTCTCCGGCAATCCCGCGGCAACTTCCTCCACCAGCACCGCCACATCATCAAGACAACGGGCTACGGCGTCTTTTTGCTCAGCCATGTACTTCTCCCTGCAGCGGCAGATAGATATTGGTTTTTAACTCCGTAGCCGGCACGTCCACCGGAGAGTTCACATACTCTTCATAACCCGGGGCTTGTGCAGGCTGGTGCCCGGACTGGGGTAACCAGGTGCCATACAGCCATCGGTAAGCCCCCCGCATATCCGCATAAGGTCCCTTATAACGCATCCGCGCATACCAGCCACCGCGTAATTTTAAGGCTTGCAGGGGTGCCGGCAGGTTTTGCATTGCTTGCGGGTCAACCGGCGAACAGGCAAAAGAATTTAGCGTTGCCTCCGGGTGCAAATCCGGATCGTCCAGGAAACAGGCCATCATTTCAGGTTGGTCACCCAACAAACCCTGCCGGGCCAGACCTTCAAACAGGCGTCCCATGGCCTGGTCGATCTGCAGATAAGACCCTTTGTGTGCCACCGCGGCACAAACCAGTTCATCTCTCAACACCAGATCAACGGGAAAGCCCCGGCTGTCACGGGCAGCCCTGGCCTGTTTGTACTGCGCATGACTGCCCATCCGCCGGTACACGCCGGGGGTCTGTCCGTAGGCTTGTTTAAAACCACGGGTAAAGGCGGCCGTTGAGCCGTATCCCGCCTTTTGCGCAATATCCTTTATGGCCAGGCCGGAATTGGCCAGGCGATCCGCGGCACGCTGCAGGCGCAGGCGCCGCACCGTTGTGGTCACCGTTTCCCCCTGCATGGCAAAGTACACCCGGTGCCAATGGTAGGAGGACAGGCAGGCCACTTCAGCCAGGCGGTTTAAGTCTAACTCATCTTCTAAGTGGGCATAGATGTAGTCGGTGACCCGCTGCAGACTTTTTTGATAGTTAACGCTCATGGTACCGGCCAAAACCACATTGGGGGGTCAGTATCCAATATTTAACATTGATAATTCTTGCGCACTTTTAAGGCACGCTATACATCCGTTAACCGGTAGATGCGCCGCACATTATCACCCAACACCTTGGCCCTGGTATCTGCGGACAGGGTGCGCGCATACCGGTCCAGATCATCCACCCAGGTATGCGGGTGATCCGGGTGGGGATAATCCGTTGCCCAGGTAAAACACTGGGGGCCAACGTGGTCGATAATATAGGGCGCCGCGGTTTCGTCCGGATCACCGGAGATAAAACACTGCTGTTGAAAGATCTGGGTGGCACTCCCGCGTTTGAGGTTCAGCGACGCGCTGAAGGCATCCAACCGATCCAATAAGGCACCAATCCAGCCTGAACCCGCTTCCAGCACGCCCAGGCGCAACTGCGGGAACCGCTCCAGCGTGCCCAGCGAAAAAAATGAAATCAACGCCTGTTGCACAATGGCCCGCAGCCATATGGCCTCCCCCCAGGCCCGGCCCTGGCTGGGCCAATCGAAAATACCTTCTGCGGCACCGTGGGGTGTAAACGTCGGATGGATGGCCAGGGGCACGTCCAGGGCCACACACTGGGCAAACAGCACATCGTGCCGGGGATCCCCATGAATGATTCTGGTGTGGTTAAACGGGTTTATCCAGGCACCCTTACAGCCGTCTCTAACCGCCCGTTCCAGTTCCTCAGCGGAACCTTCCACATCCAGCAAGGTCAGCTGGGCAATGGGCACCAGCTTACCGCCGCTGTCCCGGCAAAAATCCGCAATCCACCGGTTGTAAGCCCTGCAATAAGCCAGACTCAGTTCCGCATCGGCAAGCTCAGCCTCCCACAACAATCCCAGGGTGGGGTACAGCAAGGTACAGGCGAGATTTTCCTGCTGCATTAAATTCAGGCGTTCGACCGGGTCACAGGCGCCAAAGGGTATATTGTCCGCATAGCGCCGTTCCGGGCGGGGCCGCATGTCTTCTTCACCCATGGCACCCAGTAAACCCAGGGAACCCCGGCGGGACCGTTGCGAAGGCTGGCGGTCAATTTCCAGGTATTCATAACCTTCATCATCAACCCGGATGCGCAGCGCCCTGGCCCTGTACTTACTCTCCAGATATTCTTCCCATAAATCCGGTGGTTCCAATACATGTCCATCCGCATCTATGGTGCCGTCAAAGGCAAAACGCTTAATTTCATAAGCCATTGTTTCCTCCCCCTGCCCCGATGGGTTTATTCCAATTGCCGGGCCAGCTTAAAGTCCGGAGTACGTTTGTTAAGAAAGGCATCAATGGCTTCCGCGTGTTCTTTTGAGGCATAACATTCATTCAGTGCCGTCAATTCACGCTGTTGGACCAGACTGATGTCCCCTTCATTGGCGTTAGCGGTTAACAACTGTTTGATATGCAACACCGCAAGACGCGGGTTTTCACCCATGGTTCCGGCGATGCGGCAAGCTTCGGGCAGCAGTGCCTCTGCTGTGGTGACCTTGTCCACAAGCCCTATCTGCAAAGCCTCGGACGCCTCAATGGTTTTTCCAGACAACATAAGCTCACTGGCCTGGCCAAAGCCAACCCGCGCCGTCAAGAACCTGGAACTTGCCAGCTCAGGCACCAACCCCATTTTTACAAAGCGGACAGAGATCCTGGCACCCTCAGCAGCCACTATGTAATCCATGGGTAATATTTGCGTAATCCCCAGGCCTATGCACGCCCCGTTCACCGCCGCCACAATGGGTTTGGACTGACGCATCAATTCCACCCAGTTACCGGCACCACCCCCTGCTGTCACATCTTCGCCCGCAGCCTGGGCTTGAAAAACCGCTTCAACATCCGCACCCGCACAAAACCCCCGGCCCGCGCCGGTCAGCACAATGGCATCAACGTCGTCATTATGGTTAGCCCAGGTAATGGCCGAGCGCAGTTCACCGCCCATTTTGTAGGTCCAGGCATTCAAACGCTCTGGCCGGTTCATGGTGATGATATTCACCCCGTTATCAAGCTGACTTAAAATAGTTTCATAGGTCATTGATATTACTCTTTATTTTCCAACAGATTCATGCGCATCCCACACAGCATGACCTGACTTTCGCCGCTGCGCACCCCACGGTGTTCAGCCGCCTCAAGAATATCCGCCGGCTGGGCACAGACAATATCAATACCACCCAGCCCCTCAGGCCGGCCGTCAGTACACGGCACAAAACGTAACCTGGCATTGTCCAGTACCAGTTCTCCGTCCTGGTTTAACGGCAATTCAGCAATCTCAGCCCAACGTTGGCTGACAAATTTGGGGTCGTCACATTGCAACTCGGCAGCACTGATACCCAATACCCGGTCCGTTCTGGCTTGCTGCCAATTGGGCCCGGCGGGCGACCATGGTCCATCCGGATCATGGGCATTTTCCCCAAGCTGCTCATCAATTTCGAAAAAGGTTGCCCCGGTGTCCTTGGGGTGCAATTGCATATTCTTAAAGTCATCCACTTCAAATTGATGGGCCAGACGTACCCCAAGGGCCTCCACCCGGGCCCGGCGGGGCTGATGATCGTCACACTGGGTAATGACCATATAACCGCCATCACCACCCCGGCGTTCCAGATACCGGCCACCCGCAGTGCCGCCGCGTATCGGCGCCACCACTTCCAGAAGCTGGTTACCCAGGGGAAACAACGCGTTTTCCAGGCCAAAGTGGGCTACCCCCGGATCGCGAAAACAAACCTCCACCCCCAGCACCTCGATAAGCGCCGCTTCCACCGGAGCCAGGGATTCAGCAACCATGGCAATCTGTTTGAGTCGTAACCACATCAGCTTTTATCCTGTTGGCTTGTTGGGATCTTGTTGAAGGGCATACCTTTGTCCGCGCGCAAATCCTCGGGTAAACCCAGCACCCGCTCGCCGATAATATTGCGCAGGATCTGATCTGTTCCGCCCTCGATCCGGACCGCCGGGGACCGTAACAGCATGGCCTGAAAACGGGCTGCACCCTCAGCAATCTCCGGATCCACCAGGCTGCCTGCCTGACCCTGAAGATCCAGGGCAAACTTGGCGATGTCCTGCATCATATTGCCCGCAACCAGTTTGCCCATGGAGTTTTCCGGGCCCGGCATTTCACCCTTGGATAAAGCTGAAATCATGCGTGATGCATTGTGTCCCAGGCCCGCTGCCTTGACATACCAACCCGCCAGCCTGGACTTCACCGCCGGGTTCTCAACCGCCGGGGCCCCATCCAGAGACAGGGTTTGCACAAGCTCATATATTTCCGGAAATCCGGTTGGAATGCTGCCGCCAATGGCCATGCGCTCATTCATCAGCGTGGTGATGGACACCCGCCAGCCTTCCCCCACCTCACCCAGCCGCTGGTGATCCGGGATACGCACGTTGTCAAAGTAAACCTCGTTGAATTCGCTGTTACCGTTGGCCTGCCTGATGGGCACAATCTTCACCCCCGGAGATTTCATATCCAGAAAGAACATAGTTAAGCCTTTATGTTTGGCCACATCAGGATCCGTGCGGGTAATCAGAATGCCGAAGTCCGAATGCTGGGCCCCGGATGTCCAGATCTTTTGACCGTTGATCACCCACTCATCGCCGCTCTTTTGCGCCCGTGTGCGCAAACCGGCCAGATCCGATCCACCGTGGGGTTCGGAAAATAGCTGACACCACACCTCTTCCCCGCTGGCCAGCTTGGGTAAGTAACGCTGTTTGTGGGCCTCGCTGGCATAAGCCATCATGGTTGGAGCACACATACCCTGGCCGATGATAAACAGACTGGACAGGCGCCCATACAATCCTTCTTCCTGTGACCAGATCACATTTTGCATGGGGCTGGCACCACGCCCACCGTATTGTGTGGGCCACATCAAACAGGCCCAACCATGCTCCGCCTTGGTTTTTTGCCACTTTTTTGCTTCGGTTAACGTATCGTAGTCACCGGTATGGGTATTGCCAAAACCGCTTTTAGCCAAAAACGGTGCCAGATAATGTGGGGCATGTTCATCAACGAAGGTTCGAACTTCCGCACGGAACCCAGCTTCTTCCGGTGTATCGCTAAAGTCCATGAACGGTTTCCTTAAGCAGATTGTTGTAAGGGAAGATGATCAACCAGGCGGGCCTCCCACTCGGACAGACTACCCAGTTCCAGAGCCAGGTAGTTTGCCCGCCGATAATACAGATGACAGTCAAATTCCCAGGTAAAGCCCATACCGCCGTGAACCTGAATGTTATCCCGGGCACACAGCTGGCTGGCCTGGGTTGCCGCAACCCTGGCGGTTGCCCCCGCCAGGGGCAGGTCTGCAGAATTGTTAGCCAACGCCCAGGCGGCGTAGTAACAATTACTTTCCGCCAGCTTCATGGCCACATACATATCCGCCAACATGTGTTTTATCGCCTGGAAAGAGCCAATCGCCCGGCCAAAGGCAAAACGCTCCTGAGCATAGGCGACCGCCATGGCCAGCGCCGCCTGGGCACACCCAAGCTGTTCAAAAGCAAACAGCACTCCGGCCCGGTCATACAGTTTCTGTAACGCAGACCAACCCTCCCCGGTCAGCAACTGTGCTGACGCACCGGCAAAGGTCACCCTGGCCGTATTGCGGGTCAAATCCACCGAGTCCACCGCCTGCACCTGAACCTGATCCGCGGTAACCAGGTACAAAGCCGGCGTGGGGGATCCGGATTCCGGCTGCGCCAGGACCACAAACAGGTCCGCAATACCACCGTCGGAAACCACCAGCTTGGTGCCATTCAGCCGGTCCCCGGAGCACGTGGTTGCCACATCCTGGGGGCGCAACTGCGTGAGGCTTTCGGTGGTGGCCAGAGCCCCTTTAACTTCTCCGGTACACAGTTTAGGCAACCAGATCAGTTTCTGGGCTTCGCTGCCCCACAAGAGCAGCGCTTCAGCCACCAGGTAAACCGAAGAGGCAAAGGGTACCGGTGCAATGTGCGCACCTAACTGTTGCGCAACCAGGCACAGCTCCAGATAACCCGCGCCGGTGCCCCCGTAGGTTTCAGGTATGGCCGTACCGTGCAAACCCAGGTCCGCAAGGCCTTGCCATACAGCCTCCGCAAAGTCTGCCTCTCCCTCCAGAACGCTGCGAACAACCCGGCTGTCACAGTTTTCATCCAGAAACCGTTTAACCTGGTCAGCCAGCAGTTTCTGCTCGTCCGAAAAATCAAAATCCATCGCAAGCCCCTACAAACGGCTAACGGGGTGCAAAACGCTGGCCTCCGTCCACGCGCAGGGTGGACCCGTTCATCATGGGACACTCAAATATGGCAATGGCCATGGTGGCATACTCATGGGGCTGACCCATCCGCCGGGGAAAGGCCGCATCCTTGGTCAGCTGAAGTGCCCCCTCATCGGGTATGCCCGCAGTTAACCCGGTATCGAACAGACTGGGTGCAATGGTCATGCAGCGAATACCCAGGGTGCCCAGATCCCGGGCCATGGTCAACGTCATGGCGGCAATACCTCCCTTGGCGGCGGTATAGGCAACCTGACCAATTTGACCCTCAAAGGCGGCGATGGAGGCGGTATTGATCATAACGCCGCGTTCCCCGTCCGCATTCGGTTCGTTTTTTGCCATATGTTCAGCCGCCAGGCAGTTGATGTTAAACGAGGCAATCAGGTTAAGGTCCACGATGCGCCGAAAGTCATCCAGCGAATGTCGCGTCCCATCCCGTTTGATGGTGCGTTGACCCACGGCACCCCCCGCTGTATTGACCATAAAGTGCAAGGCCCCCAAACTTTCCACAGCGCTGTTTATCACTTCAGCCATACCGTCATAATCCATGACATTGCAGGGAAAAAACTGTCCCCCCAGTTCTTCCGCAACTTCCGCGCCCGCAGACTTTTCCAGGTCCAAAATGGCCAGCTTGCCGCCCTTACCGGCAAATTCTGTTGCCGCCGCGCGGCACATCCCTGATGCGCCCCCCACAAAAATTGCACTACTGCCTTCAATATTCATTATTTTCTCCTCGTTATTGGATTTTTTGTCTGTTTTGTTTATCCGACTTTAGATTGAGTCTTAAAAGACCATCAGGTTTCAGGCCATCTGACCGGTAAAGGTGGCTAAATCAAAGTAATCCCGCCAGGCCTTGATCTTACCCTCTTCGATTTCCATTGTGCCCATCACCGGCACCGACAACGGCCGGCCGTCTGCCATAACGAAGTTGTCAACACGCTCGGTGAGGACCACGTTGCCGTTTTCCGCAATATTAAGCACCTGCCAGTCCACTTCCGCAGGCGCCATGGCACGAATCGCCGCGCTGGCCGCCGCCTTACCATTTAAAGGCTCCATGGGGATGTTGTGATAGACCACATCTTCGGCAAACGCGCTGTCTATTGCATCCCAATCACAGTTGTTCCAAGCCTGAATAAAGTCCAGTACCACTTGGGTATTGCTCATTTTGTCCTCCGCACCTTTTTATTTACGTACCTTTTTATTTACGCACACTTTCTTTACGCACATTTTCTTTACCTGCCCATCACGCTTAATCTTAACCGGCACCTTTTATAGGTACCCAATTACCCAGAAAATTGCCGCCGTCGATCACCAGGTCTGCCCCGTTGATATAGCGCGCCGCTGGTGAACACAGGTAAATGCACAACGCTGCGGTTTCATCCGCCTCCCCCAGGCGTCCTGCTGGCACCGCGGCAGTGGCCAGGTCTTCGTAATTTTCTTTGTCCGAAGCGGCAAATTCCTCTTCACGAACCCCGGCGGTATTAATGGTCCCGGGCGCCACACAGTTAACCGTGACGTTATGCTTGGCCCAACTGAAAGCAAGACTTTTAGCCAGGTTGACCACCCCGGACCGGGCTGCTCCGGAGTGTGCAAAATCCGGCGCACCGCGATTAAAGGAATAAATATGCACGATGTTCACAATGGCCCCAAAGCGGTTTGCCACCATGTGTTTTCCCACCCGGCTGGTCACATTCCAGGTGCCGTTAAGATTCAAATCAACTACAGCGCGCCAGCCGTTGTCACTAATCTCCAGCGGATCCGCCGGGAATTGACCACCGGCATTGTTGATCAGGAAATCTATTTTTCCCATTTCTTCAATACCCCTGCCGACCAAATTATCCACGGATTCCAGGTCGCGAATATTGGTGGGCACCGCTAGACAACGCCTGCCCAGGGCACTTACATCCTCAGCAGTGGCTTGCAGAGTTTCCGGGTGCCTGCCGGCAATAATGGTATCCGCACCCAGACGGGCAAAAGCCAATGCCAGTTCCCGTCCGATCCCGCGGCCACCGCCGGTGATCAGCACGCTCTTGCCCTGAAATAGATCTTGTGCAAAAACAGCTAACGGATCCACCCAAACTTCTCCTGTACCGATTCTCTGTTTACTCCCCGGCTTATCCACGCTCAGACAAACCGCCACCCCAGCCTTTTTGTTTGAAAAACTCCAGCGCGCGCTGACGCGCCAGGCGGTGTTCAACCACCGGCAGGGGATAGTCTACCCCCTGCGGCCACTTGCCGCGATCCTTAAACAGCAGGCGCCCGGCTACCGGGCGCAACTCCGGTACCCAGGCATGCACAAACTCGCCGTTGGGGTCAAACTTTTCTCCCTGGCTGGCGGGATTAAAGATTCGAAAATAGGGCGCGGCATCGGTACCGGTGGATGCACTCCATTGCCAGCCGCCATTGTTGGAGGCAAAGTCGCCGTCGATGAGGGTGTGCATAAAATAGCGCTCTCCGCACCGCCAGTCGATTAACAGATGTTTGGTAAGAAACATGGCAACCACCATCCGCAGTCGGTTGTGCATCCAACCGGTTTGATTAAGCTGGCGCATCGCCGCATCCACCAACGGGTAACCCGTATGGCCCGTGCACCAGGCATGCCAATCGGCCGCTGCCGGGCTATCCTGAGCCCGGCTAAGGTCATTTACGCGCAACCGCCAGGGAAGTCGATCCAGCTCCAGCCTGAAGGCATGCCCCTTATTAATATGGTCAAATTGGGCGGCAATGTGCCGGTAAAAGTCCCGCCAGGCCAATTCGGTAATCCACTTATGACATCCGGTGGCATATTCAGGCTGGCTGGCCGCCTTGTTGTGAGCTGCCCATAAACACTGCCGTGCACTGATACCGCCAATTGCCAGGTGTGCCGACAGGCGGCTGGTGCCACCAAGGGCCGGTATATCCCGGTGCTGTTCATAGTTTTCAACCGCATCCTCAATAAATTCCCGCAATCGGGCACCGGCCACCACCTCCCCCGCCGGCCAGACATCCGCCCGGTCAGCAATGGCGGCTGCACCCATCTTTTCAGGCACGAGACTTGCTTCAATGCGCACAGGGGATTGAGCCTCGATACCCGGCAATGGCGGGAACTCAAATGCCTGGTTGATCCAACGTTTGTAGAAAGGGGTAAAGACGGTATAAGGTTTGCCGGCGGCTGTTTTGACAAGCCCCGGACGGACAATGGTGTCCGCAACATGACGGGTGACCTGCACACCCGCCCGGCGTAACGCCCGGCTTACGGAGCGATCGCGCAGACGTTCGTTGTAGGGATATTCCTCAATAAAGTCCATATGCGAAATTTGATGCTGACGCACAAGTTTCAGGAGTGTTTCAGTACACCCGGCAAAGTCTTGCGCATCCTCAATTAACAGGGGGATCCGCAGGGCAGCCAGGTCTGCCGACAATACCTTAAGGGCGCGAAGCTGGAAGCTGAGCCGGCCCGCTCCCATATCGTGTGCCCGCCACTGCTGTGGACACAGACAGAATACAGCCACAATTTCGCCACGCGCCCGGGCGGATGCCAAGGCCGGGTGGTCGCTTGTCCGCAGGTCGTTGCGGAACCAGACAAGTGTTCTTACGTTTGGCAAGGTTCTACAACTTCAGAACCCGGACGGCGTTTTCGCGTAAGAATTTTGGCCATACCGCTTCCTTAAAACCAACGTCGGGCATATCCGACATAATCCGTTCAAGGGTGAGCCCCATGGGGAAGTATCCCGCGTACAGGATCTTATCCGCACCCCGGGTATTGGCATAGTCCACGATGGCCCTGGGGTAGTGTTTGGGGGCAAAGGCAGATGTTGAGTAGTAGAGATTGGGCCACTTCAGCATGAGCTTTACCGCAAGATCTTCCCACGGCTCGCAGCCATGACGCGTCACAAAGGTCAACTCCGGGAAGTCGTACATCACCTGATCGATGCGGCTGACTTCCTGCGGCCACATGGGAAAACGCGGGCCCGGCACGCCCGCGCAGGAAAATATGGGCACATCCAACTCGACACACTTGGCATATATAGGGTACATCTTCGCATCATCAATCCCCACCTGGGGATTGTAACCCGCGTTAAAGGCGCCAAATGAGCGGACGCCAAATTCCTCATATTGGCGCACCATGTCGCGGATACCTTCCATACCCTTATTGGGGTCCACACTACCCTGGCCGACAAAACGGTCAGGGTGGTCGGTCAACGCCTTGCGCGAAACATCTCCACCCACCCCAATGACCCCTGTTTCAATACCGTACTTGTCCATTTCGTTTAAGGTGATGGAGATAGGATCCTTGCTGCCGTATATCTCCTTGGGGACTTGTTTGAACATGTACTCGACCGGAAAATCGAAGCTGTCCGAGCCGTCTTTAAGCTGCGCGCGGATAAAGTCATACATGGCAAAGTCTTCTGCCGGAAAGCCGATCATGCAATCGATGATGCCAACATCTTTGGGCATAGGCATGGGCGGTTTACTCCCCTCGCAGCGCGTTTTGAAACAGATAACACATCGAATCCCGGGGAATATCCGCCCGGCCGAGGGGAGTATTCACCTGACTTGGGGTGGGGCCTACCCGGTCGGCCAGGGGCCGAAGAGCCTCCAAATCAAAGTTATACAACGCTGCTGCGTTTTCACCGAGGATTTTTCTTCGAGCCGTTTCGGGCACCCCGGCAAAGGTGAGGCGCAGGGACTCCAGGTTATACGGGAAGGTACCTTCATAATGCGGATAGTCGTTGCCCCACAAAACCCGGTCTTCACCAATGGCGTCGATACCCGCCAGATCAGCCAGGCTGGGGAAACTGGCTCCATACCAGATGTTGCGCGCAGCATACTCACTGGGTTTATCTTTCAGCACCCACTCCATGTCCGCATAGTTCATCTCCCCAATGGCACCTCGTTGGAAACCCATATGAATTCTGTCCATTTGCGCCAGCAAGGCTGGTGCCCAGGCGCATCCGGATTCCGTTAATATGTATTTCAATTTGGGAAAGCGCTCAAATACCCCGCTCATCAGCAAGTGCCGAAAACCGGCCTGACAGTAGTAGGTCACCTCGGTAATCCAGATCGCTTCCGCCACCGGACCCGAACCATAATCCGGCGAGCCCTGCCCGGAATGTTGATTCATGACCAGATCATGATCGGCAATGGCGGCAAACACTCTGTCCCAGGCCGGATCAAACAGGGGCTTAAGCCAGGTACAATCGGGTGGAATCAGCGGCAGCAACACCCCCCCGCGCAAACCCGCCTTGGCAATAAACTCAATATCCTTAATGGCCTCATCCAAATCGTTTGGCAGGATAAGACCAATCCCCGCCCGCCGGACCGGGTCTTCGGCGCAAAAATCCGCCAGCCAGCGATTGTGCGCACGTATACCCGCCAGGCAGTGCTCATAGTGCTCGGGTTTTGGCGGGTGGGCGGTAACAATACTCTTGCGGTAAAACGGCGGCACTGTATTGGGAAAAACCACCTCGCCAACAACCCCCTGGCTGTTTTGGTCCGCGGTGCGAATTTCAAGGTCCCAATTGCGCATTTTTTTCGAACCATAGTGCTCCTGGGAGGGGTTTTTGTAGCCCCCCCGCCAGTCGTCAAATGCCGCCTGGTATTTGGGCTCCAGGTACTCCCGGTACTGGGCGTGACTGCCGCCGGCATGTGTATCCGCGGTAATCAGGATATAGGGTTCTTCGGCCGGTGCGGGTTGTGTTGCTGCCATTAGCTCTCCTCCTAAAGCGGGCCCATTGTCTTGCAGTCGTTACCGCCTGCTGTTTTTTTCTCCCCGGCATTCAGAGTACAACATAACGGATACAGTCCCAAATACACGGGACTTATACACGGGGCTTATCATCAGCCTTAAACATCGGATTGGGAACCGCACCGTGTTCCGGGCAATTACCCGCTAGTGCTGCCCCATGGCAACCCCACGGGTGGTAAATCCCGCATAGCCATTGTCAACAACTTCCGCCAGCTTAGCTGAGTAGTCTGGAAAACCCACGTAGGGCATAAAAACACGGGGTTTGCCCGGTACATTGGCGCCCAGATACCAGGAATTGCAGCGCGGAAACAGAGTCGCTCGACTGCGCATGTTGACCACCTCCACCCATTCATCCTCGGCGGGTTGGGCCACGGAGATCTCCCGGCTACCTTGGGCATCCGCCCACTGTATGAGGCTTGCCACAAATTCTGCATGCTGTTCCACACCGGTCACCATGTTGGCCAGTACTGACGGACTTCCCGGGCCGGTGAGCATAAACAGATTTGGAAACTCCGCTGTCATCAAGCCCAGATAGGTCCGCGGACCGGCGTGCCACTTGTCCCCCAACGCCAGATTATTGCGGCCGCGTATATCCGGCTTTAACAAAGCCCCGGTCATGGCATCAAAACCGGTGGCAAAGACAATGACATCAAATTTATATTCCCGGCCCCCGGTGACCAGACCGCCGGGGGTGATCTGCTCAACGGGATGTTCGCTGACATCAACCAGGGTCACGTTATCCCGGTTAAAGGTTGCATAATAGCCGCTGTCCGCGCACAACCGTTTGCAGCCGATAAGGGTATCCGGACACAACAACTCTGCTGTCCGGGGGTCTTTGACAATGCTGCGAATCTTGTTGCGGACAAATTCCTGGGCATGAAAATTTGCACTCTCATCCTGCCCAATGTCGCCAAATGCGGCCAGGAACATAAAGCCACCGTACCCCCAATACTCTTCAAAGCGGCGGGCCCGTTCTTCAGCAGATGCCTCCAGGACCGAATCCCCACGCCGCGGGTAGTCAGCCCCAAAAGCCGCCTGTTGTGCTTTGTTGCGGACGCGAAATTCAGCATAGTTGGCCTTAATCTCAGCCACCCGGGCGGAATCAATGGGTCCGTTCTGGGCCGGCACACTGTAGTTAGGGGTGCGCTGGAAGACAGTCAGCTGTCTGGCCTGGGCAGCAATCAGCGGTATGGACTGAATACCCGAACTGCCCGTGCCGATGATGCCGACCGTTTTGCCGCTGAAGTCCACACCATCAGTAGGCCATGCACCGGTGTGGTAGGTCTGGCCGGCAAAAGTATCCAGACCCGGGAAATCCGGCGTATTTGTACTGGAAAGGCAGCCGGTTGCCATAATCAGGTATTGGCAGTGCACGGTTTCACCCTCAGAAGTACACACCCGCCAGGTCTGGGTTGCCTCATCGTATTGGGCAGCGGTCAACGCCGTGTTGAATCGAAAGTGACGGCGAAGTTCAAACTTGTCCGCAACATGATTGGCGTAGGCCAGTATCTCCGGTTGGGGCGAATACCGCTCACTCCAATTCCATTCCTGCTGCAGTTCAGCGGAAAATTGATAAGAATACTCCATGCTTTCCACATCACACCGGCAACCCGGATAACGATTCCAGAACCAGGTACCGCCAACACCGCCGCCACGCTCATAACCCCGGACGGATAAACCGCTGCGGTGCAGCAAATGCAGCATGTACATGCCGCCAAAACCCGCACCCACCACAACAGCATCGAATCGCTTGCCCACATCCGCCATAATTCAAGTCTTACCTTCTTTATTTGAGCAGGACAGTATAAATGGCATTACTTTCAAACCAACACGCATTTATTACCGGCGGCGGCAGCGGTATCGGTCTGGCTTGTGCTCAGGCCTTTCTGAGCGATGGTGCCCGGGTCACGCTGGCGGGCCGAAGCGAAGCCCGCCTGCAGGCCGCCAAGGCAACATTGGACTCTGATCAAGTGCATGTAACGGTGATGGATGTGGGTGACG
>JANQMF010000053.1 GCA_028280225.1 Pseudomonadales bacterium | reverse complement strand
TTGTGTAACAAATAGGTTGACTACGAATTAGGGTTAAAAAACAATGAACCTGCATATGGAAATGCTTTTTTGACCTATCAAAAACAGCACAAATATTTGTACAGGATTGGAAAAAAGCACTTGGGGCACTATCAACCGCTTTAGGCGTCTAAACGCATAAGCACAGAGCTGATAGATATCTGGTTCAGACAGACCGTTCAGACGGGCAGTTCAGACAGAAAGACAGTTCAGACAGACAAAAGGTAAAGTACGTATGCGAATGATCAATGTGGTAATCGGTGTTTTACTTCTGGTATTGGCCATACTGCATTTATTTGTCCCAAATCATACGCATTTTATGGCCCTGTACGCTGTGGGTGCAGTGTTGGCCTTTCTTACCTTAATCAGAAATCTCAGCATCAATACTGCCCGGCTGCTGGCCATTGGCACAACGGCGGTCATGTTCTTTTATTTTGCGGCATTTTTTAAGCTCGCCCCCCATTTTCACGAGCAGTGGTACTCCAGCGGAGTTGGCTTGGAAGGTGTGGGTATGCTGCTATCTGCCTTTGCCATGATCCCGGTCCTGTCCTGTTACAGTTGTCTGCTCAAGGCTGACTGCCGCGAAACCATTGTGGAACAGAAGCGGGCAGCGTTTTTCAGCGTGCCGGAAAATATCCAGTAACAAACCGGCTAACAGCCGGGCATACTCCGGCGTCCTGCTTTTTTCTTTCCTGCTTCCTGCTTCCTGCTTCCTGCTTTTCATATGCCATGCGTGCTGTGTACGCGGTTTTCCCATTTACTTTTGTTTACATTTTTATCAGCGGTACGTGTCAACGACAGGTCATCCATAAACGTTGCTAATAGGGTTGTATCCCACAAGGTGCGGATTTAGTTTCTGACATGTCATGACCCATGCCGTAGAACTTAATCAGTTTTTAGCCGGTGTTGAAAAGCGGGCTTACGCCATTGCCGTGATGTCGGTGAAAAATCCCGAGGATGCTCTGGATATTGTGCAAGATGTAATGATGACGTTGGCCAGCAAATATGCGGCAAAACCCAGCACGGAATGGCCGCCGATTTTTTATCGTATTTTACGCAATCGCATTACCGATCATCATCGCTTGTCGGTCCGGCACAGGCGCTGGTTTGGCTGGTTGACCCCGCACACGGAAGAGGACAATCCCCTCGAGAATTCACCCGGGCATCGTCAATATGAACCGGAACAGAAACATCGCGCCGTCAGCAACGGCGTGCGCCTGGTTGAAGCCATCGAACAGCTACCTGCTCGCCAGCGGGAAGCTTTTGTGTTCAGGGCCTGGGAGGGGTTGGATGTAAAAGGTACCGCCCGGGTGATGGGATGTTCCGAGGGTAGTGTTAAAACACATTATTCGCGTGCGGTGAAAAGTCTACGTGCACAACTTGGAGATTTGGTTTATGACTGAAAAATCAGACGCCACCCATGATCAGGCAGATCAGGTACTTTCTGCTGCTGAACAACAGTGGACGGATCACGCGGTTCGCCAACTTCACCGCAGGGAAGTTGAGTTGCCCAGTGATATTCAGCAGCGCCTGATCAGCATGCGCCGGGATGCAGTTGCCGCCTTGGAATATTCTGAACACAATGGCTGGAACTGGAAATTACCTCTGGGTGGGCTGGCCACCGCGGGGGCGGTGCTGTTTGCTGCTTTACTCCTGTTGCGTGGACCGGTTCCTGAACTGCCGGTATTGGAGGGAATAGATTCGATAATGGCGGTGGAAATCGCCAACGATGTTGAACTGTTGGAGGACCTGGAATTTGTTGCTTGGATGTTGGCCCTTGAAGAGGCGGAAACGCAAAGGCAGCCGGCCTCCGGCTAAGGTTGTGCAAGTCATGCATGTATTCGTTGCCGTTCAATGTCTTGTTGCCCAAGCTGAGACTCCACCTGGAGAACAGGTCCCGGACTCCCTGTTTGACTATCTGGGGACCATGGTCGAGATTAAGGCTTCGGCATCTGCGCAACCGGGTGACCGGCCGGAAACGGTCTGGGTAGATCCTCTGGAAATGGCAGCACCTCTGTTTGACGATGAGCCTTCGGGTTGGGAGCAACGCAAACAGGGTAAACAGGCGGAACAAGGGGGACAGGAAAATGACTAAGTCCCGGATTGTTGAGCTGGTGCGGTTGTCTCTGATAGTGGTGGCGGCTTTTTCTGCCGCAACACATTCACCCGCAACACTTTCTGCCTCAAGTACGGAGGTTGTGGAGTGGCAGGCGCTTTCTGCTGAGCAACGCAAGGTATTGGCGCGTTTTGCCGGCAACTGGGACAATTTGAATCAAAACAGGCAACAGCAATTGCTGTTGGGTGCTGATCGGTGGTTGGCCATGGATGCCACCCAGCGGCAGAGGATGGTGCGGCGGTTTGAACGTTGGGAATCCTTATCCCCTCAACAACGGCAACGTCTCACCCGGCGCTGGCAGGCTTTTAAGGCGCTGACTCCGGAACAACAAAGACGCATGCGGCAAAGTTTGCGGCACTTTAACAGCCTGCCCCAGCAACAGCGGCAGAAGCTACGCCAGAGATTTCAGCGCATGAGTCCTGCCGAACGGGCGCGCGCGCTTGAGCGTATGCAACGCCGGGCTAAGCAACGCGACAGTACCCCGGATAGATCATAGATAACCGCGTGGAGCAACCCGGGGTCAGCTATCCAGGCTGGATTTGATGGTATCGATATAGGGTTGGCGCAGGGCTGCTTTGTTGGCGCCATAAGCCTGGGCCGGTAACTGCGCTAATTGTGTTGCGGTTGTCAGTCCACGATCAAATACCTCATCCGGGCTGGTCAGAACATCCAGATAGCCGGTGTCCATAGCCGTTTGCGGGTCCATCAGTTGGCCCTGTATGACGGCCGCGGTCCGGTGCCGCATGGACAGGCGGGCCCGGGCCAGTTCAATGGCAAAAACCGGCAGGCTCATACCAATGGCGGTTTCATTTAAGCCAAGCTGAAATTCACCCCGGGCGCCGATACGCGTATCCGATGCCAGCAGCAACAACGCCCCCGCAGCAATGGCATGTCCGGTGCAGGCAGCCACCACGGGTTGGGGATGCCTGAAGATGCGCAGCAGAAGGCTGGCGCCGGCGTTTACCAGGGCGGTGGATTGGGGCGGACCTTGGCTGATTTCCTTCAGGTCGAAGCCTGCGCAAAATACACCGGTCCGGCCACAAAATAGAACTGCCTTGCAACTGTGGGCAGCCTCGTCCAGGCCGGCGTGCAGATCGTTGATCAGCGCATGGCCCAGGGCGTTTGCCTTGCCATCGTCTAATCTGATCACCCCAACGTCGCCCACCTTTTTGAATTCCGGCACTGCCTATCCCCTGTTGATTTGCGCAACGGCAAAGGATGGTATAAGAGAGTACCCCGGATAGCTAACCCTTTACCGGCTTTCCAAAGCGCCGGGTTGGGGGTTAAAGTTGGAACCGATACCAAAATGGATAAGCCATGGCATCACTGTACGAAAAATATGTTCTGCCAAAACTGATAGATCTTGCCTGTTCTCAGCCGCCGATGACGGCATTGCGCAAAAGATATGTCAGCGAAGCCGCCGGAGAAGTGCTGGAGATAGGTATTGGCAGCGGCCTGAACCTGGCACATTACTCAGAACAGGTACACTCCATTACCGGTATTGATCCGGCTGCTGAACTGACCACCAAGGCCCGGGAAAGGGCTGCGGATTTAGCGGTACCCGTTGAGGTATTGGGCCTTTCCGGGGAGGAAATGCCCATGGAAAATAATAGCGTGGATACCATCGTCTGCACCTGGACCTTGTGCAGCATTCCCAATCCGTATCGCGCGGTTGCGGAAATGCGCCGGGTGCTCAGGCCTCAGGGAAAGATGATTTTTGTGGAACATGGCCGCTCAGACGAGGCCCATATTGCAAAGTGGCAGCGCCGGGTGGAGCCTTTGTGGAAAAAAATTGGCGGGGGCTGCCATCTCACCCGAAGAGCGGATGAGTTGCTGGCAGACGGCGGGTTTAAAATATTGCACAAAGAAACCGGCTACGAAGACGGTCCTAAAATCGCCGCTTTTATGATTCATGGGATTGCACAAACAGCTTAGGACAACACCGTTGCCATGTTGCATACTGTGGATTGTACTTAGCCGGTTCTTCTTCAGAGCACTCGTATTCTGGTCGGAGACTAGTTAGTATCCGCCACACTCTAGTTGACGGAGTTACCTCCACCCATGTCGGAAACGACCAGACCCCTCTCACAAGTGCCGCCAGTGCCGAAAGCACCGTCAAAGGATGATTCGCCAGATGCGGAAAGAACTCTCCGCCCGGCCCGCTCCCAGGTTATGGGGGTGGTCATTGGCATGCTGGGTTTTCATCTGGCCTGTTTGGGGGCCTTGTATACCGGGGTCAGTTGGACAGCGGTGCTGGTTGCTGTGTTGATGTATGTGATTCGTGGCATGGGGGTGACGGCGGGTTTTCACCGTCTATTGGCCCACCGGTCCTTTAAGACCAATCGTGTGGTGCAGTTTGTGTTGGCCTTTGCCGGCAGCCTGGCAGTCCAGGGTGGCCCACTTTGGTGGGTAGCCCATCACCGGGAGCACCATGCCGAAACGGATACCGAAGGTGATATTCATTCGCCGGTGACCAAGGGTATGTGGCAGGCGCATATGGGTTGGATGATGACGGATGCCGCCTTTAACGAAAAAGGTAACAATTCAAGAGATCTGCACAAGTACCCGGAAATTAAGTTTCTGCAGCGGCACTATGTCTGGCTGATTGTGGGTCAGATTGCGTTTCTCTTTGGCTTGGGCGCATTGCTGGCCGCTTTGTATCCGGGGCTACAGACTTCAGGCCTGCAACTGGTGGTCTGGGGCTTTTTTGTCAGTACGGTGTTTACCTGGCATATCACCTTTATGGTGAACTCGGTATGCCATCGCTGGGGTGGGCGGCCCTATGACACCGGAGACGCCAGCACGAACAATATATTTATCGGTGTCCTTGGCTTTGGCGAGGGCTGGCACAACAACCATCACTTTTACCCCAGTTCCGCTCGGCATGGTTTGCGCTGGTGGCAACTGGATGCAACCTGGTGGTTGATTCGCACGCTGAAGTTACTGGGGTTGGCATCTGATTTGAAAATTCCCAAGGAATTTCGCAAGGAACCCGCCTGATGCCCGATGCCAATCATCTGGAGGGCAAGGTTGTCGTTGTCACCGGTGCAGCGGGTGGCTTTGGGGCTCTGGTCAGCACTAAATCCGCCGCCCTTGGGGCCAGGGTGGTTTGTGCGGATGTAGAAGAACAGGCGCTTAACCGGGTGGCCCAGGGTATCCGGGACAACGGCGGTGACGCGGTTGCGGCGGTTGCTGACGTCACTCAGCTGGCTCAGGTGCAGCAGGTGGTACAGGTGGCGCTGGAAAAATACGGCGGGGTGGATGTGATGATCAACAATGCCGGCACCATGCCCCTGGCTTTTTATAGTGATCATGCCGAAGCCGCCTCAGCCTGGGATCGATGTATCGATATTAATTTTAAAGGCGTCCTGCACGGCATCATGTCGGTCTATGACACTATGGTTAAACAGGGCCGGGGGCATGTGGTGAATTTGTCCTCAATCTACAGCAACTTTCCGGTAGTTGGGGCAGGGGTATATGGCGCTACCAAGGCGGCGGTCAACTTTCTGTCCGAATCCCTGCGGGTGGAAGCCCAGGGTAAAATCAAGGTGACCGTGATCCGGCCTACCGGCGTGCCCGGTACCGGCTTAAGCGGTGGCATTGTCAACACCGAGGCTGTGGTGGGTATCCTCGGTCAGAACGCAGCGTCTTTTGGACAATTAGTGCAAGCCCGTGAAGATGGGGATTTACCCGCGGAGTACACGGACGCGGCGCACATTGACTACTTTGCCCTTGATCCTGAATACTTGGCGGAGCAGATCATTTATGCCATCAACCAGCCCTGGGGGGTGTCCATTGGCGACATTACGGTTCGGGCCAGCGGCGAAAACTACGTTCTTTAGTCTCTTCCAGACACCGGCAATCTGCTGAAAATCTAGACTACCGGCCTGGGGCCGGGTTGAGCCGATCAGCGGTTTGGACCCCGGCTCATGGGATAGGGTTGCCAGCGTTCCAGCGCAACCTTAGGCAGCACCGTCGGGTTTACGCAGCTCATCGGCCACTTGCCCCGCAGCACCAGGGCCACTTCCCGCCCCACCCGGCGCCGGGTTTCCGGACGCATCCGGGTAGTTGCCGAGGCCACGTGGGGGGTGACCACTACATTTTCCATATGCA
>JANQMF010000031.1 GCA_028280225.1 Pseudomonadales bacterium | reverse complement strand
AAAGACGGTGAGGTCAGATATTCGTCCCACCGTGGCTTTGGCGGGGTCACAAATCCCTTTGATGCCGGGGCTGAGCTGCTCCTGGACTTGCCCATTGTCCTGGATGCACTGGTCGATGACGGTTATATCAGCCGGCGCCAGGCCGAAGATGTGCTGATTGCACCCAGGACCAAGCGGGAGCTGAGCATGCACCCGCTGGAAATTATTGCCTTTAGGGAATTTGAAAATCGCCGCCATGGCGAACACGTTCTGGACTTAGAAACCCTGACCTTGTGGCTTTGCGAACGGGGTGGCCAGGATTATGAGCGCATCGATCCACTGAAGGTGAATGTCAACGCAGTCACCGAAGTCATGTCTTATGCCTTTGCCCAGCGGCACAACATTTTGGCCCTGGATGTGGCGGATGACTGTGTGGTCATTGCCAGTGGTCAGCCCTTTATGTATCAGTGGGAAAACATGCTGACCCAAACCCTGCGGGGACGCCGGATCCGGCGGGTGGTCTGTAATCCCGCGGACCTTACACGTTATCAGCTGGAATTTTATTCAATTGCCCGTTCGGCGCAAAAAGCTGAAGAAGCGGGTATGGAGGTGTCGGGCATTACCAACTTAGAGCAGATGCTCGAGTTGGGGGGTATGAAATCCCCGGAGGCCAACGATGCTCACGTGGTCAATATTGTGGATTGGCTGTTGCAGTATGCCTTTGACCAGCGGGCCAGTGACATCCACATCGAACCCCGGCGGGAAAAGGGGCTGATTCGCTTTCGTATAGACGGCATTCTGCACCACGTTTACGAGCTGCCCGCTGCGGTTAATACGGCGGTCACCAGCCGGCTCAAGATCCTTGGGCGTATGGATGTGGCGGAAAAACGCCGGCCCCAGGATGGGCGGATTAAAACCCTCAGTCAGGATGGTGATGAAATAGAATTGCGCCTGTCCACCCTGCCCACCGCCTTTGGCGAGAAAATGGTAATGCGCATATTCGATCCTGATGTTTTGTTGCGCAGTTTTCAGGAATTGGGATTGTCCGGGGACGACTACCAGCGCTGGCATGGCATGACCCATGCCTCTAACGGTATTGTATTGGTGACAGGACCCACCGGATCCGGCAAGACCACAACCCTGTACAGTACCCTTAAGCAACTGGCCACCGACGAAGTGAATGTGTGCACCATCGAGGACCCCATTGAGATGGTGGAACCCACTTTTAACCAAATGCAGGTACAACACAATATTGATGTATCGTTTGCATCCGGGGTGCGTGCCTTGCTCAGACAAGATCCGGACATCATCATGATTGGCGAGATCCGCGATCTGGAAACCGCGGAAATGGCCATTCAGGCGGCACTCACCGGACATCTGGTCATCTCCACCCTGCATACCAATGACGCGCCAACCGCCATTACCCGAATGCTTGATCTGGGTGTTCCGGCTTACATGATAAGAGCCACCGTTCTGGGCATTATGGCGCAACGCCTGGTGCGTACCCTGTGTCCTCATTGCAAGACCGAGGAAGAGGTTGACGAAGAAGCCTGGCACTTACTGACCAAACCCTTCCGGGTCAAACCCCCACAGAAAATTTATGCGCCCAAGGGTTGTCTGGAATGCCGCGATACCGGCTATCTGGGGCGCATGGGCATCTACGAAATTCTGCCGCTGTCCGAAAAGATACAGCCCTGGGTTAAAGCGGATACGGATATTGATGAAATCCGCAAAGCGGGTTTTGGCGAAGGTATGCGCACCCTGCGCCTTGCCGGGGCGCAAAAAGTGGGTGCCGGATATACCACAATAGCCGAAGTACTGCGGGTGTCGCCCTCCTCCCAGGACTTTTAGCCCTTAGGAGTAAACCGGGCAGGGATGTCAATTTCTGGCCGGGAGCTAGCCAGTCTACTGAATTAAACCGCCATTTGTGGTGGAATAGCGGCGCTTGGAAAAAAGGTGGGTACCCGATTGCAAGGCAGTGCCTGTTCAAGGTTGCCTGCACCGGGTCAGTAGAATATATGACAGAAACAAATTTTGCGGATCGAGATGGTTGGATCTGGATGGATGGCCAGCTTGTGCCCTGGCGCGAAGCCCAGGTCCATGTGCTGACCCACACGCTCCACTATGGACTGGGATGTTTTGAAGGTGTCAGGGCTTATCATACGCCAAACGGACCCTGTGTCTTCCGCCTGCACGAACACACCCAACGATTATTCAACTCGGCACATATTCTGGGATTAACCATCCCGTATTCGGCGGAAGAGCTGAACCAGGCTCAGGTTGAGGTATTTAAGGCCAATGAGCTTGACGAGGGTTATTTGCGTCCCATGGTATTTTTAGGCAGCGAAGCCATGGGACTTCGCGCGCAAGGTTTGCGCGTGCGGGTCAGTATTGCCTCCTGGCCCTGGCCGGACTATATGGATGCGGACGCCCGGGAGAAGGGGATTAAGGTGCGCACCTCCAGTTATACACGGCATCATGTCAACATTACCATGTGCAAGGCCAAGTCCAACGGTAACTACATTAACTCGATTCTGGCCCTGCACGAAGCCCTGGACAGTGGCTGTGACGAAGCATTGTTGTTGGACAACGAAGGCTATGTGGCGGAAGGCAGCGGGGAAAATATTTTCCTGGTGAAGGACGGTGAACTGCACACGCCGGAACTGACCTCCTGCCTGGCCGGCATTACCCGGGATACGGTTTTTGCCCTTGCCGCGGAGCTGGGTCTGAACATTCGCGAGCGCAGAATTACCCGGGATGAGGTTTATATTGCTGACGAAGCTTTCTTTACCGGCACCGCCGCTGAGGTGCTGCCCATTCAATCCCTGGACGGGCGCACCATTGGGTCCGGGATGCGCGGGCCCGTTACACACCAACTGCAAAGCGCCTATTTTGATCAAGTGAGAGGAAAGCGGAATAGCTTCCCGGAATGGCATACGCCGGTGTAAATAAAACGCTGCTGGTGGCATCCGCCTGGGTGGGGGACATGGTCATGGCACACACCCTGGTGCGGTTACTTGCGGAGCAAGACCCAAATGCCCAGTTACACGTGCTTGCCCCGCCGGCCACCGCTCCCATCGCGCGGCGTATGCGTGAAGTGACGCAAACCTTGGTCCTGGACATTGCCCATGGAGAACTGGGGTTGGCCAAGCGCTGGCGCACGGCTCAGGATTTGCGGGCGCATGCCTACACCACCGCCTACGTACTGCCCAATACCTGGAAGTCGGCTCTGATTCCATGGCTGGCGAAAATTCCTACACGGGTGGGGTGGCACGGCGAGGCGCGGTTTGGGCTGCTGAACCGCCGGCGGCGTCTGGACACAGATCGATACCCGCTGATGATCCAGCGTTACATGGCGCTGGCGAATCCCAAGGGTGATCTCCCTGACCCCTATCCGTTGCCCAGACTCCGGGCTGATGCTGAGAATGCCAGGGCACTGGTAAACAGGTTGGATCTGTTGACGGGGCTTGATGAGGCTAACGTGATAGGGCTGTGTCCCGGGGCGGAGTTTGGCCCGGCGAAAAAGTGGCCCGGGGAGTACTATGCCCAACTGGCCGACGGCCTCATCGAACAGGGCCACCAGGTGTGGCTGTTTGGCTCACCCAGGGATGTGCCAGATTGTGAGCGTATTGCCGGACTTTGCCCGGGGGTAAAAAATCTGGCGGGCCACACCCGGTTGGAGGATGCCATCGATCTGTTATCCCTGTGTCAGCAGGTGGTCAGCAATGATTCGGGACTGATGCATATCGCCTGTGCCTTGGATGTGCCGACCGTGGGTTTATTCGGTTCCACCAGTCCCCGGTTTACGCCACCCCTCGGTGACGGGGCCCGGGTTGTGGAAATTGACGAGCCCTGCCGGCCCTGCTTTGCCCGTGAATGCCCCCTGGGCCACTTAAACTGTTTGCGCAAAATAACGCCGGAACAGGTGCTTTCCAGGGTAGTGCCGTGAGCAAACGGGTTCTACTCGTCAAAATGTCCTCGTTGGGCGACATTGTGCATAGCTTGCCGGCGGTCCATGATGCGCAAAAACATGGTTATGTCTTTGACTGGGTGGTGGAGGAGGCATTTGCGGATCTGCCGGAAGTTCTGGATGGCATAGGGGTAATCCCCGTCGCCTGGCGGCGCTGGCGCAAGTCCGTGATGCATTCCAGATCCGAGATGGCATCATTTTACCGGCAACTGCGTGGCACCAACTATGACATTGTGCTGGATTCCCAGGGCTTGCTGAAAAGCAGCGTGGTATCGTTGTTGGCCCGTGGGCGGCGCAGCGGTTACAGCCACACCAGTGCGCGGGAACCCTGGGCGGCTTTTACTTATCACCAGCGCTACCGGATTTTGCGCCGTCAGCATGCCATCGACCGGCAGCGGCAATTGTTTGCCGCAGCCCTGGGTTATGAGGTGGACCTGGGTGGCTTCAGCCTTGATGTGCCCCGGACTTCAGCCCCGGAAGGGGGCAAGGATCTGATTTTTCTCCACGGCACCACGTGGGCCAGCAAACACTGGCCGGTATCCATGTGGCACAGGCTGGTGGAATATGCCCGGGCGGCGGGGTATCGGGTTTTGGTGACTTGGGGTAATGATGAGGAACGCCATCGGGCGGCTGCGCTTAGCCGTGCGGGTGCCCGGGTACTGGAGCGGATGCCGCTCGCAGAATTCACCCAGAAACTGCTGGCTGCACATCTGGTGGTGGGGGTAGATTCCGGGCTCACCCATTTAAGTGCCGCCCTGGGGGTGCCTACCCTGGGTTTGTATGGGTCTACCGATACCTTCTTGACGGGTTGCCGCGGCCCCCGGGCGGAATTTCTGGCTGCGGACTTGGCCTGCGCACCCTGTGTACAAGCCCGGTGTCAGCGGTATCGCGGCCCGGATTTGCGCTGGCGGGAAGAGATTGTGCAGCCGCCGTGTTTTGCACAAAACCACCCGGAAAGGGTGTGGGCAAAGTGCCGGCAGATGTTGGCCGCCACGGGAGACACCCGGTGAGGTTTGCCTTTTGCATCTTTAAATATTTTCCCTATGGGGGTATTCAGCGCGACCTGATGAAGGTGGTTGGCGAATGTCTGGCTCGGGGCCACCGGGTAAAGATCTTTACCTTGCGTTGGGAGGCCCCGCCGCCGCAAGAGCTGGACGTAGAACTTGTGCCCATTGAGGGTATCAGCCGGCATACACAATATGAAAACTTCGCCAGGTACGTTAACCAACAGGTCACCCGGGAAAAGTTTGATCTGGTGATCGGCTTTAACAAGATGCCGGGGCTGGATGTCTATTATGCAGGGGACTCTTGTTTTATAGAGAAAGCCCATATTCAGCGGCCGTTCTGGTATCGCGCCCTGCCGCGTTTCCGCAGTCTTTATGCGGCGGAGCGCGCCGTATTTTCACATTTGAGCCACACGCAGATTCTTACCCTCTCGGACCTTGAAGTACCTCTGTACCGGACCCACTACAAAACCCCGCCGCATCGTTTTCACCCCCTGCCGCCGGGGATCGAAGCTGACCGGGTAGCCCCCCAACCCCAAACCCGGCAACAAATTCGAGACGCCTTACGTGCGGAGTTTATGTTGCCCAAGGATACTCTGGTGCTGCTGTTTATCGGCTCGGGCTTTATTAAGAAAGGTCTGGATCGGGCGCTTTTGGCGGTGGCTGCGCTGCCGGTAGAACTACGCCGCAGGACCCATCTGTTTGTCATCGGCCGCGACAAGGGAGACGCTTTTGAGCGGATGGTTATGCGCCTGGGCATAACCGAACAGGTGACCTTTTTTCTTGAGGGGCGGGATGATGTGCCGCGATTTCTTTTTGCGGCGGACGGCTTGATTCATCCGGCATACGACGAAGCGGCAGGCATGGTGATTGTGGAAGCGGTTTTGGCGGGGGTCCCGGCCCTGGTTTCGCACAACTGTGGTTATGCCAAATATGTCAGCCAATTTGATGCGGGTATTGTCCTGCCCAGAAGTTTCTCGCAACAGCAATTGGATGAGGCATTACATAGATTATTGACCGCTGACGAACGCCCTGTATGGATTGCCAACGGTATCAAGGCCAAGCACGATCGAAGCTTGTTCAGCTTAGTGCCGACAATGGTCGATTTACTGGAGCAATTTGTTCAGCGGGCGCGGCCGCTCTTGGCCTTTGCCTTGTTCCGCTATTTCCCCTATGGCGGTCTGCAGCGGGACTTTTTGCGCGTTTCCCTGGCCTGCCGGGATCGTGGATACCAAATTCTGGTTTATTGTATGAGCTGGTCCGGAGAACGTCCGGAAGGGTTTGAAATTATTGAGGTCGACAGCCCCGGGGTCAGCAATCATGCCAAGGCGCAACAGTTTGCTAACTACGTCAATACCCATGTGAAGTGGCGTCTTCCTGCTTGCATGATCGGCTTTAACAAGATGCCCGGGTTGGACATATACTATGCGGCAGATTCCTGTTTTGAACACAAAGCCCAACAGATGCGCACTGGGGTGTACCGGCGTACCCGCCGTTACAAACTTTATGCCGGGTTTGAGCGTGCCGTATTTGCGCCGGAGGCAAACACACATATATTGCTGATTGCCCGGGCGCAGAAAGCCCAATTTGCTCCCTATTACAAAACCCAGGAGCACCGTCTCCACCTTATGCCGCCCGGGGTGAGCCGGGACCGCCAAAGGGGGCCAAACTGGCAGCAGCAACGCCGCGCCATACGCAAAGAGTTCAGCATTGATGACGATGAATATCTGCTGCTGCTGGTGGGCAGTGGGTTCATCACCAAGGGATTGGACCGGGCGCTGCACGCCTTGGCCGGTTTGCCTGATGATGTGCGCGGGCGTTGTACCTTTCTGGTTGTCGGTCAGGACCACGTTGCCCAATTTGAGCGCCTGGCGGGCCAGCTTGGTGTTCTGGAACGGATGCAGGTACGCCGGGGCAGGGACGATATACCGGCGCTCCTGCAGGGTGCTGATCTGATGATCCATCCGGCCTATATGGAGAGTGGTGGTATAGTGCTGATCGAGGCCGTGATAGCGGGATTGCCGGTCATTGCCACTGCGGTATGTGGTTTTGCCCACTACATTGAAGATGCCCGGGCCGGGATTGTCCTGGATGAACCCTTTGTGCAGGAGAACATGAACAGCACTCTGACCTGCGTGTTGAACAATGCTGAGCAGCGACAACAGTTTTCCGCAAACGGCGTGGCCTTTGGACAACGTGAACAAGGCCTTTATGACATGCCTGCCCACGTTCTGTTGATCATTGAACAGCACTTAACACAGCGCGGGTATCAGGTACCCAGCGATGGCAGGTAATGGCAAGTGATGGCAAGTGATGGATAGCGGCGCACAAATGTTCTTATCCGGACGGGAAGATGCGGCAACCCGCAAGGCGGTTCGGGACAAACTTTTCCTGCGGCCGGACATTGCCTCGAAGTGGGCGGGCCGGGATCCGTTGGCCAGCGCTTTTGCACTCAAGGGTGAGGTATTCCGTCAGGTAAAGGGACGGCGCACGCTCAAGGTGCGGATTGGGGATGACGATTTTTTTGTCAAATTACACGAGGGGGTAGGCTGGGCGGAGATCTTTAAAAACTGGCTGCAATTCAAACACCCTGTGGTGGGTGCGGATAATGAATTTGTTGCGTGTCGCGGACTCCAGGCGGCGGGTATTCCCGCACCGGTGCCGGCAGCTTATGGCTGCGGTCCGGGCAATATGGCCCGGCGTGCGTCTTTTATTTTGTGTGAGGCGCTGCACAACTTCGAAACGCTGGAAGACGTTGGCCTGGCCTGGACAACACATCCACCCAACGGCATCACCCGGCTGCGTCTGTTAGAGGCGGTGGCCCGCTTTGCCGGCCAGTTCCATCACGCCGGTTTTATTCACCGGGATTTTTACATCTGTCACCTGCTGATTTCCCGGGACGATCTGCAACGGGTTGCCGGCCCGCAACCGCTGGCCGGGGTGCCGTTGGCGGTATTGGATTTACACCGTGCCCGCCGGTTTAACGTGGTCCCTGCACGTTGGCTGAAAAGAGACCTGGCGGCGCTCTTGTTTTCCACCCTGGATCTGGGCTATTCGGTCCGGGATTGGCTGCGTTTTGTGCGGGTCTACTCAGGCCGACCGCTACGCGAAGAAATGCAGCTTAACGGCCGGCTCTGGCGCTCGGTGTACAAACGGGCCATGGCTTTGTACAAAAAGGGCTTAAGGAAAGGGTTGGTTACCGGGGCTTTCCTTGAAATTTAGTACCCAGGGCCTGACCAAGGCAGGCCTTGACCTGACACCTCCGTTTTCAGTGGAGGTGATTCTTGATCCCACCCTGGAAGACCGGCAGCGTCTTGCGGAACAACATCGTACGCTCACCTTCAGGAGTATATCCCGTATCCTGCCCGGACGCCGCCTCAGCGGGGTGGCGGAAGTGGACAAAACCACCGTGTATTTTGCAAAAATATTCTACGGCGAAGGAGCGCGGCGTTATTGGCAACGCGAACTCACCGGTGCACAACGCCTGCAACGTGCCCAGGTAACAACCCCAAGCGTATTGTTGCGCGGATCCAGTGCGGACAACCTGGGTTATGTGGTTCTTTATCAGCTCTTGCCGGGGGCGGAAAACCTGCGCGAAGATGACGGCCCCGGAATTTCCCAGGCTGTGGCTATCCTGGCCGGGTTGCACGAGGTCAACTGTATGCAAACGGATGTACACCTCAACAACTTTGTTGTCAGCCAGGGGGTGGTATATGCCGTTGACGCGGATGGTATTCGTCCCGGACACTTGTTGCGGCAACAGTTTGCCAATCTGGCCATGTTATTGGCTCAGCGTTCACCGTGGTACGATGTGGAAGTGCCGCAAATCTGGCAAGACTATGCTGCCCAACGAGGTGAATACGTCAGCAAGATGGGCTCGGCAGAGCAGCTGATGCACCTTACCCAGTTGCAGAGGGCGCGCCGGGTCAGACGTTACCTCAACAAAACCATGCGCGAGTGTACCGAATTTGTGCACAGGAAAAGCTGGCGGCACAACTGGCTTTGTGAACGCCGGCGTTGGCCGGTATTGCAGCGTTTTATGCTGTTTCCCGAGGAATATGTCAGCGCCGGAACTCCCCTGAAA
Source organism: Pseudomonadales bacterium (assembly GCA_028280225.1). Lineage (GTDB taxonomy): Bacteria > Pseudomonadota > Gammaproteobacteria > Pseudomonadales > Azotimanducaceae > UBA4421. The sequence continues at coordinate 62,516 of JANQMF010000031.1, read as the reverse complement.
TTAGGTAACAGCTCAACGGTGGTCCGGGTGGACATTGAAGGTGAGGGTTATATTGTCAAGCGCTATAACATTAAGGGTTTGGGTCATCGGCTGCGGCGCTGGGTCAAACGCCGGGGCCGCAATGCCTGGCGCAATGGGCACTGGTTGGACTTTTTGGGTATTCCAACAGCTAAGCCGGTTGCCCTGCTGGAGCGGCAATGGGGCTGGTTTACTGGCGTTTGTTATCTTGTTATGCCAGATGTTGGGGAACACCACCTTGGTGAGCTTCTGGCTTTAAAAGATGCCCCGCACAGCAGCCGTTTTGCCGAGCTTGCGCCCCAGGCGCTGACCATCCTCGAGCATCTGCGGGCTGCGGGTTTGCAGCACGGCGATACCAAGGCGACTAATTTTGTTGTACATGACCAACGGCTGGCGCTGATCGACTATGATGGCCTGCGTTTGGGCGGAGCGGAAACGGATCGTCAGCGTTTTTTGCGCAATTGGGAGGCGCAGCCGGAGTTGTACCAGGCGTGGAAAAGTTTGCTGGAGCGCGGCAAAACCGCCACCGGCAACAGGATGTCTGAAATTTGAACGAACCCAAACGGATCTTGCAGCTTTGCCCCCACGACAGCGCTCCCTTTGCGGATCTGGTTCTGCTGTATGAGAGAGCGGCTGAGTCACTGGGTTTGACCATGCAGACGGTTATCCTGGGTTCACCCAGTGACCACCCCATTGCCGGGGTGAGCTATCTGAATTGTGCTGATTTAAGTGATACGTCAGCAATCAGCGCGGCGCTGGATGGTTATGCGCGGGACGATCATGTGCTGGTGATCTGTCATCGTTACCGGAGTTATTGGGCTGCGGTACGCTCTGCCCTGCCCAACGCAAAATGTGTGGCTGTGGCCCACGAATACAATATGCTGGCGCGCTGGCGGCGCCGTATGAATCGCCGCCTGTTTGCCCGCCGGGTCCGGTTTGCCGGTGTGTCGCGCTGTGTTGCGCAAGAGCTTGCCGCCGTAACCGGGGAAACGCTGATCCTGCCCAACGGCTTGGATGCGGCTGAAAACCGGGCCGCCCAGCGCACCCGGGCACAAGCCAGGCAGGACCTGGGCCTGGATGCTGAGGACTTTGTGGTGGGTGTGGTGGGCCGGCTGCATTATAAAAAACGCCCGGATCTGGCGCTGGCGGCTTTCCAGCACTTTGCCGCTCAAATCAACGGTGTTCACCTGGTTTTTGTCGGTGCGGGAGAGGCCCGGGAGGATCTGGCCGCATGGGCGGGGGAACAGGCCACCTTTGCCGGGGTGGTCAGCAATGCCCGGCATTTTCTGGCTGCTTTTGATGCCATTCTTTATCCGGCGGTAGCCGACTCCTTTGGAATGGTGGCACTGGAAGCCATGGACGCGGGGGTGCCGGTGGTATGCAAAGCCGAACACGGCCCTGCGGAAGTTCTGGGTGAGTTAGGGTTTTATGTACAACAGGACACCGCCCGGGGTTATAGCGCTTGCCTGACCCGGATACACCAGCTTGCCCCGGAAGAGCGAACCGATTTGCGGGTCCGGGGCCGCCGGCGCGTGGACCGGCATTTTTCCGTGGCGGCGGTTGCCCGGGCGTTAAACGACGCGATTGTCTCCGGGGGGTAAGGTCGGTGCTCAGCTTTTGCGGGGATAAAAAGGCGGCTCACCCTCAGGACGGGTTTTAAAACGTTTGTGTAGCCACAGGTATTGATCCGGATAAAGGCGAATCTCAGCTTCCAGCAAACGATTCATACGCGTGGCGTCAGCCAGATCATCCCCGCTTGGAAAGTCCCCGACAATTGGGGAAAACGTGATGGTCCAGGTCATGCCCGGGTGCCGGGTCTGACGCATCAGCAGCACCGGGGAATTGTTCAGGCGCGCAAAACGTTGGGTGGCGACAATGGTGGCGGCATTGATACCAAAAAAGGGTGCAAACACCGAATGCTTTTTGCCGTAGTCCTGATCCGCTGCATACCAGATAACGCGCCCTTGTTTTAGCCGCCGGAGGGTTTGCCGGGTATCTTCGCGCTCGATCACACCCTCAAAGTAGCGGCGGCGGCCTTGGACCTGTAACCACTCCCACACCGGATTCTTGTTAAATCGGTACATCACATCGATGATCCCCAACTCACTCAGCGGTTGACTGATCGCATCCATTACCGCGAAGTGGCCCCCGACCAGAATAACCCCCCGCCCCTGGCGGTGGGCTGCGTGCAGGTGTTCCACCCCTTCCAGGGTAAAACGGGCGGAAAGGTCTCGATGGGGGGCAAGCCATGGGACCATCAATTCCAACGCGCCGATGCTGACTTGCTCGAATACGCGTCTGACCATGGCTTGTTGGGCCGGGGTGTCCAGTTCCGGAAAACACCGGGCAATATTCGTTTCGGTAATCACGCGTCGGGAAGCGGCAAAACGTTGCATCAACCGGCCCACAACACCACCCAGTTTCTCGATCCATGTCAGAGGTAGCCGGGCGATGCACCAGGCCAGGCCGACCAGGCACCAGGTGGGCCATACAGAGGGTTCAAACAGCCGGCGTTTTGCCTTGCGATGTCGTTTGGTGTTCACGGTGGGTGATGATATCCGGTTTATCCCCGCCTGGCATAAGAGATGCTAATATGCCGCTCACTTTGCCACCTTTGTGAGTGCATAATTTGACCGACCCTACAACCGGTTTGGAATTACCCTCAGTGATCGATCTGCATATCCTGGTTTTGGGGGATGTGATGCTCGACCGGTATTGGGCCGGCAGCACGGACCGGGTTTCGCCGGAAGCGCCGGTGCCGGTGATTAACGTTCAGCACGAGGAGCAACGTCCCGGCGGTGCCGCCAATGTGGCTCTGAATCTGGTCAGTCTGGGTGCGCAGTGTACGTTAATTGGCCTGGTGGGGGATGATGAGCCCGGGCAAGCCCTGGCCACAACCCTCACCGCTGCGGGGGTTGTTTGCGACTTTGTTAAAGTACCGGACTGGCCCACCATTGTTAAGCTGCGCATGCTGGCCCAGCAGCAACAGTTGTTGCGCGCTGACTTCGAGCAACCGGTGCCCGACTTTGTCGCCAGCGAGCGGGTAGCCACCCTGCAAAATAAGGTGGAAAAACATTTGCAGAATGCTCATGCCCTGATCCTGGAAGACTACGACAAAGGCGCCATCGAAGACCCGCGCGGTTTTATCCATGCTGCGGTGAACGCCGGAGTTCCGGTGCTGGTTGATCCAAAAATGAAACCCGTGGCGGCTTATGCCGGTGCAACGGTGCTGAAGCCAAACGAAAAAGAATTTTTGTACGCTGTTGCCGAGGCGGGTATCACCGCCGGCGAAACCGGCTTGCAGGGCCAGGCCCTGGCGCGTGAACACCAGCTACAGGGTGTGGTTGTCACCCGTGGTGGCCAAGGTATGGAGGTTTGTACCCAGGCTGAAACCCGGCATATCCCGGCACGGGCAGTAGAGGTATTTGATGTCACCGGCGCCGGCGATACCACGGCCGCGGGGCTGGCCATCGGCATGGCCCTGGGTTGGCCGTTGCTGGACAGTGCCCGCATTGCCAATATTGCGGCCAGTATTGCGGTATCCAAATTGGGCACCTCTCCGGTGACCGGTCCGGAACTCCGCCAGGCGTTGCACAGTGGTGCTGCAGACCGGGGCAAACTCACCCGGGCGGAGCTGGCCCTGGCGGTAGCTGATGCCAAGGCGGTGGGAGAACGGGTGGTCTTTACCAACGGTTGTTTTGATATTTTGCATGCTGGACATGTGGCTTACCTGGAAGAAGCCGCAGCCCTGGGTGACCGGCTGATTGTTGCCATTAATGACGATGCTTCCGTTACCCGCCTCAAGGGGGAAGGCCGGCCGGTCATTCCCGTGGACGGCCGCAGTCAGGTGTTGTCCGGGCTGGCCTGTGTTGACTGGGTGGTCAGCTTTGCCGAAGACACCCCGGAACCGCTGCTTGAGCTGCTACAGCCCCACGTGCTGGTTAAGGGTGGCGATTATGCCTCAACCAGCGAAGTGGTTGGGGCAGACATCGTGCAAGGTTATGGTGGTGAGGTCCAGGTGCTGAGTTTGATTCAGGATGTATCCACCAGTGCCATTGTGCAGCGGATAAAACAAACCTGATGGGCAAAACAACCTGTGCTCGATTTAAACAAACAAGCGTTTAAGCCTGGTTGATGCACGCCGCGTTGGCGGTTAAGTGTGCCGGGTTAGTGGTGCCCACAACAATGGTGTGCACGCCGGGTTGGGCCGCTACCCAGGTCAGATCTGCGGCATTGCCGTGTCCGCTGCGCAGGGCTTTTTTGATCATCACCCCACAGCCGGCTTGTGCCGCCTTGGCAATCACCTGCCGGTCTTGCTGTTCATCCTGATTCAGCGTGGCCATGATCACGTCCGCACCCTTGGTGAGGGCCAGTTCAGCACCTTCAACACTCTTATGGGAAATACCCACCGCACGCACTAAACCCTCCTGTTTAAGCTTAATCAGCATATCCAGGGTGCCGCAGTGATTCAAAATGTGCAGGTCTGCGCCGTCTGAGTGGATCAGGGCAATATCCAGATAGTCGGTTTGCAGCCGTTCCAGCGAGCGGGTGATGCTGTAGCGGCAGTGCTCAGGGGTAAAATTATGGGTCGAGTTCCGGCCGTCAAACTCTTCCCCCACCTTGGTACAGATCAGCCATTGGTCACGCTGACCTTGTAACAATCTGCCCAGACGGATTTCGCTTTCCCCATAAGCCGGCGCGGTATCCAGCAGATTAATCCCCAGGCTGGCAGCGTGGGCCAGCAAGGCCGCAGCTTGTTGATCGTCCGGAATACGCACCGGGGTCGGATATTTGACCCCGGTAGCCCGGCCCAACTTTACCGTGCCCAGGCTCAGGGCAGCGGTGTGCATGCCGGTTTGTCCAAGGGGATGGTGGGGAAGCTTTACCACGGGGGGGCGCCAACGGTTATTTTTTGATGTGTGCTGGCAAAAGAGCCCGGATAGCGGGGCGGATCCAGGAGTTTCAGCACACGGTCACCCAGGTCCGGTGCCAGGGTCAGCTTGGTTGGAAAACACTGGATAAAATTGCCCTCGATAGCGGCATAAGCCTCATCGGGACGCCGTCCGCTAACTTGTGTGGGTTCCGCCCGGTTGACGCGAAAAATACGGTAATGGGCCCCCTGCCAGTCCAACCAGGGAATACAGGTTTCAAGTTCCCGGGCTGCCTTTGCCTTCTGTTGATCGTCGCTCAAGGTCACCCCCTTACTTGCAATTAACCCGCCCACATACCAGATCATGCCCTGTTTACCCGGGTGGCTGGTAATGGTGAGTCGGGGCTCACCGGTGCTCACGCCGGTCAGGCAGTGAGCGTACAGGGGTGTATCGTGACGGGGAGAAACAATAATCTGGCACAACGGCCTTTGTTGGACGGTGATGTTGGGAATTTTCAGCTGCTTAAGCAAGTGGCTGCTGCCATTACCGGCGCAACTGATCAGATACCGGGCACGTACCTGGGTATCCGCCAGATCAATTTCGTAAAAGCCGTCTTCAGCACGGCGCAGGTTGGAGCTGTCGACGTTCAGCCGGAAGGCATGGTTGCGATTGGCGGCCACAAGGTGCTCCAGCAGTGCAGCGGGATCGATAACAAAATCGTTGAGGGCATAAACCACACCGTTAAAACCACAAAACTGGGGCAGGGCCTGCACATCGGACACTTTTTCAATCCGCCCTCGCAATGCCCGGCTGGCAAAAAAGGAGGTCAGCTTACCCAGGGCGGAATTATTGGCAAACATATAGTACTTGTCCGCCACCATGGGCAGGCCGCGAAGGTCAACATCGTCCTCACCTTTCAAACAAGCACGCCAACGGGTGGGCATGCTGGCAATGGCTTCGGAGGCGCGGGTAGTGGACCCGCTGAGCGCATACTTCAGGCCACCGTGAATCATGCCCTGGGAGGCCAGTGTCTGGTCTGTACCCAAAGCCCGGGACTCAAACAAAGCAACTCCGTAGCCTCGTTTGTTCAACAGATAATAAAGCCAGGTACCGGCAATGCCGCCGCCCACAATGGCAACGTCGATGGTTGATTTTGCTGTACCGGATGTCTGAATCATGCTGGATGTCTGGCCTGAGGATTGACAGTGTAGCGGCGACACCGCAACCTGCAAATATGATCAGATGGATTTATCCGGTAATTTTGTGGCTTGGGCTGCCCCTGGTGTGGTTGCGTTTACAATGGCGCGGCCGCAAAGATCCCGCCTATCGGGACCGCCAGGGAGAACGTTTTGGGGGGGTGCCCGACCGGGTCCGTACCGGGGCCATATGGTTTCATACCGTCTCCGCCGGGGAGACCATAGCCGCCGCCCCAATGATTCAACAGTTGGCTGAAGAATGGCCCGCGCTGCCCTTTCTGGTGACCACCATGACCCCCACCGGGTCACAGCAGGTGCAAAGCCGGCTGGGTGAGTGGGTGGACCATTGTTATGCACCGTATGATTTTTCTTTTGCCGTGGAGCGGTTTTTTGCCAAGGTGCAACCGCGACTGCTGGTGCTGATGGAAACCGAGCTGTGGCCAAATTTAATTGCCGCGGCGGCGCAACGGGATATCCCCATCTTGTTAATTAATGCCCGCCTGTCTGAACGCTCGGCCAGGGGTTATGCAAAAATTGCCGGTTTAAGCAAAGTTATGCTCGAACAGATAAACTTTGTGGCTTGTCAAACCGAGGTCCACCGGCATAGATTTATTCGCCTGGGTGTGCCCGAGCCACGTATTCAGGCTTTGGGCAGCGTCAAGTTTGACATTGGGCTGTCCCCGGATCTGGCCACCCAGGTGCGCGACTTGGGCCGGCGGCTGGGGGTTCAACCCCGGCTTAACAAGGCTGCTCATGGACCACCGGTATGGATTGCCGCCTCCACCCACCCCGGCGAGGAAGAAATTGTCCTGGACAGTTTTGCGCAAATCAGGCAAGCCTGCCCCACGCTGTTGCTTATTCTGGTACCCCGTCACCCTAACCGGACTCTGTCCGTGGTTGACCTTGTCGAGCAGCGCGGCTTTACCAGCGGCTTACAAAGTACCACTCGGGCAGAGCCGGTGGACGTGCTGATTGGGGACGTCATGGGTACCCTGTTGCAACTCTACGGTCTGGCGGATGTGGCCTTTGTCGGCGGCAGTCTGGTTGACGTGGGTGGCCACAATCCCATTGAACCGGCGCTGTTTGCCCTGCCGGTAATATCCGGCCCCCGGCAGTTTAATTTTGCCGACGTCTTTGATCAGTTTGCCGAAGCCGGTGCCTTGAGTACTGTCACCTGTGCTGCGGAACTGGCGGCACAGGTAGAACGGCTGCTGTCCGAGGTATCGTCCAGGCAAGTCATGGGTGAGGCGGCATTGCAGGTGGTTGAACGCAACCGGGGGGCTACCCGGCGGATCCACAATCGCATCACGGATTTTCTGCAGGCGCTCGACGGGCCTGGGGGAGCTCGCTAGTCAACCCGGGGCGGGCATTTTCGACAGGTCAAGGATTAGTGGACTTTAACGATACCAAACGGACCACCTGATCGTTCGGATCGGTATAGGTATTCAGTTCGTACAGGTCAGCATCTTCCAGGGTGCCTGCGGTCTGTTTGAGGCGCATCAGGTTGATCACGTAGTTGTAACGGGAATCTGCGTAATCAAATTGTGAGGAAAAAAGCCGCTGCTGGGCCTGCAGCACGTCGACAATATTACGGGTGCCTACCTCGTAACCGGTCTCGGTAGCCTCCAGTGCGGATTGGGCAGACTTGATGGCCTTAACCCGGGCCCGCACCCGCACAACATCCGTGGCCACGGCTTGGTACAAATTGCGCGTATCGCGGATCACCGTGCGTTGTTGGTTCAGCAGGTTTTCCCTGGCTTGAGTTTCCAGGGCCCTGGCTTCCTTGGCTTGGGCGCGGATTAATCCACCCGAATAAATAGGCAGGTTAAACTGCAAGGCGTAGACCGTTTGATCAGTCACATCCGCGTTAAAAAAATTGGTTGAACCGGTCACTGAATGCACCTCGGTAACCGTTGCATCAATGGTGGGCAGATGCCCCGAACGCCGAGCTTTAACGGTTCTTGTGGCGGCAGACAGTTGCTCCTGGGCGGTGAGGATACCCAGGTTTGTGGCCAGCGCGGTGTCGACCCAGGTTTGTTCAGTGGTGGGATCCGGGTTTACGATGGGCAGTTTTTCCGATAGCCGGTCAAGGCGTTCGTAGTATTCACCACTGAGGGTGGTGAGGGTTTCGAAAAAGATGCTGTGATCCCCATCTGCTTGAATTCGCCTGACCACCGCCGCGTCGTAGGCCGCCTGAGATTCCAGCACATCGGTTATGGCGACCAGGCCCACGTCGAACCGTTGTTGAACCTGTTCTAACTGTCGCTTTACGGCCGCTTCTTCAGCTTGGGTAGTGTCCAGCAAGTCCTGTGCGCGCAGTACGTTGAGATAAGCCTGGACCACTCTAACAATAAGATCCTGTTCGGTTCGGGACAGGTCATGCCCGGCAGCGGAAACGTTGGCCTTGGCGGAGCGCACCTGGTGCCAGCTGCTCATATTCAACAGCGGCGCGCGCAACTGGGCATTCCAGCCGTGTTCGTTGAATTCTTCGCGGGGGATGGGTTGGCCGTTTATAGGGCTGATGGCGCCGGGAAATTCTCTTTCGGTCCAGGAGGTGTCCGCGCTGGCATTTACCGAGGGTAGCAGCGCTGAGCGGGCCTGGGGAACCGCTTGCCGGGTGGCCAGATAACCCGCCCGGGCTGCACCAACCTGGGCGTCATTGGTTTTTGCGGCGTTGTAGACGTCTTCTAAGTTGGTGGCCAGGGCCGGGTTGCCGGATAATCCAGCCAACAGCCCTACCCACATCAGGCACCACAGCTTCTTAACGCCCTTCCCTGCTGGATAAACCTCGCCTGGACAAGGCGGGTTGGCTGACTGGTAAATTGGGCTTAACGGGCCTGCCGTGAAAGAAAGTTTGGTAGTCATAAAGCGCTTACATCTTGTATTACAGCATCTTATCTTGCTGGGTCAGTCTTCTAACATTTTCTTAAGGGTAGTTTACACCACCTTGCACAATTAAGTCGTAGCAGGTGACAAAACAGTTTTGTACGTCCGGGAATTTTGTGCTGTAGGTCTAGTTTCTACCCGGGTGTAGGGTGTTGTGGTGGAAATGTTTATACTTTGCGCGTTGTGGGGGTGACCGTGACGATTGTGGGGGGTATATTCACGCCTGGCAACGCCTGAGCACCGGGCGCAAAATGATCCGGCATTCTGCGCAAAAAGCAGACTGCTAGTAAAAAAACAAGACGATATAAGTAAAAAAGCAGTTCACAATAAGATAGCGAATCACAAGCAGGTTTCCTTTGTCAGAAAAGCGACCAGAAACAACCGCTGATATTGTCAGCCGCTCAACGCCGGTAAGCCAGGCGCAGCTGCGCCGTGGGCAGCGCAACCGCTACAGTGTCGACTTGTCTGCGCATATGGCGGAGTGTGATGCCAATTATCACAAGCTGATCAGGTTATTTCCCCAATTGCGGGAACAGGCGGAAATGGATATCACGCTGCCGTTTATTCGTATTTTTGGCGAGCACGCGGACCGTGAGGAAAACCCCGGCGCAGAGGCGGACAAGCAGGACGCCGCCGAACCGGGGGTTTTGTTCGAGGTGGTGGAAAAGGGACCCTATACCACGCTGTTGAGAGTGTGTGTACGCAGCCCAAGCGGCTGGATGACATTGGCTGCCGCCCCGGACATGACCATCCGGGTATACCATGACGCACAAAGTGCTGAGGTTGTTTCTTACCACAACCACAACCGCTTTCACGGTGTTTATGAATACCCTAATACGCGGATGCGTCAGCGTGATGAAAAGGTCCAGGTTAATCGTTTTTTGGGGGAATTCCTCAATCTTTGTCTGGAACATGGCGCGAGTAGTCAACCGATTAAATTCTGAACGACCCCATGTCCCGCACGGTTTTGCACATTTCCGATTGCCATCTGGTGGTATCCGGCACTGAGCTGATTGGCGTGGATACCCAGGCCTCCCTGGCGGCGGTGCTGGATCAGGCCCTGGGTGAGCAAGTACCGGATGCCATAATCGCCTCGGGAGATTTAGCCCACGATCCCAGCCTGCCGGTTTATGCACGCTTTCTGCAAACGGTGCGGCAACGCTTTGCCGGACCCTTGCTTTGTCTGCCCGGCAATCACGATGTCCTGGGGGTGATGACGGCAGCAGGCTTGCCCATGGCGCCGGTGGATATTGCGCCTTGGACCTTGGTGCCCCTGGACTCACACGAAGACGAGTTGCCCCGGGCATTGGTCACCGAGGCGGATCGCTCGGCGTTGCTCAAGGCCGTGGCGCGCAGCACTCAGCCACATCTGTTGTTGGCCACGCATCACCCGCTGGTGATGGTAGGCTGCCCCTGGTTGGACTGTGACCGCATTGGCGAACCCGACCAGCTGATCACCTGGATTCAAGAACATAGCCCAATATCCAATGGACAGACCCGTCTGCGTGCCTGCGTATTTGGTCACGTTCACCAGGCAGTGGAGGGCCATTGTGCACAGGTACCGGTTTATGGTGTACCGTCTACCTGTTTTCAGTTTCAGCCGCACAGCCAAAAATTTGCCTTGGATAAGCAGGCACCCGGATACCGGTGGCTGACGTTGGGGGACAACGGCGAGGTTCACACCCGCTTGTGGCGGGTGGCGTCCTTCAAGATCAACCCGGACCTCAGCGGGGTTACCGCCTGACTAATGCCGGTTAAGCTACGCACACAGGCAAAAATGAACTCTCCCTGAAACGGCTCAAGAGTTATGATGCACCCTGACAAGCCCAGATCAAGCAATTAACCCAGTATAGGTAAAGACAAAAAGTAATGGCCGAGAAAAAATATTCTGCAGAGTCTTTGCAGGTATTATCCGGGTTGGAACCGGTGCGCCGGCGCCCGGGAATGTATACGGATACCACCCGCCCCAACCATCTGATCCAGGAAGTTGTCGACAATAGTGTGGACGAAGCTATTGCCGGTTATGCCAGCGAAATTGAGGTGACCCTGCATCCGGACGGGTCTATTGAAGTGATTGACGATGGGCGGGGCATGCCGGTGGATGTCCACCCCCAACATAAAGTCTCCGGGGTAGAACTGATCCTCACCCGCTTGCACGCTGGGGGCAAGTTCGATAACGAAAACTACAATTTCTCCGGCGGCCTGCATGGAGTGGGGGTTTCCGTGGTTAACGCCCTGTCCGAAACCCTGGAGGTGGAGGTCAAGCGGGATGGCTTTCTCTACCGGCAACATTATGCCAAGGGCAAACCCAAGGGTAAGTTGAAGCAGGTGGATAAGGTGGGAAAACGCAATACCGGCACCCGCATCTGCTTTACTCCGCAAGCCAGCTATTTTGACTCCCCCAGCGTCTCGGTACCTAAGCTCAGGCATTTACTGCGCGCCAAGGCAGTGTTGTGTTCGGGCCTGCGGGTCAGTCTGACCATTGCGGGTAAAAAAGCCGAAACGGAAACCTGGTTTTACGAAGACGGTTTAAAGGGGTATCTGGACAACGCCCTGTCCGGAGCGGACACCATTCCGGCGGAAACCATTTTGCATAGCGCGGAAGGTAACTCCGAAGCGGTGGACTATGCCGTGAAGTGGGTGGTTGATGGTGGTGAACTCATTACAGAATCTTATGTCAATCTCATTCCCACGGCCCAGGGTGGCACCCATGTCAACGGCTTGCGCTCGGGCTTAAGCGATGCGTTAAAAGAATTTTGTGAGTTCAGGGATCTATTGCCCCGGGGTGTGAAACTCACCGGCGAAGACTTGTGGGAACAGTGCAGCTATGTTTTGTCTGCAAAAATGTCGGACCCGCAGTTTGCCGGACAAACCAAGGAAAAACTGTCATCCAGGCAGTCTGCGGCCTTTGTCTCGGGGATTGCCAAGGATGCTTTCAGTCTGTGGCTGAATGAACACCCGGAGGATGGTGAGCGGATTGCGGAACTGGCCATCAGCAACGCCCAGCGGCGGGTCCAGGCGGCCAAAAAAGTGGCGCGCAAGAAGGTTACCGCCGGCCCCGCCTTGCCCGGCAAATTGGCCGACTGTTCGGGCCAGGATGCGGAGCGGGCGGAACTCTTCTTAGTGGAAGGCGATTCCGCCGGTGGTTCCGCCAAACAGGCCAGAGACCGTGAATTTCAGGCGGTGTTGCCGTTGCGGGGTAAAATCCTCAACACCTGGGAGGTAGATTCCAGCCAGGTACTGGGTTCCCAGGAGGTTCACGATATTGCCGTTGCCCTTGGGGTGGATCCAGGCTCAACAGATTTGTCGGGGCTGCGTTACCACAAAATTTGTATTCTGGCGGATGCTGATTCTGACGGCCTGCATATCGCAACCCTGCTGTGTGCCTTATTTGTCAAACACTTTCGCACCCTTGTGGATTCGGGGCATGTCTATGTCGCCATGCCCCCGCTGTATCGCATCGATCTGGGCAAAGAAGTGTTTTACGCGCTGGATGAAGCGGAAAAAACCGGAGTACTCGACCGTATCGCCGCGGAAAAGAAAAGAGGCACCCCGTTTGTACAACGATTTAAAGGCCTGGGTGAAATGAACCCTTTACAGTTGCGGGAAACGACCATGGACCCGGATACCCGGCGTCTGGTTCAGCTGACCCTCCAGGGCGGCAAAAAAACCGACGATATGATGGACATGCTGCTGGCCAAAAAACGTGCCCCGGACCGCCGTACCTGGTTGGAAAAAAACGGCGACCAAGCCCAAATCGCATAACCGCTAACGCTGGGGTCAGACCCCAACGTAAGCAGATTATTTAGAGCAAGTACACAATGACCGAAGAAATCCAAGACGCTGACGTAGAGCGCATCCCACTAGCCACCTATACGGAACGCGCCTACCTCGATTACTCCATGTATGTGATCAATGATCGCGCCTTACCCCATATTGCTGACGGCCTCAAGCCGGTGCAGCGCCGCATCATTTATGCCATGAGCGAGCTGGGCCTTAACAATCAGGCAAAATTTGCCAAGTCCGCCAGAACCGTGGGTGATGTATTGGGCAAATTCCACCCGCATGGGGATTCCGCGTGTTATGAAGCCATGGTGCACATGGCCCAATCCTTTTCCTTCCGCTATCCCCTGGTGGACGGACAAGGCAACTGGGGGGCGCCGGATGACCCCAAGTCCTTTGCTGCCATGCGTTATACCGAAGCGCGTTTGTCCCGTTATGCGGAGCTTTTGCTGGGAGAAATTCGCCAGGGCACGGTGGACTATGTTGCCAACTTTGACGGCACCGTTGATGAGCCTAAGTTGCTGCCGGCACAACTCCCCTTTGTGCTTTTAAACGGCAGCACAGGCATTGCCGTGGGCATGGCCACAGACATCCCACCCCACAACATGAACGAAGTCATATCCGCCTGTATCCACCTGTTGGATTCACCCAAGGCGTCGGTAGCGGATCTGATGACGCACATCAAGGCGCCGGACTTTCCCACCGACGCACAAATTATTACCCCCCCGGCGGACATTCGCAGCGTTTACGAAACCGGCCGGGGCAGCATCAAGGCCAGAGCCGTTTACCAGGTGGAAAGTGGAGAAATAATTATTACCGCCTTGCCCCACCAAACCTCTCCCGCCAAGGTTCTGGAGCAGATTGCCCAGCAGATGCACGCCAAAAAGCTACCCATGCTGGTGGATTTGCGCGACGAATCGGATCATGAAAATCCCACGCGCCTGGTCCTGGTACCCCGCTCTAATCGGGTGGATCTGGAGCGGCTCATGAGCCATTTATTTGCCACCACGGATTTAGAGCGCAGTTACCGGGTGAACCTGAACATTATTGGTCTGGACCAGCGGCCCCAGGTTAAGAGTCTGGTGACCATCCTCAAGGAATGGCTCACGTGCCGCCAGGATACGGTGACCCGCCGGTTGAATTTCCGTCTGGAGAAAATCAACGAACGACTGCATATCCTGGAAGGCCTCCTGGTTGCCTATCTGAACATCGATGAGGTCATCCGCATCATCCGTGAAGAGGAGCAGCCGAAACAGGAGCTGATGAAACGTTACAAGCTCAGCGAGATACAGGCCAACGCCATTCTGGATCTGCGGTTGCGGCAATTGGCCAAGCTGGAAGAGATCAAGCTCACCACGGAACAGAACGAACTCAGTGCGGAAAAAGCGGACCTTGAAAAAATTCTCAAGTCAAAGGCGCGCCTGAAAACGCTGGTCAAAAAGGAGTTGCTGGCTGTTGCGGAAGAATACGGTGACGAGCGGCGTTCACCGGTAGTTACGGGTGACAAGGAAGTGGCCGGCGAAGCACAGGCCTTCAGTGATGAGGATCTACTAACCAACGACCCCATTACGGTAGTGTTGTCGACCAAGGGTTGGGCGCGGGCGGCCAAGGGGCATGAACTGGACCCCCAGGAACTCAACTACCGGGGAGGAGACAGTTTTGCTCAGGCGGCACGTGGGCGGACCAACGAAACCCTGATATTTGTAGATACCAGTGGACGCACGTATAACATTGCGCCACACAGTCTGCCGTCGGCCCGGGGCCAGGGGGAACCGCTGACCGGGCGGTTAAAACCACCGGCCGGGTCCAAGTTTATTGGTGTTGCCATGGGCACGGCGGAAACCCAGGTACTGATGGCGTCCAGTGCCGGGTTCGGCTATGTCGGCAAGCTGTCCGACTTGGTTACCAAGAACAAGGCCGGCAAAGCTTCTCTCACGGTGCCCGCGGGTGGGGTGGCGTTGCCGCCCAGTCCCATTACCCATACGGCGGACGCCCAGCAGTGGGTTGCCGCCGTCACTGACCAGGGCCGCCTGCTGGTCTTCCCCTTAAAGGAATTGCCGGAGCTGGCCAAGGGTAAGGGAAACAAACTCATCAACGTGCCCACCGCGGCATTTAAAGCCGGTGAAGAACAGATGATTGCGGCGGTTGTCCTGAGCGAAGATCAGGAACTGGTGGTTCGGGCCGGCCAGCGCCACTTGCGTTTAAAGCACAAAGATCTGGACAATTATATGGGTGAGCGGGCACGCCGGGGCCGTAAGTTACCCCGGGGTTTTCAGAAGGTTGATGCCCTGTCGGTCAGCTAGCAGCAGTCAGGACGCAGACGCCTGATTAAATCCGAGGATAAGTTTTGCCTGAGTGTCCACCCACTGCTGCTGCTGTGGGTGCACTTGTGCGCATTGGTAAACCGGCGATTCGGTTAAATCCGCCAACAACGGGTGGCTGTAGGGTTCGCACAAGGCTTGTTCTTCGCCGGACAAGGTGCTGTAGACCGCGGCGGTCAGTAGCAGACTGCCCGGCTTGGCCAGAGTGGCCAGGGTCAGGGACGTATCGATGTCCGTGGTTTGGGCCAATTCCTCCCGGGACAAACCCTGTAATTCCGTTGGCGAGCCCGGGCAGGTAGTCTGAGAGACCAGGCAACGAAATTCTCCATCCGTTTCGTATTGACTAAGCAACTCGCTGAACAAGAAGGCGGTGCTTAGTGTTTCAGTAGTATTCAAGCTGTCGCGGTCGAGCAATACGAATACACCCCTGAGCGGTACCTCAACAACCAGACCCTGATGGATGGCGCATACTTCCCGGGCCATATCCAGAGCATCTTCGATGGATTGCCGTTTTTGCTGCTGATCCAGCGCCATTTGATTGTGCAGGTTGGCCACCAGGCATAACGAAGTCTGCGGCACAACCGGTATTTCCGGCACCGACACAATGGGTAAGGATCGATTTCCCTTGGCAGACAATTGCAGCAGCAACAGGCTGATCAACGGGCAGATCACAACCAGCAACAAGCTTAAGAGCCACTGCCACCAGGCGGCAGGTTCAAGGAAGGCCTGGGGATTGAGAATCACCCGGGTATAGCCGGTGATGGTGTCGTCCAGGGTTGCGGGGGCCGTATAGTAGCGGCTGCCTTCACTATTGCCGCTGATGGCAATTATTTCGTTGCCGGTATCAAAAAACATCACTCCGGCAACCTCTTCCAGGGCCACTACCCGGTTGGCAACCACAGCCAGTTCAATACGGTCTTTGTGCAACAGATGGCCGGCACTGGACAGCGCCAGGCTGTGCGCCAATGCGTTGCCGTAGCGGGCCAGCTCAGTCTGCTTGTCAGCATTGGGCAGCCAGATGGGTAACAGCCCAACGGCCAGCAGGCTGCTGCTTAAAATAGCGGCAGCCCACATACCCGGACGGGGTGAAAAGCGGCTAGAGGTCCACCAGGACAACGTGCCTCCAGATCCAATAACGGTTGGGCAATTTACCACAAAATCTGCTGGCGCAACATTTTGCCGGACGAGTTTACGCTGAAATCCGCGCGGATATCCTCGGCGTTTATACGTAGAATACTGTCCCGGCAAGGGCAACAATTATTTCACTACATTTCACGACAAGAAGGCTCGCCACCCTCGGCAACAAATTTTATGGCACACGAGATCATTTTGATTAACGTCTCCGGGCAGGACAAACCCGGGTTGATGTCCGAACTCACCCAGTCACTGTCTGAATTTGAAGCGCATATTCTGGATGTTGGCCAGGCGGTCATTCACGATGAGCTGGCGCTCGGCATGTTGGTCAGGGTGGATGCCGCCAACACGGGACCGCTGATCAAGCAAGTTATGTTTCGCGCCAACGCGGCGGGTTCAACGGTGCGGGTATCGCAAATCACCAATTCCAACTATGGAGCTTGGCTCGAAGCATCGGGACAAACCCGGTACATCCTGACTTTGCTGGCCAATGGTGACGGCAGCAAACCCATGCACGCGGTGTCCACCCTCACCCATGAATTTGGCCTTAATATCGATACCGTGCGCCGGCTCACCGACCGCGGGGATGCTGAATTGGGTGGCCGCAGCGAACGGCTGTGTGTGGAAATGCGTCTGCGCGGAAGGGATGCGGAATTGGCTGAACTCAGGCACAAGTTAATGGGCGTGGCTGAGGAACTGGTATTTGATTTTTCTCTGCAGGAAGACACGGTATTCAGACGCACCAGAAGATTGGTGGCCTTTGATATGGACTCCACCTTGATTACCGAAGAGGTGATGGATGAGTTGGCCAAACGCCATGGTGTGGGTGATCAAGTCAGCCGGATCACCAGCCGGGCCATGGCTGGGGAAATTGACTTTCAGGAGAGCTTCCGCCAGCGGGCAAAACTGCTGCAAGGTATGCCGGTGGCGACGCTGGCCGATGTGGCCTGCGCCGTACAGCTTAATGCCGGGGCCATGCGTCTCATTCAGGCACTGCAGCACTTCGGCTACAAAACAGCCGTGATTTCCGGAGGTTTTCAATATGTAGGTGAACACCTGCAAACGCGCATGGGGATCGACTATGTCTATGCCAATGCCCTGGTGTCCAAGGATGGATTGATGACCGGAGAAGTGGATGGCCCAATAGTGGATGCCGCGCGCAAGGCAGAACTGTTGCGCGAGATTGCCTTAAAAGAAGGCATTAGCTTACCGCAGACCATTGCCATCGGGGACGGCGCCAACGACCTGCCCATGCTGGATGCGGCAGGCCTGGGGGTTGCCTTTCACGCCAAGGCTGTTGTGCGGGAAACCGCCAGTCACGCCATTTCCAACTTTGGTCTGGACGCGGTGTTGTACTTAATTGGTTTCAGCGACCGGGATATCAGCCAGGCGCTTAAGGCACAATCCGAGCATCGTTAGTTCATTGCCCGGTAGGGGCAGTGCCGGTAAGCAGACCGTTAGTCTTCCGTACTGAAGTCGTAGTCCATTTCGGTGCTGGGTTCCTGCAGGTAGTGCCCCTGAATATAGTTGGCACCCGCTTGCCACAGCGTGGAGAGTATGTTGGCGTTTTCCACCATGGGCACAATGGTCAACTTGCCCGCGTTCTGCAGCTGTTGAATAGTGCTGACGAGTTTGTCCTTACCTTCTTCGTCTTCACTATTGTCCGCCACACAGGCCCCATCCAGCTTCACCATGTCCACGGGGATGTGGCGCAGCGTTTCAAAAGGGTCCTCAATCAGGCCGAAGCGGGACAAGGAAGCCCGGCAGTGCATGTTGCGCAAACCTTCAACAAATTCCCGGGTTTGCCGCAGGTAGGTTGTGGCGTCTTTTTCCGTGATCTGGAAAATCACCGCATCGCTGGGCAAGCGCGCCGCCTTGATGGCAACCCCCAGCCATTGTAAAAACTCCGGATCGGTCACGCTGTTGCTGGTCAGGTTGATGGTCAGCCGCGTTGCATGGCCCTTTGCCCGGTGCACGCTGAGCATCTTGATGGATTGCAAAATCACCCAGCGGTCAATTTTGCCCGCTACATTATTGTCGATGGCGGTTTGTAGAAATTGTGCAGGCTCAATTTGCTCCCCTTCTTCGCCGGCCATCCGCAAGAATACCTCGTAGTGTTCATCCGAATCGCCGCGCAGACTGATGATGGGCTGGAACAGCGTGATAAAGGTCTTGTTTTCAATGGCGTCGGTAATTTGCCGCAAGATGACCTTGGCGCCGTCGATGCCGTCGTCTTGAGCCGCCTCCTGCGGCAAGACAACGGTATTTGAGGCTTCGCTTTCAAAGCTGTCTAACAACAGGACGTGGGCAGCATCCAGGCATTGGCTCACTCCGGTCTCGTTATCGTAGGGGATGCCGGCCAGGGTGACGCTGGGCCGCACGGTCTTGTCCTGTACCTCAAATATATAATCGGCCACGGTGCGGCGGATATTGTCCGATATTTCGAAAATCTGTTCCCGGGAGTCGGCCACCATGGCTAAGGCAAACTGGTGGTGGCTGAGGCGAATGACCGGAAAGTCCGTAGTTAATTCCACAAATTTTTGCCACACCTTGCGGCAAATGGTTTCGGTGCCCACCAGGCCGTAAGCCTGCTGCAGGTTATTAAAATTGTCTATGCCGGCCACCATGACAAAACAGCTATTTGTCTCGTTGGCAAAAAAGCTATCTGCGGCTTTGACAAAACCCGGCAGTTCCAGCTCCTCTGTTTTGGCGGTGGGGGATGTTGCCGGTTTTTCTTCCGGCTTGCCTTCGTCGCTGACTTTTACCGTCACCTGCAGACATTCTTCCCCCTCGTACAACGAATTGGTCAGGGACATTGTGCCGCTAATGGCTTGCTGATTGTCGTTCCTGGGGGCGCTGACAAATTCAAAGCTGGAGGTTGCCACCCTGCGCTCGGTATCTTCGCCGTCGGCCGGATTGTTGCTGCTTGGACGCAAAGCCTTCAACTGCTGTTTCAAGGCCTGCACGCTGTCCGCACACAAAATGTCAGCCAGGGACTCGCCGCAGAGTTCGTCGATGTCGGTATATCCAAACAGGTCCAAATAGTGTTCGTTGGCATGGATGTGCATGCCCTCATGAACGTAGGCGATGGCGGATTTGGCACCTTGCAGCAACAGTTGGCAGCGCTCTTCCGCTTCCTTGAGCGCACGCCTGATCTGAGAAAAGTTCTGCCGCTGACAAACGTTTTCAAGCTCCCGTTTAATCACCAGGGCTAACTGATCCGGGCAACTGGCGGGGACCGCATCGGTGGCCCCCAGATTCAGGGCATTGGCCACCGACCAGGGACTTTCCTGACTGTCATCGGTCAATAGTATCACCGGGGTATGGGGGGCATTTTCCCGGATTTGCGGAATCAGTGTTTCCAGGCCGTCGATCTTGTCAGTCAACACGGCAATGTCGGTTTCCCCCTGACCCACCATATGCGCGATGTGTGCCAGATCGTCGCTGATGCTGAGTTTGGTGGCGATACCGGCGTCCCGTAGCGCGGAGTCTAGTTCGTAAGCTGAGTTCTCCGATTTTTCGGCGATGAGTAAGCGCGTGGTAGCCTGCTGTGAAAGCTGTGCCGACATATCCTTTTTTAACTCCAAAGTGCTACAGCTTCCTCGACCCAAAGGTAAGAACGAGGCTAAGAACCTTGGCTAGTGTCCTCTCTAGTCATGGCGAACAGACACATGTTGCGGGGTGGGGGCTAGTTTTCCAAGTAACCATCCAACATACGAAATGTGAACTGGTTAAAACTCTCGGTGTTTTGTGTACTTTCCAGCAGTTGCGCGGTGGCATGCAGTCCCTGGCGCTGCACATTGAGTTTCTGGCCCGGGGCAAAAGGCACTTTTGGGGTGATCAGGGTGGCCGGCTGTTTTATGGCTTTAATTTCCGGCAACAACAACCCGCGGGTATAGTCCGTCGGGCCCCCTTTCTTTTGAATAATGCGCAGCGCCACGGGAATGGCCCGGGGTGCAAGCAATTCGACACCCATGCCCAGGGTGCCGTTTTTACTTTGAATCCAGCGCACGGCGGCAACACACCAACGGGTGTCCTTTTCCTCACGTAAAGCGACAATTTCGCCGACGATAATTTTTGGCGGTGCCTGGTCTGACCATTCCAGACGATAACCAGCCGGGCTGGTATCCGCGACCTGGGTTTCATAATGTTCGGTGGGTTTGTCCAGGTTGGGCGTGTTTGCTTCCAGCAATATCTTTTCGGGGGTTTCGATATTGGGATTTTCCGGAATACGTATTTTCAGGTCGTGGGCCTGGGACCAGGGGTCATCGGATTCAGCAGGGGTGGCAGCCTCATAGTCCACGTCCAGAAAGGGATTCACCTCCCGGCGCAACAGTGCTTCGGTGCTGCTGAGTTGTTCAGCAAAATCGATACCGCCGGACAGAAAATAGTGTGCCGCGCGTAAACCTACACATACCCGCAACGCAGAATCCCCCTGCATCCGCTTAAAGGTGCGTGGTTTCAGAACACTCCAGGCTTCCACCAGATGAGACAACAGCCCGTTAGATAACGCTTCAGGCACCACAATATTGGTGCTGATCTCCTTCAGATAGGCTTCGATATCATAGGTCAGAACTTCGGTGCGCAAGGCCCGGGGTTCAGCCAGCTTGGGCGCAAATTGTGCATATTGGGGCCCCTTGTTAGCCAACAGGTCCACCACTAACAAGGCATCGTGGGTTTCTCTGTCCAGCATGACATGCGAACCCCAATGTTCCAATGCCCCGAATACCGCCTTGATGTGATGTTGTTGCAACTGGTTCGACTTGCAGGACGCCAGCAGCAGTGAGCGAATGTAAACGGTGCTGATGGTATTGGTGCGCACAGAACTGTTTTCATCGTCCGTACACTTAAATTCCGTGAGGTCCAGGGTTTCCGCCAGGCGATAAATCTCGTTCAGCTCCCACCAGAAATTTTGTGGTGGGTGGGAATAAGTTTGCAAGGCGCGCAACAATACCCGGGATAAGTCCGACAACAGGCGATGCATGGCCTTGGGCAGAATATCCCTGGGTACGGATTTGTCGCCAACGGCGGGTAAGGTGCTGAGCACAATGGACTTGTAGCCCGTGCACAGGTTTAACAATAGATCAGACGCCGAAGCGGTAGCTTGGGTGGGGTTGGTATTGCGATCCAGCCGGGAACAAATGTAATGGACCACCGGCCGCACCGCTTCCAGACTTTCCATTTTGACAACGCCGGGGGCGTCCAGCAGGGCCAGTTCTGCTGTTGCACCCTTGAGTTGGGAGGCCGTTTCGTGGGTATTGGCCAGGGGTAAACCACTCACCCAGTCCGATATGGCGCCGGGATTGGCGTCAGCAAAGCTGAGGTGGTCGAGGTTGGAATCTGGCGCATCCAGGCGCACTTCGTAGGCTTCACTCATAAGCGCAAATTGTCGATGACTAGGAGGGTGAAAGGCAAGTCGCTTTAGGGGCTGCTAACAATCATTTTACTTGCCTTTTTTGGCACTTCCCGGACCAGCTTAGGCAGCAGGTAACCCGGCAACCGGGCTTGCATTTCTGCATAAATCGCCAGGGCCTGGGGGCTGTCCACATAAAAGTGATGGGTGCCCGCCACGGGATCCGGCAGATGCAGGTAATAGGGGATCACCCCTTGCGCAAATAGCCCCTTAGCCAAAGCGATTTGGATCAAAGGGTCCGCATTCACGGTGTTAAGCAGGACCGCCTGATTAAACAACCAGGCACCGGTGGATTTCAGGCATGTGAAAGCGCGCAGAGTGTCTGCGTTCAGCTCCTGGGGATGGTTGGCGTGTACGACCACAACCACATCCAGGGGGGTTGCGGTCAACAGGGTCACTAGCTCGGCGGTTATCCTTTGCGGCAGGACCACGGGCAGCCGGGTGTGAATACGCACCCGGCGCACGTGGGGTATCCGGGCAAGCCGGTTGATCAGTTGCGCCAGTGCCGGGTCGCTTAAGATCAGCGGATCGCCACCGGACAAGATGACCTCTTCAATGGAATTGTCGCCGGCGATGGCGTCCAGGGCGGTGCGCAAATCCCGGTCACGATGTGCCTGGTAAGGAAAATGCCGGCGGAAACAATATCTGCAGTTGATGGCACAACCACCGGTGGTGATGAGCAACACCCGGCCCTGATATTTCTGCAGCAAGCCGGGTACAACTTTGTCAGCTTCTGCCGCGGTAGTGGGGTGGGTGGATGTTTCCAAAGGTGCGTCTAAAGCGGTTTCCAAAAGAGGATCAGCCACAAAACCGGGCCGGCTTTCCTCTTCCGCCGCCAGCGCCAGTACCTGGCGCAGCAAGGGGTCCTGCGGCTGGCCGGGCTGAATTCTGGCGGCAAAACTTTTGGGCACCAGAATTGGAAAGTCTGCCGGTTCAATACTGGCGGGATGTTGTGTGCCCAGGGCTTGCAGCAGAGCATGGCTGGAACGATAAGCCTCTTTCAGGCTCTGCTGCCACAGGTTGGACTCCCAAGGTGTCGGATTCACAGGTATCATGCGCGCGGGATTAAACACTACTAGCGAGAATTATGGCCAGCTATTCTACCAATGAATTCCGTTCGGGATTGAAAGTGCTGTTGGAAGGAGATCCTTGTACCATTCTGGAAAACGAATTTGTCAAACCCGGCAAGGGGCAAGCCTTCAACCGGGTGAAATTCCGAAATTTAAAATCCGGGCGGGTTTGGGAGCGTACCTTCAAATCCGGGGAGTCTATCGAAGCGGCGGACGTCTTGGATTTGGATATGGAGTACCTCTACGCTGATGGTGAGTTCTGGCACTTTATGCGTACGGATGGCTCCTTTGAGCAGGTAGCGGCAGCGGCAACCGCGGTGGGTGATGCCAAGGACTGGCTCAAGGAGCAGGATGTCTGCCAGGTTACTTTGTGGAACGACGATCCCATCGCCGTGACCCCGCCGAACTTTGTGGAATTGGAGGTGACGGAAACGGACCCGGGTCTGAAGGGTGATACCGCCAGTGGGGGCACCAAACCTGCAACCCTGTCCACGGGAGCCATCATTAAGGGTGTGCCGTTGTTCATTAATATTGGTGATGTCTTGAGAATCGACACCCGTACCGGAGAATATGTCAGCCGGGCCAAGTGACTGGCAACCCGGCGCGTCAATCCCCGCCCTGGTTACCCGGGCGCAGTTGCTGCACCGGGTGCGCAACTACTTTCAGCAACAAAACGTTGTTGAAGTTCAAACCCCTTTGTTGGGGCGTTGTACCGTCACCGATCCGGATATCAACAGCATTCCGGTGCCCGGTTACGGCTATCTCCAAACTTCCCCGGAGTATTTCATAAAGCGGCTTCTGGCGGCCGGCATGCCATCCTGTTATCAATTGGGTCCGGTATTTCGCCACGCGGAACGAGGGCGCCTGCACAACCCGGAATTTACCCTGCTGGAATGGTACCGGCTGGACTATGACGACCAACAACTCATGTCAGAGGTGAAGGTGCTGGTGGACATGGTTTTAGGGGCGGGGGAATACCGTCAAATTACCTATTGGGACATTGTTGCCGGGCGCCAGGGATGTTCCCGGTCCGCTCCCCGGGCCGAGTTGGATCTGGCTTTTGCGGAAGGCTGTGCGCAATTGCCGGGGCGGTACTTTGTGGTGGACTATCCGCCGGACCAGGCTGCCCTGGCCCGGCTGCGGCACACGGCGGATGGTCCGGCCGCCGCCCGGTTTGAGCTGGTTGTGGAGGGTATTGAGCTGGCGAATGGGTACTGGGAACTATTGGCGGGCGAGGAACATGAGCACCGTTTTGCCCGCGACAATGAAGTCCGCGCTGCCCGTGGGCTGGGCATGGTGACTCCGGATGCCCATTTTCTGGCTGCCCTGGCGCATGGTTTGCCCAGCTGCGCCGGTGTGGCGGTTGGCTTTGATCGTCTGTTGATGCTGGCCCAAGGTGCAAGTCATATTGACGAGGTCCTCACCTTCCCCCACACCTGACACCCGGCGCTAAGCTAAGTAGTACCCGCACCGTTCAGGGTGGCCATACCCTCCCCCATGCGGACCTGGGTCCCGGTCCGCCAATCCGGATTCAACGTCACCGCACCCTTGGGAAAACAGCAAATGACGGTTGATCCCAGCAGAAAACGGCCTATTTCGTCCCCGGTTTCGTAGCTGAGCTGGTGCCGGGTCAGTTCTTCACTGGTATAGGGTGACGCGGGCCCCAGCCAATCCGTTTCTATGGAAGCCACAATCATCGCACCCACCAGGATCACCAGCATGGGCCCAAATTCCGTGGTGAAGCGGCAAACGAGACGTTCGTTGCGGCAGAACAGACCTTCAATGGCGTTTTCGGTGGTGCCGTTGACGGAAAACAGGGCGCCGGGCACGGCCAGGCTGGTGGTCAGTTCACCGCGATAAGGCAGGTGCACCCGGTGGTAGTCGCTGGGTGCCAGGTAAATAGTGCAAAAGTTGCCGCCCTGCAAACCCTCGGCCAAACCGCCTGCCAGACCCGTTAAGGAATACCGGTTACCCTTGGCCTGTCACAACTGCCCCCGGCTGATGGGTCCCATTTGACTGACCGCACCGTCCGCCGGGCTGACGATGATGGAGGTGTCCCCGGGCAGGGGCCGGGCATCCGGCTTCAGTGCCCGGGTAAAGAAGTCGTTAAAATTCTTATAGTCTGCAAAATGTTCCGCCTGGGCTTCCGCCAGGGACACACCGTAAACCCTGGCAAATTGCTCGATAAAGAGGCGTTTTATCCAGGGTTGCTCGGACTGGGCAATAGCCCCCACCAGCCGTGATAAGCCATGCTGGGGTACGAGCTTTTGCAGATGGGCAAACCAATCACTCACCGCGGGCTCCGGTTTCTACGGGGGTATCCTCCCGGTTCCCCCACTCTGACCAGGAACCGTGGTAAGCGCGGATATTGTAGCCAAATACCCGGCCGAGCATATATGACAGGCCGGATCTATGGTGGGTTTGGCAGTGGGTAATCACCGCTTTGTCCGCCAGTCCAAGGTGTGCCAGTTCAGCCTCGATATTCTCCGGAATACGTTGTTTGTTGACCGCATCCTTTAAACCCATCCAGTCAAAATTAATGGCCCCGGGAATATGTCCGCAACGCGCTGCTGCCTGACGGGTCCCCGCGTATTCTGCGGCGGACCTGACGTCCCAGATAATCTGGCTGTCGTCGTTTATGGCTTGCAAGACATCTTCCAGTTCGGCGATGGGTGCTGAGTCCAGATTCAGGGTAACCTGGCTCGCCCTGCTGGGGACGGCACCGGTATCACCCTGTTCAAGAGCACCCGGCCAGGCGTGTAGTCCGCCGTTCAGGTACTGCCAGCTCCGGTGGCCGATGACATCCAGGGTCCACGCGAAGCGTCCGGCCCAGCCGCCGCCTTCGTCGTCATAAACCACAATTTGACGATCCGGGGTATAGCCAATCCGGCTGAACAACGCCTCCAGTTGTGCCTTGCCGGGTAACTTCCCGGTGGCCGGGGGAATACCACAAACCAGATCCGCCGGGGTCACCAGAACAGCCCCCCGGATGTGGGCCTGCCAGAACACTTCAGGTGAGGTGACTTGCACCAGCAGTAAGTTGGTGTTGGGCTCAAGCATCAGGCTTTGCAGCGCTTCAGGTTCGATCACACCCACGTGTGCAGCGGTCTTCACTTTATTTGGTCTCTACATTACCGGGCTAAGCAGCGCATAATATCCGAAACTGCTGTGTGCCGGGGTATTGGTTTGACTACAAAGCTTGTCTGGATCGATCTGGAAATGACGGGTCTTAACCCCGAGGTGGACCGGATAATTGAAATGGCCACCATTGTTACTGATGGAGATCTTAACGTTATTGAAGAAGGTCCGGTGCTGGCGATCACTCAGGCCAAATCCCTGCTGGATGGAATGGACGAGTGGAATCAAAGTCACCACAGTGCCTCGGGACTGCTGGACCGTATCGCCCGGGAGGGTGTGGCCGAGCGGGAGGCGGAAGCGGTGAGTTTAGCCTTTATCGAAAAACACGTGGAATCCGGAGAAGCGCCCCTGTGTGGCAATACCATCTGGCAGGACCGGCGTTTTTTGAGCCGCTACATGCCGACCCTGGAAAACTATCTGCACTATCGAATGATCGACGTCAGTACTGTTAAGGAACTCGCCCGGCGCTGGTATCCGAAGATGGCGGAAGGTTTCAGCAAAAAGAACGAACATACCGCGCTGGCGGATATCCGCGAATCCATTGGCGAACTGCGTTACTACCGGGAACATTTTTTTCAATTGCCGGATGATCCGCCGCGGCCGGACCACTAGCCGGGCTGATCCTCAATGCCGTGGATGTGGGAACTCTGTACGGCCACCAGGGTGGGTTTGCCCGCAAGCTGCTCCAGTGCCCAGCAGATATGCTCAGCCACCATGGCCCGGCCCCGGGTGTTGGCCAGATGCAGTTGCCGTTCCAGACTCCGGCGGGCCGGTTCGGTGTTGGGGCCGTTGCCAATGGCCACGGCAATATTGCGCTGCCATTGATCGTAGCTGATGCGCCGCATGGCGCTGCCTTCGGTCAGTTTTAGAAATTCCGCTTCGGTCAACGCAAACAGACTCAGCAGATCCGCCTGGTCCAGATTATTGCGCACCGCAAAATCAGGCTCCTGACTTAAGGGTGCATGGCGATTCCATGGGCAGTACAGTTGACAGTCGTCGCAGCCATAAATCCGGTTACCCATTTTTCCGCGCAGGGACTCCGGTATGGCGCCCCGGTGTTCAATGGTCAGGTAGGAAATACAGCGCCTGGCGTCCAGTTGTTGTGGGCCCAGGATGGCCTGGGTGGGGCAAACGGTCATGCAGGCATTACATTTGCCGCAGTTGTCCTGCGCGGTATGGGTGTTCAGCTCAAGGGGCGCGTTGGTGAAAATTTCGCCAACAAAAAACCACGAACCGGCATGTTCGTTTAGCAGCAGGGTATGTTTGCCGATCCACCCCAGCCCCGCCTTCTCCCCCAGCGCTTTCTCAAGCACCGGCGCGGAATCGGTAAAGGCGCGGTAGCGATGGGCTCTGCCATCAACGGTGCCTTGCAGGCAATCGTCTATTTGCTTGGCCAATTTTGCCAACCGGCGTCGAAGCACTTTGTGATAGTCCCTGCCCAGTGCGTAGCGGGAGATAAATGCCTTGCTTGGATCGTCCAGCACTTGCAGCGCGTCAGCAGCATGAGTCTGATAGTCCATGCGGGCGGAAATGACCCGGCAGGTACCCGGTTCCAGTAAAGACGGGTCCAGGCGCTTGTCCAGATTTTTGTGCAGATAACCCATCTCCCCCGCAAACCCCGCCGCCAGCCAGGCCCGGACATGGTGGGATTGTGCGGATAAATCCACATCGGTGATGCCGATGTCGGCAAACCCCATGGCTTGGGCCCAGGCGGCAATTTGTTGGGTTGTGGGTAGCACTAGGATAGCTGCTTCAGCGGTTTGCCAAGTATAATGCACGACATGACCAGTAAAGCCAGCAGCCACGTTTTTGACGCGCAGGCATCCCGGGCCATCGACGCCCGGGCGATTACGCAAATTCCGGTATCGGGATTTACCCTCATGCAGCGGGCTGCCGGTTTTGCCTGGCAGTGTTTGCTCAAAAAATACCCCCGGGTTACGGGGTTATCGGTATGGTGCGGCAAGGGTAATAACGCCGGTGATGCTTACCTCGTCGCGGCTTTGGCACACCACTACGGTCTGCGGGTACAGCTGGTTGCTCTGTACGGTCCCGAGCATCTGTCCGGGGACGCGGCAACAGCTTATCAGCAGGTTGCCGCCGCGGGTCTGGTGGTGGAGTCTTTTGATGAGGCGCGCACGGTGGTATCCGGTGAGCTGGTGGTGGACGGTTTGTTAGGGACCGGTTTTAAGGGACAGCCCCGGGCTGAGATCGCAAGGGCTCTGGCTTTTCTCAACGCGGTGGCCTGTCCCATTGTCAGCATCGATGTACCTTCGGGTGTTAACGCCAGTACCGGAGCCGTGTGTGATAACGCAATTCGGGCGGATCTGACGGTTTCTTTTATTACGCAAAAAATAGGCTTGTTCAGCGGTCCGGGGGTAGCCCAGGTTGGGGAACGCTGCTTTGATGATCTGGCTGTGCCCGGCCATATATATTGCGAAGCCGGTGTACCCCTCAGGCGGTTTGATCCCGCACGGGTGCCAATACCCGGCATCAATACCCACAAACACCGCCAAGGCCATGTAGTGGTGGTGGGGTCGGACATCGGCATGCCCGGCGCGGTGACCATGTCCGCGGAAGCAGCGCTGCGCAGTGGCGCGGGGATGGTGACGGTGGTCACTCAGGGACAACACACCAATGCCATTATTGCGCGCACTCCAGAGGTCATGGTTGTGGACGCTCAGGCTGAGCAACTCAGCGATATTCTGCGGCGCGCTGATCTATTTGTTCTGGGGCCGGGTCTGGGGCGCCGGGCCTGGGGTGAGGCGCTTTACGATCTGGTTCAGCAATTCAGTTCCGGCGACACACAGATGCCCGCTGGTGTACCGGTTGTGCTGGATGCAGATGGACTATATTGGTTGGCCATGAAACAACGCTGGGAGGGTGGGAATCTGTACATTACACCCCACGCGGCAGAAGCGGCACGTTTGCTGAATGTGAATACCGCCGGGGTAGTTGACGACCGGCTGGCGGCTGCTGAACAGTTAGCCGGCAAATTTCAATGTGCGGGTGTGCTCAAGGGCGCCGGCAGCGTCATGTTCAGCGCAGCGGGGTTAAGCCTGTGTGCCCACGGCAATCCGGGCATGGCAACAGCGGGTATGGGGGATGTGCTCAGCGGCATCATCGCCGGGTTTATGGCCGGGGCTGATGATGTTGAACTACGCGGCAACTGTTTTGACTTGGCGGTCATGGCCCACAGCGCGGCTGCGGACTTGGCTGCAGAAGAGCTGGGTTACCGCAGTTTAACCGCCACGGATGTCATCACAAGGTTACCTCAATTACTAAATGGTAAGCTTTGTGACTGATTTGCGCATTCAGCATCACTTGCCTGATGAAACCGCCACGATGGCGTTAGGTGGCCAACTGATAGATGAAATTTTAGGTCGCTATGGCCGCAGCAGCCTGGTATTTTTGCGCGGCGAACTCGGTGCGGGTAAAACCACCCTGGTGCGCGGGATGCTCAAACACCTGGGTTATACAGGGGTGGTTAAGAGTCCAACGTATACTTTGCTCGAACCCTACAATATAGATGGTCAGGAACTATTTCATTTTGATCTCTATCGAGTACACGATCCTCAGGAATTAGAATTTGTGGGGATAGACGAAATTATCGACACAGCGGGAATTAAGCTATTCGAGTGGCCTGAAAGGGCGGCCGGGTGGCTGCCTGAGCCAACGGTAGACGTCAAACTGGAAGTTGCCGGTGAATCGAGAGTGGCCCATGTTCAGTATGGTTAAGCAAGGCCATTCCCGTGTCTTTGGAATAGTGTTTGCATTTTTGTTTGCATTTGTCCCGGGGTTGCTGTTCTCCTTGCCGGCAAGTGGTGCAACCCTGCAGGGTATCCGCATGCACGAGGCGCCGGACTCTACTCGTGTGGTCTTTGATATCGACGCACGGGTAACCTACAACGTGTTTACCCTGGACAAACCCCACCGGATAGTTGTTGACCTGAAGGGTGTTCAGCCCCGCAAAGGCTTTGATCCCGGTGTAGTTGCGGTGGGCCGGGAACGGGTCAGCAAGCTGCGGGCGGCACACCGCCAAGGCAGCTATCGGGTGGTTATCGACACCAAACAACGTCTCAACCCCCAGGCGTTTACGCTGCAGCCGATAAAGCCTTACGGCCACCGTCTGGTTGTGGATCTTTACGAACAGCAAAAGGCGCAACCTCCTCCACAGGTAGCGCGCAAGAAGGATCGTAATGTGGTGATTGCTCTGGATGCGGGGCATGGCGGTGATGATCCCGGGGCCATTGGCCCGCGGCGGATTCAGGAGAAACATGTGGTCCTGCAGATTGCGCGCCGGGTGAAGAAGCGAATCGACGCGCTCAAGGGTTTTGAGGCGGTGCTGATCCGTACCGGGGATTACTATCTTGCCCACCGTAAACGAACGGATCTTGCGCGGGCCAAGCGGGCAGATCTATTTGTTTCCATTCACGCGGATGCTTTCCGGCAAGCCAATGTTAAGGGTGCCTCGGTTTATACTCTGTCTGACCGGGGTGCCACTAGCGAAACCGCTAAGTGGCTGGCTGAACGTGAAAACAGATCAGATTTGTTGGGTGGTGTGGGGGACGTCCGATTAACCGACCGGGACCCGGTGCTGGCGCATGTACTGTTGGATTTGAGCATGGATGCCAACCGTTCCCAGAGTATTGAAGCGGGTGCTGCGGTTCTGGCCAACCTGGGCAAGGTAACCGGGCTGCATAAACAGCGGGTGGAGCAAGCAGCCTTTGTGGTTTTAAAATCTCCGGATATGCCGTCGATATTGGTTGAAACAGGGTTTATCTCCAACCCGGACGAAGCCCGGCGGTTGTCTCAGGCTGAGCATCAGAGCAATATTGCCCGGGCCATTGCCCGGGGTATAGAACAATTCATGCGCAGCAATCCGCCGCCGGATACCCTGCTTGCCAAGCTGGGGGGTGAACTTCGATATACCATTGTGCGCGGCGATACGCTGTCGAAAATTGCCCAGCGGTATGGTGTCAGTTCTAAGTCGCTGCGTAGCCGCAACGGGCTTTCAAACGATAAAATTAAGGTTGGCCAGGTGTTGTTCATCCCCAGGGCGGGCTAACGTTGAACAGTTGATGGAGGCGCAAAGTTAAACGGATCGAAAAACTTGCCGGTTTTGTTGCGGATCAGATTGCTGCTGGCGAAGTTGTGGAACGGCCGGCTTCCATTGTCAAAGAATTGATTGAAAACAGCCTCGATGCCGGTGCCAAACAGATAGACGTGCGCACCGAGGGTGGCGGGGTTGACTTGCTGTGGGTGCAGGACAACGGCAGCGGCATACCGGCGGATGATCTGGCCCTGGCCATGGAGCGGCATGCCACCAGCAAAATATCCGGCGCGGATGATTTGATTGGCATACAAAGCCTGGGTTTTCGTGGTGAGGCGCTGGCCAGTGTCTGTTCCGTGTCGCGGGTGACGTTAACTTCCGCGGTACATGGCGAAAACGGCGCCCTGCGCGAAGTGCACGGCGGTGAATTGTTGCGTGATGGGCCCTCGGCACACAATCGGGGGACCACGGTGGAAGTTCGTGACCTGTTTTACAACACCCCGGCGCGGCGTAAATTCCTGAAGAGTGCCCGGGCGGAAATGGCGGCCATTGATCAGGTGGTGCGCCGTTTAAGTCTTGCTCATATGGATGTGGGGTTCAGTTTGCAGCAGGCGGCTGCCCAGGCAGCACGGGCGCGCCAATTTGTGTTACCTGCGGGGCAGGTTGAAGAACGTCTGGGCAAGGTTCTAAGCCGGGACTTTCTCCAACAAAACGTCTACATCGAAGAAAGCTGGGATGCGTTGCGTCTATGGGGCTGGGTGGGTTTGCCCCAGCACAACCGCCGGCAGACGGACCAGCAATATTTTTATGTAAACGGCCGTAGCATTCGCGACAAACTGGTTGGACATGCCATTCGGCAGGCGTATCAAGATGTCATGTTCCACGGTCGCCACCCGGTATTTGTCTTGTTTCTGGAACTGCCGGCTGAAGCCGTGGACGTTAACGTTCACCCCACCAAACATGAAGTGCGGTTTCGTGAAAACAGGCAGGTACATGATTTTATTTTTGCGTCCTTAAGACGTGCGTTACAGGACGTGCGCCCAGCGGCGGACCGGGTGGTGGATGTTAATCTTGGGGTGGAACGGGTTGCCCAGCCGGTCCCGGGACAAAACACCCTGGGTTTGTCCGGCTCGGCGAGCCCCTTGCCTGACCCACCCGCTGGTCCGGTGGGGCCGGCCAGGACAGCGGCCGGTACTGTGCCGCCGGGTGGGTTGTCCCAGATTATTGCGGAAGAAGCGCCCCAATGGACGGGCAACCCGGATGAGGAACAGGCGACCCCACCCTTAGGTTACGCCATTGCCCAACTGCATGGGATTTATATTCTGGCGCAAAACGATCAGGGCCTGGTGATTGTGGACATGCACGCTGCCCATGAACGGATCACCTATGAAAAGTTGAAGGCGCAAATGGCTGCGGACGGCATCCCCTGCCAACCCTTGCTGGTTCCCCTGACGGTTGAGGTGAGTGTGGCTGAAGCGGATCTGGTGGAGGATGCCCAGGCTGAACTAAAAAAGGTGGGTTTGTGGGTGGACCGGACGGCGCCGCAAACTGTTTGCGTACGTGAAATTCCGGTGTTGCTGAATCTTGCGCGCATAGAAGAGGTACTACAGGATTTCCTGTCCGAGTTAGCAGCTTACGGCAGCAGTGATGAAATTGGCCGGCGGCACTTGGATATCCTTTCCAGCATGGCCTGTCACGGTTCGGTGCGGGCCAATCGCCACCTTACCCTGCCGGAAATGAATGCCCTGCTGCGGGAGATGGAAACCACGGAAAATGCGGGCTTGTGTAACCACGGGCGTCCAACGTACTTCATGCGCAGCATGGATGAGCTGGACCGGTTGTTTTATCGGGGCCAATGACCGGGCAAAAACAGACTCTCCATTCCGGACCAGAGCCTGGTACCTTACCCGTGGTTATTATTGTGGGGCCAACAGCCATTGGTAAAACCGCGGTGGCATGTGCTCTGAGTGATTTGCTCCCGAAACGGATTGAACTGATCAGTGCCGACTCAGCCATGGTTTACCGGGGCATGGACATCGGCACCGCCAAACCCGGCCCCGAGGAGTTGGCGCGTTACCCTCATCAACTGATCGATATCAGAGACCCGGCGGATCCCTACAATGCCGCAGACTTTGTGGCGGATGCGGATCAGTGTGTGCGCCGGGCGCATGCCCTTGGGCGGGTGCCGGTGATTGTTGGCGGTACAATGTTGTATATCAAACGTTTCCTCGAGGGCATGGCTGCCCTGCCCAAGGCTGATCAGGCGTTGCGCAACCGCCTTAAGGCGCGTTTTGACGACGAAGGCGGAGCACAACTGCATGCAGAATTGACCGCAATAGACCCTCAAGCGGCTGCCAAGATACACCCCCACAATCAACAAAGGTTGTTACGGGCGTTGGAGGTATCCCTGCTCAATCCGGGGCAAAGGATGAGTCAGCAGTGGCAGCAACAGGCGGGAGTGGGAGAACGGCTTAACGTCCCGTTGGTTTTTGCCGGCTTATTGCCTGCGCAGCGAGCAGATTTACACCATCGTATTGAGCAGCGCCTGGCACGGATGATTGAGCTGGGATTTATCGATGAGGTGAAAAAACTTCATGCCCGGTCAGATCTTCACGAAGAATTACCCGCGCTGCGTAGCGTGGGTTATCGTCAGGCCTGGGAGTATCTTGACGGGGTGGTGACGTATGCCGAATTTGTCGCCAATACCCTGACCGCCACCCGGCGCCTGGCCAAACGGCAGTTGACCTGGATGCGCGGATGGCCGGACATGCAACTCGTTCACGCCCCTCAAACAGCCGGCGTTGCTCAGGGTCTGGCTTCGCAAATTGCGCAGTACTTGTCCGATTGAGTCAGATATCGCCTTGTCCGATTCCGTGTTACTCTTGGTATCACTAGTGTGCTGTCTCATTGTTCATTGAGTTATGATGAGCCTAAAGAGACAGGACACTTGACGTGCCTTGAATTACCGTAAGGGTCTTTAGGAGCAGAGCGTTTTCATCGGGAACGTTTTTGTTGACCGGTGCTCCAATATTTATCTGCGGCCAACCATGGGCCCTGCAAAAGAACACGCGAATAAGCAAGAAGATCAAAAATAGTAGACAGAACAATAAGTGTTGCACCCGGCTGGGTGAAAGGAGAACGCACGATGTCAAAGGGGCAAAGCTTACAAGACCCTTATTTAAATGCACTACGTAAAGAACGGGTACCGGTATCGATTTATTTGGTTAACGGCATAAAATTGCAGGGCCAAATCGAATCTTTTGACCAGTTTGTTGTGCTGTTAAAGAATTCGGTCAGCCAAATGGTGTACAAACATGCCATCTCAACAGTGGTGCCTGCTCGAAATGTCAAATTTGCCACCGCGGCGGAAGAAGAGTAACCCCGGGGCCTTACAACTCGTTGGCCGTTGCATTTTATGGGTATTTTGCCTGGGTCCGGTCCCTTGGGCATCCTGCAAGATGCACCGGGCTGCAAGGCGGGTTAATACACTGGATCATCTAAAAGACGGTTTAACGCATGCTGTTCGAAAGACCTGAAGCTGGCCGGGCAGCGGTAGTGCTGCATATAGAGTTGGACCAGCAACAAAACCCGGATCTGAGCGAGTTTGTGGAACTTGCGGCGTCCGCGGAAATTGATGTGGTTGAAACGCTGACCGCCCGGCGTAGCGCGCCTCATCCCCGTTTGTTCATCGGCGCGGGCAAGGCTGAAGAACTGCGGCGCCTGGTGCACCGGCACAAGGCTGATCTGGTATTGGTGAATCACGAGGTTACGCCGGGTCAGCAGCGAAATTTAGAACAGACCTTGGATTGCCGGATAATCACTCGCACAGAGCTTATTCTGACTATTTTCGCAGCCCGGGCCAGGAGTCACGAAGGCCAGCTTCAGGTGGAGCTTGCCCAGCTCAAACATGCGCAAACCCGGCTGGTGCGGGGATGGACTCACCTGGACCGGCAGAAGGGTGGCATTGGCATGCGTGGCGCGGGTGAAAAGCAGATCGAGCTGGATCAGCGGATGTTGAGCAGCCGCATCAAGGCGGCGGAAAAAAGACTCACCCAGGTGGAAAAACGGCGTAAACAGAGCAGGCGCGGCCGGGACCGGCGGGGCACGCCAACGGTGGTCTTGGTGGGTTATACCAATGCCGGTAAATCGACGCTGTTTAACCGCCTGACCAATGCTGCTGTTTATGCTGAAGATCAGCTATTTGCCACCCTGGATCCAACCATGCGGAGAATGCCGATTCCCGGCCTGAACGATGTTGTGCTCACGGATACCGTTGGTTTTGTCAGCTTGCTGCCTCATGCCTTGATCGAAGCCTTTAAAGCAACCCTGGAAGAGGTGGTTTATGCAGATCTGCTGCTGCACGTGGTAGACGCGGCCGACAACCGTGCCGAGGAGCATATTGCTCAGGTGCGTGAGGTATTACGGGAGATTGGCGCGGATAAAGTGCCGGAACAAGTGGTATTAAACAAAGTTGATCTGGTCACGGGCCACAACTCCCTGGATTGTGCCTTGGGCGGCACACCTCTCAAAGTGAGTGCGCTCACCGGCCAGGGAATGGATGCATTGCTTAAAGGTGTTGGCGATACTTTGGGGGTTGCCGCACCGCACGAGGCGATTTTGCCGGCACAAGATGGCGGTACCCGGGCCTGGCTGTACCGTTCCGGGGCGGTACTGGGCGAGCGTTGTCTGGCGGATGGACGGTTATTGTTGACCTTACAGGCAGATGAGTATCTATTAGGCCAGTTGAGTAAGAAGCCCCGGGTAGAGTTGCGTGTTCAAGGCGCGCTGCCTAAAATTTCCAATGGCAGTGCCGCGCTCTGATGCACAAACGCACTCAATTAACCCACCGTGGGCTTGCGGGCGGCAAGTGCGGGTCCGCAGATAACCGGCATGGAAAAGTGCATTCACAATACAACACAGTAGAATCTAGCCTGATTCATCGATGTATGCGGCTAATGATCAATTTCGGAGTAATTTATGGCGTGGAATGAGCCGGGTGGTGGTGATAACAAAGATCCCTGGGGTAACCGGGGTGACCAGGGTCCACCGGACCTTGACGAGGCCATCCGCAAACTACAGGCGCAGCTGTCCGGTATTTTCGGCGGTGGCAAAGGTGGTGGCGGCGGCCGCAGCGGCACGGGTTTGTCCGGTGGTGTGCTGGGGCTGGGACTTTTTGCGATTATTGTAGTGTACCTGTTTATGGGCATTTACCAGGTAGACCAGCAGGAGCGGGCGGTAATCTTCCGCTTTGGCGCAGCCCTGCAAGAACTCGAAGGTCCCGGCTTACACTGGAATCCGCCCATCATTGATGAGGTTGATATTGTTAACGTCACCCAGGTTCAGTCCCACAGTCATCAATCGCTGATGCTGACCCGGGACGAGAACATTGTGGATGTGAGCCTCACCGTACAGTGGCTGGTGGATAACGCCAGGGACTATCGGGTGAATGTAAAAAACCCCATTGTCAGTCTCACCCACGCAACGGAAAGTGCGCTGCGGCATGTGGTGGGCAGCTCAACCATGGATCAGGTCATCACGGATGGCCGGGAAGCCATTGCAGTGGAAGTGCAGGATCGTTTGCAGTCATATCTGAACAATTACGGCACCGGCATTTTGATCAGCAAGGTAAATATTGACCGCAGCGCGCCGCCGAGCCAGGTGGAAGATGCGTTTAACGACGTACAGAAGGCCAAGGAGGATCGCCAGCGTTTTATCAACCAGGCCACAGCCTACTTGGAGCAGGTTGTGCCGGAAGCCCGGGGACGGGCCCAGCGTCAGATTGAAGAAGCCAATGCCTACCGTGACCGGGTGGTGGCGCAGTCCGAAGGTGAGGCGCAGAGATTTCAAAAGCTGTTGGCTGAATACAGCCAGGCCAAGCGGGTTACCCGGGACCGTCTTTATCTGGACGCTCTGGAGTCGGTTTTCTCCAATTCCAGCAAGGTCATGATCGACGTGGAGGGGGGTAACAATATGATGTACCTGCCTTTGGATCAGCTCACCAAGCAACGGGGCACCGGCGATTCGGAAATTGATCAGGCATTGATGGATAATGCCGTGGAAAGAATATTGCGAGAAGTGAACGCCGCCCGAAACAGCGGCGGTCGGATTCGCGGAAACTAGGAGAACGTTATGTCCATGCGAACAACAATTGTTTTGGCGATCTTGTTGGTGGTGGTTGTCCTTGGCAGTCAGGCGATTTTCCAGGTGCGGGAAACCGAACGTGCCATTGTGCTGGAGTTTGGCGAAATGGTTCAGGCGGATGTCAAACCCGGCTTACATTTTAAGCTGCCGGTTGCCCAGGAAGCGAAGAAATTCGACGGGCGGGTCTTGTCCCTGGATTCCAATCCGGAGACCTATTACACCCTGGAGAAGAAACCCCTGGAAGTTGACTCTTTTGTTAAGTGGCGGGTATCGGACGTGTCGAAGTTTTATGAAAGTGCGTCATTTGATCTGGTCCGGGCACAGAGACTGATTCAGGAGCGGGTTAATGAAGGGTTGCGCAACCAGATCAGCCGGCGGGATATGCACGAAGTGGTTTCCGGAGAACGCGATCAGCTTATGGGTGAGCTGCGCGACGATCTGGACAAGGTTATGCGCCGTTATGGGGTTGAAGTCATTGACGTGCGGGTAAAACGTATTGACCTCCCGGCCCGGGTATCCGATTCGGTATACGAGCGAATGAACTCCGAACGTGAAATCGAAGCCCGGCAGTTTCGCGCCGAAGGCCAGGAACAAGCGTTGGCCATACGGGCAAAAGCAGACCGGGATGCTGTGGTCATCGAAGCTGAAGCATACCGGGAAAGTGAGCAAATCCGGGGTGACGGCGACGCTACATCAGCAGCGGTGTATGCCGCCGCTTACAACCGGGACCCGGAATTTTACGAGTTCTATCGCAGTATTAACGCCTACATCAATGTTTTTAACAACAAAGGTGATTTGTTGGTGCTGGACCCTAACAGTGAGTTCTTCAAATTCCTCGAAAGCGGTGACGGGACCTGACCAGGTTGTGTCCAAACACCCTGTTACCTGACAGCTAAAAACAAGACGAAAGTAGCCAAATGAAAACACACTGGCGTTTGCCGCGTGGCGTGGACGAATTGTTGCCGCCCAAAGCCTGGGCTTTGGAGTTGCTGCGCAGGCAGGTCCTGGATGTCTTTGTGGCCTGGGGTTTTGACTATGTGGAACCCCCGATCATCGAGTACCTCGAATCTCTATTGGTCGGGACCGGGGAAGACCTGGACCTGCAGACCCTTAAGGTTGTTGACCAGGCCAGTGGTCGGCAGATGGGGGTGCGTGCGGATATGACCAGCCAGGCAGTGCGGATTGACGCGCACAGCCTGGCCACGGATGGGGTGCAGCGGTTGTGTTATGCCGGTCCGGTGGTATTTGCCAACCCGCAGATTGCCCAGGCCTCAAGAGTACCGGTAAAAGCCGGTGCGGAAATATTTGGTGTTGCAAGCCTGCACGCGGATGCTGAAGTCATCAAAATGATGCTGGCGACCCTGGAAACGGCAGAGGTTGAGCAGCCGGTGCTGTTATTGGGGCATATGGGCATCTACCGCTCCCTGGTCCAGGCCCTGATTGCCGGGGGTGACTTGTCCGAAGACAACGAAAAAAGGCTGTTCAAGTGTGTGCAACGCAAGTCCGAGTCCGATATTCGCAACTTACTTAAGCCTTCAGCGCTGTCGGATCTGATGGCTACGTTGCCCACCCAGATGGCCCAGGTGGACGACCCCGCGCAACTGCTGCCGGAACTGCGGCGGCAGCTGGAACAACTGCCGGGGCAGGTGCTGAAAGCCTTTGACCAACTGCAAGACCTGATCAAGTTGCTGGATCATTCTCCCTGCACCATGCGGGTTGATGTTTCTGAGTTGTCAGGTTATGGCTACCACAACGGACCCGTCTTTGCGGTTTATCATCCGCAACACGGCAGCGCCCTGGCTCAGGGTGGCCGATATGATGGCATTGGCGCCTTATTTGGACGTGCCCGCCCAGCCACGGGGTTTGATGTGAATCTGAAAAATTTAATTCCGGACGGTGTCAGTCAACCGCCGATCTTTGCACCGGCGGTGGAACCACAACTGCAGGAAAAGCTGGATGTGGCGGTTAGGGCGTTGCGGGCTGAGGGTGAAAGGGTACGTTGTGGGCTGGGCGAAGACGAACCGCCGGAGGGGGCGCGTCGGCTTGTGCTGGTGTCTAACCACTGGGAGGTGGTGGAAGCTGAAGCATATGAGAATAAATAGATTCGTAGAGGTTAAGTAATGGGGCGCAATGTTGTAGTCATCGGCACTCAGTGGGGTGACGAGGGCAAGGGTAAGGTTGTGGACCTGCTCACCGAAGAAGTGTCGGCGGTGGTGCGTTTTCAAGGTGGGCACAACGCCGGCCACACGCTGGTGATTGATGGAGAAAAGACGGTCCTGCATGTTATTCCCTCAGGCATCTTGCGGCAGGACGTACAGTGTTTAATTGGCAATGGTGTGGTGCTGGAACCGAATGCCCTGTTAACGGAAATAGCCGCGCTGGAGGCGCGAGGTGTGCCCGTGCGGGAACGATTGCGCATTTCATCAGCCTGTCCGCTCATCTTGCCTTATCATGTGGAACTGGACCTGGCCCGTGAAGAAGCCCGTGGTAATCAGAAAATCGGCACCACCGGACGGGGCATTGGGCCGGCTTATGAAGACAAAGCCGCGCGGCGGGGCCTGCGCCTGGGTGATCTATTTTATTGGCAGGACTTTGCCAGCAAGCTTCAGGAAGTGGTGGACTACCACAACTTTATGCTGACCAATTACTACAAAAAAAGTGGGGTGGATTTTCAGCAAACCCTGGACGGATGTGCAGCGGTGGCGGAACAGCTCCAACCCATGGTCTGTGATGTTGTGCCGGTGCTGCACAAATTGCGGGAAGCGGGTGAGCACATCTTGTTTGAAGGTGCGCAGGGTGCGCTGCTGGATATCGACCTGGGCACCTACCCCTATGTCACATCCTCCAATACCACCGCCGGAGGTACCGCGGTGGGCAGCGGTTTTGGCCCCCGGTATCTGGACTACGTATTGGGCATTACCAAGGCTTACTCCACCCGGGTGGGGTCCGGTCCATTCCCTACCGAGCTATTTGATGATGTGGGTGAGCGGCTGGCCGCTAAAGGCCATGAGTTTGGTGCCACGACCGGACGGCCGCGCAGATGTGGCTGGTTCGACGCGGTGGCGTTGCGCCAGGCGGTCCAGATAAACAGCATTTCGGGCCTGTGTCTGACCAAGCTGGATGTATTGGATGGTTTGGAAACCATTCGAATATGCACCGGGTACGAAGATCCAGACGGCACCGCCGGTACCGCCCGGTTTGGCAGTGAATACTATTCAGCGGTCAAACCCATTTACGAAGAATTGCCCGGCTGGAAAGAATCCACGGTGGGTGCAAAAAGCCTGGAGCAGTTGCCCGCAAACGCGCGTGCCTATATCGAACATGTGGAGCAAGCTGTGGGCGCCTCTATTGCCATTGTCTCCACCGGACCGGACCGCAACGAAACTATTGTGTTGGAAAACCCCTTTGCCGTAAGCTGAGGGCTTAAGCCCGGTCTCAATAAGCTATGCCAGCTCTTACAGATCCGCCTGAGCTATCATGGCGGAGGTGGCGGGCAAGCTGTTAAAAGCGGGCCGGTTGATGGTCAGCGTTGAATCTTTGTTGCTGTAATCTCCGGAATAAACCAGCCCGATGGTGCCCACCGCGGGATTTCCGGCTCCCGTTTCAAAGGCAACCCCGCCTCCGGGCGCCTGGGAAGGTAGCCGGTTCATCAAATCCACCCAACCGGTTGAATTAGGGGGAATAACGCTGGACACGTTTACACCCAGGGTGGTGAGGTTTTCAGCGTTGAGGTAATTGCCCCGGGCGGTGCTCACCGCAGCCTCAAAATTCGCGTTGATGGAGGCCTCCTGGGCGGTATCGATATAGTCAGAGTAGGCAACCAGGCTGATGGACGCGATAATGCCTAATATGAGTACCACGATTATCAGTTCCAGGAGTGTAAAGCCTCGAGTTGAATGCATCTGCCTATAGCTTTCCTTGTATGCCTGTTGTGATAATAGGACAGGGTAAGGCGGGTGGTTGTGAACCAGTTCTCGTTAAAAAATGTGTAATTGTCGTTGCTGGTAAAGCTAGATAGTGTGGGAGAAAGGTTATTGGATGCCAAATTGTTAGAGGTTCTGGTTTGTCCGGTTACCAAGGCGGCACTGCAGCTTAAACGTGATAAAAACGAACTTTGGTGTAAGGCAAGCCGCTTGGCTTATCCCATAGTGGACGATATTCCGGTTATGCTGGAGGCGCAGGCCCGGGAGTTGTCCGACGAGGAAGTTAAAAGCCTGTAAAATGCCTGGGTGGCCAATACCCGTGCGGGCATTGTGCTCCCCCGTCAGCCTGTTCTGGGGCCGGTTTGTTAGCCATAGCTCAAATTTGTGGTCAACAAGCGATTTTCACGTTCAATGTGTACAATGCCAGGCCCAAAAACACAATTAGGTCCTGTATGACCAAACCTACACTGGTTTCCAGCCAGAACATGCCCGATGTTGCACGGCGGTCGATGAACGAGGCTCAGGCAACCCTGGACTGGGTGGGTATGAGCCATGTCCACCAACCCTTGCTGGTTAAGGACGGCGAAACTTCCAAAGCCGTTCAAGCCAAGGTGCAAGTTTATGTCAACCTTGCGGATCCGCTGGCCAAGGGTATACACATGTCCCGGTTGTACCTGATTCTGGATGAACATGCCGAAACACGTCCGCTGACCGCCGCAGGCTTAAAGCTGCTGCTGGGCTCTATCTTAGAGTCTCACCATGATTTGAGTACCAATGCGTTTGTGCAATTTGAGTTTGACCATTTCATCCGGCGCGGTGCCCTGATCAGCGATAATGAGGGATGGTCGTCCTATCCGGTTATGGTAAAAGGCACGCTTGTCGAGGGGAAGGTGGTCCTGGAGCTTTCGGTTGAAGTCCAATACTCCTCTACCTGTCCCTGCTCAGCAGCTTTGGCGCGCCAACTCATCCAGAAACAATTTGAGACCGACTTCGAAGGGCGGGGTGATCTTAAGTTCAGTGACGTAAAAGCCTGGTTGGGGACAGAAGAAGGTATTATGGCCACCCCGCACAGCCAGCGCAGCACCGCCAAAATTCTGGTGCAACTGGCCAATGACTTGGATGAGTTTCCGCTCACCGATCTGATTGATCAGGTTGAGGGTGTCCTTAAAACGCCGGTACAAAGTGCGGTTAAACGCGAGGATGAACAGGAGTTTGCCCGCCTGAACGGTGCAAATCTCATGTTTGTGGAAGACGCAGGCCGTAAACTGAAGTCCATCCTGTGCAGCGATGAGCGTTGGCGTGACTTCTGGGTGCGTATAGAGCATCACGAAAGCCTGCACGCCCACGATGCGGTTGGGGTTTTCACCAAGGGTGAAGACAAAGGATACCTGCCCATCCCTTAGCGCCGGCAGCCAAGATCAGGGGGGAGTTAATGCCAACGGCAGTTATCAGTGGATCGGGCCTGTGGAAACCGCAGGAATATGTCACCAATGAAGAGTTGGTGATCGCCTACAATGCTTACGCTCAGCGATACAATAAGGAAAACGCGCAGGCCATTGAACGCGGCGAAGTTGCTGAAAAACCATTGTCTAGTGCGGAATTTATTGAAAAAGCCAGTGGTATCAAGCGCCGTTATACCTATTGCAAAGAGGGTATTCTGGATGTTGACAGGATGCGGCCGAAGATTCCCCCCCGGGCGGATGACGAGCTGTCACATCAAGCCGAGATGGCGGTGAGGGCAGCCCGGGACGCCATGGATGCAGCCGGGAAATCTGCGGCGGATATCGCCATGGTTGTGGTCTCATGTGCCTATACCCAGCGGGCTTATCCCGCCATAGCCATTGAAGTGCAACAGGCGTTGGGTATTCAGGGATTTGGCTTTGATATGCTGGTGGCTTGTTCCGCGGCCACATTTGCCCTCCACCGTGCCTATGATGCCGTTGCCGCCGGGTCTGCGGACTGTGTCTTGGTGATCAATCCTGAACTCACCACGCCTCAGGTTAACTTTACCGATCGGGACGGCCACTTTATTTTTGGTGACGTCAGCACCGCTGCGATTATGGAACGGGCGGATACCTGTACTTCGGTACACAGCTACGAAGTGCTCAGTACACAGGCGTTAACACAGTATTCAAACAATATACGCTCCAATTTTGGTTACCTGTCCTATGCTGAGGATGCGCAGCCTTTTGCTGACGACAAATTGTTCCGCCAGAATGGGCGCAAAGTGTTTAAGGAAGTCTGCCCCATGGCGGCTGAACATTTGACCCAACAGGTGGAAAAAGCCGGTGTTGCGGTATCTGATGTAAAGCGGTGGTGGCTGCACCAGGCTAACATTAATATGAACGAGCTGATTGCACGGCGCCTGCTGGGCCGGGATCCGGAATTTCTGGAGGCCCCTATTGTTCTGGACGAATACGCCAACACAGCCTCGGCGGGTTCAATGATTGCCTTTCACTTGTACAACAAGGACCTCCAACCGGGTGACCTTGGCGTGATCTGTTCCTTTGGTGCCGGTTACTCCATTGGTTCGCTTGTTGTTAAAAAACGATGACACATACCGTCTGATACCCCCGGGATGTTTACCCGGAATGAGCCAATCCAGGGTGGATAATGACAGTTAGCAGGGTGCTTATTCTTGGCGGCTACGGCAACTTCGGCAAACGCATTGTTCAGCAATTGGCGGATATTGCCAAAATCACCCTGATCGTCGCGGGCCGCAATCATGCAAAGGCACAGTTGTTATGCCGCGCATTGCTGGAGCAGGGTGTTCAGGCGGGATTGGAAGCGGCAGCGGTTAATGTTGACCACCGCGGATTTGCGCACCGGCTGCGGGCATTGAGGCCGGATTTGTTAATCCACACCGCAGGTCCGTTTCAGGGCCAGAACTATCGTGTGCCCCTGGCCTGTATTGATGTGGGGTGTCACTATATTGACCTGGCGGATGACCGCCGGTTTGTCAGTAATATCGGCAACCTGAATTCGCAAGCCCGTGAAAAGAATGTGCTGGTGGTTTCCGGCGCAAGTTCGGTGCCGGGTCTGTCTTCAGTTGTGGTTGAACACTATTTGTCCTGTTTTGCTCGTCTGGAGGAAATTGATACCGCCATAGTGCCGGGTAACCGGGCGGAGCGGGGTGAGGCCACGGTGCGTGGCATCTTGTCTTATACCGGGCACGCTTATCCGGTATTTTTCGGGGGC
The DNA here is from genome assembly GCA_028280225.1 of Pseudomonadales bacterium. Classification (GTDB taxonomy): domain Bacteria; phylum Pseudomonadota; class Gammaproteobacteria; order Pseudomonadales; family Azotimanducaceae; genus UBA4421. The sequence continues at coordinate 18,374 of JANQMF010000031.1, read as the reverse complement.
TGCTGGCGGGATATGCGTGGCTGGATGTCGCCGCGCCGGCGTAACTTTGGTGAGGTGCTGGGTAAACGCTGGCTGGCCAACGTCGACGTCCCGGACCTGCAATTGTTTCCCCAGCGATATCAACCGGTGCAAACGGTCTCCTTTCAAGCGGGTCTGGAGGTGCCGCTGCTGCATCTGGGAATGGTGGCCATGGCTTATCTGGCCAAGTGGGGCTGGGTTAAGGATTGGTCGAAGTGGACCGGCCCCATTACCAGATTCAGTACCTTGTTTGATCGTTGTGGAAGCGATATTGGCGGCATGCAGATGCGCCTGGTAGGACAAGACTCCTACGGGGGAAGGAAGATGCTGGAGTGGACGTTGCTGGCAAAACATGGGGTTGGTCCCTATATTCCAACCTTGTCGGCCATTATCCTGGCTAAGAAGATCATTATGGGAAGTTTGCCAAAAACCGGTGCTTATCCTTGTTTGGGCCTGTATACGATGGATGAATTTGATGAAGAGGCTGCAAAACTAGGTATTGTTTACCACCTCAGCGAGTCAGGTGGATAGCTATCTCCTTTTAAAGCTCTTGCATATCGGCAGTGCGGTTGTTGTCGCGGGAACCGGCACCGGCATTGCCTTCTTTATGTTCATGGCATATCGGGTTGGGAATCCGGCCGCGTTTGCGGTCACCACACGGCATGTTGTCCTGGCGGATTGGTTATTTACCACGCCGGCAATAATCGTCCAGGCGGTCACCGGGGTTTTGTTGATGTTGCGTCTGGGTTATTCGTTCCAGTCTCCCTGGTTTCTGCTGGTGGCGGGCCTATTTCTATTTGTTGGGTTGTGCTGGGTACCGGTTATATTCATTCAGTATAAGTTACGTAACCTGGCTGTTTTGGCATTGGACAAGAGTGAGTTGGACCCCCGCTGCAGAAAACTGATGCGCTTGTGGACCGGGCTGGGTGCGGCCGCCTTGTGTGCCATTGTAGCGATCTTCTGGTTAATGCTATTTAAGCCGCTGCCGGTACTTTGATAGATGCCATGATGCAAAGCCGGATACAGGCTTTGCATATCTTGCAAAAGAAAACGGTTTGATTAAGACTCTGGATTGACCAACTGTGGTAGTATAAGCCAGACCCAAACCGGCAGGTTCAGTTAATGCCTAACTCCAACGTGTATTAATGTTTACAACTTTGCACCATGGCTGAAGGCCGCATCTACACACGCACGAACCACCCGCGGTGGAAATGGCGTTTGACTCGAGACTATTCAAGACGGGTTGAATGGACGGGTCAGGACGTTATACATCCGTGGGTGACGATAATTAACTCAATCCTGCGTATACCGGAGAACTATCACTGGAATGGCACGGATGCCCCCAGCATTGATACCCATACCAATATCCTGCCGTCCTGTGTTCATGACGCCTGTTATCAGGCTATTCATACCGGAGCCATGCCCATGGGCCCCGGTAAAGCTTTTGCGGACAGGTTGTTTTACGAGTTATGCAGAGAATATGGTATGCACCCCATCCGCGCCTGGTACCACTACTGGGCTGTGCGCCGTTTTGGCTTGAGAAATCACAGGCAATCCTAACAGGCCTTCTAAGGTTGTTTTGTGCGCGCCGGATACGTGTGAGCGCTGCCTGCCTCACATTCTAAGTTTCTACTCGTCAGGTGTAGTGGGGCCTTGTTGCCGCCACTTATACAAACCGAATAGGAGTAATAGATGATTAACAAAAAGAGCAACCCATTCAAGCCTAACAAGGGTAAAGCGGATACTAACCCAAAGGAGAACCAAGACCTTAGCAACATAAGCGTGGACGTTGAAGAACCATTCCAACCGGACGAAGCGCCGGTGGGGCGCCACACTGACGTTGATATGGATTATGAATTGACCGGGGTGTCCGAAGAACCATTGCAGCGCACTGGGGATGTTGTCAGTAATAGAGACGAACTGGTTTCGGAAAAATCAGCTTCAAACTCTATTCAGCTGGACCAGGGCGACTTGGTGTTAACCAGTGGTGAAGGTACTGACGAAGAAGTGACCATAACCATCAGTTGCCGCGGCCCTATCAAGATCCACCAACCCTGAGGCGGATGCCTTTGACGACCTTTAAGACGGGCGCTTAAGTGCGCCTGTTTTGCATCTAAGTAAATCTAAACTGCATACACCCGCAATCCGGGAAACACCGTTTTTCACTTAGTTTTTGATGCTTTTTCCTCAAGCGATTTAACAAAGAGGTGAGGTTCAGCTTCACTGGTTTCCAAGTCCGCATAGGATAGGCGTTTTTTGCCCGCTATCCCGCGAACTTCTTGTGTCAGCAGCCAACAAGGGCCATTGCGTTGCTCAACCATTATAACAATAACACCTTTGTTGACCTTCTTCCTGGAATCCGTGCTTTGACCAAAATAGGTATAACCGCCGGCGATCACCTGTGTTTGCCGGCATATTTCCGCCAGCTTGTTCCTTAAGCTATCCACCTCTGCCGACCAGTTGTCAACCAGTGCCTGGCCATCAGCAAGCAGTTCCGTTGTGACGTCCGGTTCACTGAGATAGACCGCCTTGGGTGGGAAGTATTTCCACTTGTTCAGGCAGCGGTGAATATAGGGTACAAGTGCTTCCAGAATTTTCTGGCAAACTTCGTCAGGGGGAGATGCGGGGTTGGATTTTTCCACCGTTGTTGCGGTCCTTTAATGGGAAAAGGGGCTGAGAAACAGCCCCAGGAAAATCGGCTAGGTTAGTTCAACCATGCCTATTTCTACCGGTTCTACTGCGGAAGACAATAGTTCGGTCAACTTGCCCATACCTTCAGCGGGTTCTTGCTGTTTTGCTACAACATTCACTGTGTACTTGGCGGTCATATCCGTTTTTCTTGTTTTTTCCGTACGGGTTGTCAGTTTGCCGGTCATGGAGTAAGCCCCGTAGCCAGCACTCGTGCTGAGTGCAGCTTCGTTCAAGGTGGTTTTTTCATCCATGGTGGTAACTTCGATATTAAAATCGATGGTTGCTTCTTCGACCATCAACGAATTGATAGTGACCAGGCTTAGCAGCGGAGGCTTAACTTCAATGGTCTGGGTACCCTGGGTTCCGTTGCCCCGCACTATGGGCCGTTCTAACTCCATGTCCAGGGTTCTAACCTTGGTTCGTCTACCCTTTGAGTCCTTACGATATGCCAGGGTTCGCACGGAATCCAGGTAATGATCAACCAACAGTTCGTTGGACTCATGAATCGCCTTTAGTGGCTGATAAATCAGCTGCCCAATTGGGATGGCGCTGATATGCCTGAATGGGTCTTTGTCTCTTTTCTTTGCCATGTGAAATCCTTTATAAATTGGAGGGGGAGGTTAGCTCCGGCATGCAGCCGGGCTCATAGCTATGACGACGCTGCCGATATGGTGTGAGAATAAGCCGCGTACTAAGTGTGTTGTATGTGGCTGTTATCAAGTAGATGGCTGGTTGACGACGCGCTCGGGTTGATGCCTTAGACTAAGATTTTCCAACCGGCTAAATCCTGTACTTTCGGATCTTCCTGGCAGCAGACTCGATAACGGTTTCTATTGCGGTGTAAATGACCTTTGTACCAATGCCTGCGGTGAAGGCGATAACATTAGGTCCAAGTTCTCTGACTACACCCTCGCTTACCACTGAATAGGGTATGGCAGGACTGAACAGATAAGTAACCGCACCGCCTAACAAGGACCCCAACAGTACTCTGGTACGCCAGCCGGGTAGTTGATCCTGGTCGAAAGTTAAGTTGTTAACTTTATCGGAGATTCTCTTTAACAGGTAGACGCAGGATCCAAGTGCACCCCAGAAAAACGGCCCAATCATATTCAGAACGTGGGCGGCCAGATTAAAGTCCACGGGCAAAGATACTCCGTGTATATCGATGTGATACAGACTGTTGGGATAAACCTGTGTCAAATGCAGGCCTCCCTCGACGAATAACGCGGCCAATAACGATAAGATGGATACGGAGTAGATGCCCCATAAATATCGGAAACGGTTGCGGCATTGCAGGATGCGCTTGCCGTTGATGTCACGTTTCTCCCGTTGTCTAACCAGTTCTATCAGCTCTACGTACAGAGGCATCAAGGCCTTAATGCAGGCTTTTTGTTTGTCCGGCGTTGTTGCCTCTTCGAATTCGGTAAGCTGGTTAATGATTCTTTCGATGACACCAGGTTTCTCATCACCGGCAATGCCGCGGTCGGTGGCCCACAACACCAGCGTCTCTACTTCGCAGACATCCAGGGATGTTGTTTGTTTTTTAGCTTTCTTGTTTTTCCTGAATGCTGCCAACAAGTGACTTTTACGGGACTGGTGTGTAGGCCCACCAAGCCCCTGCCTGTTCAGTTTTATGTTTCCGCTCCGGTCTTGTTTGTCCATGCTGATTTCTCCGCTCCACTTTTGGGTGTGGTACAAGTTAGTAGGTTGAGGTTGATTAATGACGGAGTACGGTTTTTAGCGTGAACCGGCGGGTTTATGGAAATGTCTGGCACACCTCACACGTTGCATCTGACCGCGTCTCAACTTTATCTAATAGTCACGGAATCGGAGAAGACATGTCAGTTTATGTGGACAAATATCAAACCTTGCTGGAAATGCATATTAAGCTTAAGGAGGTTCTGGTTGTGGCCTATGTGCTCGATCGGATGGATGAGGATGCGATCAAGGGTAAGAGTAAGCTCGAGAAAGCACAATCGTCAGTAGTCAGCAAGCTGAAAAGAAAGGTGGATCAGTCGTTGAAATTAATCGATATGAGCATGCTTAAGGCGCAGTCCGCTGATGGAAAGATCAATGAAGATGAAGAGGGTGATGCGCGTATATTGCTGGCTTCACACAGAGAGTATTGGTTGGAGTTTGAACAACTCATCGGCTCAAGAGGCCGCGCAAGCCTGGCAAAAAAGAAAGCTCAAGAAGGGTTTGATTCGTTTGAAGACTTTCTTCGCTCTTCGGTACACAACTTGAGCCATTTTGAGGATGTAATGAACGCAATTTCCGGGGAGATGTCCTCCGAACTTGTGATGGTAGTGCGTGAGCACTTTGCCATTCTATCCAATGCGTTGAGTGAAGATACCATTCGCAGGGATCAGATGATCCGCAACTCTGTTCAAGGGTCTAAGCTGGCGGCAATGAATCAACCTAAAACCATGGCGAACAAAGCGGCTGGGGCAGATGACAAAGGTGTCTCAAAATCCGCTAAAAAGAAGAAAAGATAAATAGATAGCCCTGCGATTTGCAGGCGTAAAAAATACACCTTTGTATGGGGGATCAAATGAAAAAAGGCCTCAAAGAGTTGGCGACAACCATCACCGACGCCGTGGTGGCGGCAACCGAACAGACCAAGGCCCAACACTTAAAGGATCTGAGAAATCTGTTTGATGAAAAGGATGGGGTTTATGAACCGCGCTACTTAACCGTTTCACTCCCCGGCCCCGACGGGGCGGAAAGTGCAACCGTGCAGGTGCCGCTTATGAGTTTGATCCCCATGAAGTCGGTTCAGCTTGACCGGATATTGCTGGACATTGAGGCGGAGGTTGATGCTGATGGTGATGAAACCGGTGAGCTTGTTCTGAACATGGGCGGGCGTACCCCGGCGGAAGCCGGCACTTCCAGTTCCGTAAAACTGAAACTGGAACTGGCAGCGGCAACACCACCCGAGGCGCTGATACGGCTGAACGGGAAACTGGTGCAGGGTACTCTCTAACCCCTGGTATAAGACGTACAAATAGATGCAATCCTGTTTGCGCTCGTTAAAGGAGAATATCCATGGCGGTTAGGCAGACTTTATCTTCATTACCTCTGGCCAGTCTGATCGGCGCGCCTTTAGAAGCGGCCCAGGAGGCGCAGACTCGCTCAGCAAGCTCTTTGCTGGGTACCATGCGCACCTTTGGTTTTAAAAAAGGTGGAAAAACACGTACCCTCGATGTGGTCATGGAACGGCCCATTGTTGAAGCCGGGGGACAACTGCGCAATCATGAGGTGCAGATCAGCGTGCCGCTGCTTTCCTTTATTTCCTTTGCGCAACTGCAAATCGAAGATCTATCTGTGGAATTCACGGTTGAAATCAGCGAACAGCGCAAACGCGGGTCGAAGGACTCTGCGGAAGAAAACACCAACCAAACGGTCTTCTACGGCCGTGTAACCACCAGCAACGATATGCTTAGAGAAAGCAGTACTTCCGCTACCTACAAAGTGAACTTGTTAGCCAAAGGGGCAGACGTAGGTGAGGGTTGGAAAAAACTGGTGGACATTCTTTGTACTTCGGTGGAGCCCAGACACATTCCGGTAGACGAATCCCTATAAGCAATTTTGGATTAACCTGCTTCGGTGGGTAATCCTCCCCTTTGTAGATTCTCAGACGTAGCCACCGGTCACACCCTTCCCACGTTGTTGTGGGCTTCCGGTCTTTGTATCCGGTCCAAATACATCGGGAAATTGGTTGCTTCATCGGCTGAGATAAGGTGCTTGATGCTTCACGTTTTCTCACTTTCTGCGTCCTCCCTAAACACCTGTTTAGCCTGTTGGAGGACAGTCGGATCTATAACAAAGCAGCGCACAACCTAATAAACTGGGTAAGGGGATCAGGGGGAATTGCACACAACGTTTATTTGCACGGTGAAGAAAATGGCGCCCATGCGCTGCATGTGCGTAATGGCGTGGACAAAGACGCACTTTTGCTTGGAATACCCGGGCGGTGCATTATCAGCGAACAACTGATTGACCGCAGCCTCCGGTCTCAGGCGGACTTCAGTAGTGTTCACTCGCTATTTGCCGAATTTTTGCTGCAAGAAACGGTCACCCATTCTTTTTGGCGCCCCTATATAGAAGGGTTGCCCAAGCGTTACGATCACATACCGGTGACCCACGAGGAGGGCCACCCAATACTCGGCTTGTTAAAAGGCAGCCACGCCCTTGAACTTCAGAAGGAAAGGCGGCTGGCGTTGTTGGGGGACTATGAACGATATGCCGAGCACACTACCCTGCCATGGGTTGCTCCCCTGGAGCAATTTATTTGGGCGCGAATGGCGGTGACCTCACGAATTTTCCGGTTTTATGTTGATGGAACAAGCACCCGGGGGTTGGTGCCGCTTGCGGATATGTGTAACCATGCCGTTAACCCTTCTGCCAGGTGGGGTTATTGCGATGCATCGAACCAGTTTCAGTTGTGCGCCCTTTACCCGCTGGACCCCGGTGACGAAATTACCATCAGCTATGGCAGCAAATGTAACAGCCGCCTGTATAACAGTTATGGCTTTATTCTCGAGGATAACCCGGCCAACCTGGCATCGATACGACTACCCCTGGCCGGTGAGAAAATCCATTGGGAAACTCCTTTCAGGGAAGACTCAAGACCGCGGCACTATCGCATTTCGCGTAGGTTTAACAAGACTCATGCCGCCTTGTTGTCCGTGTTGAGACTTTCCTCAATGACCCCCCAGGAAGGGCCGGGCGCCGGTATGCTGCCGGTGGCGGAATTGCCCATTTCTATTGCTAATGAAAGGCTGGCGTTGCTTCAGCTGGTTCGTCTGACAAAAAGGGCGCTGGATGGATTTGATACGTCTATTTCCGAGGACCGTCTTGTACTTGACGGCAAGGGTCTTTCTCCTGCCTTTCGTAACGCTATCAGCGTAAGAATGCACGAAAAGGAGGTACTGCACTTCACGCGGCGGTGCGCAATGTTCTGTGTCCGGCTTTTGCAGATGGACGGTGAAGTACTGAAACGGAAAGTTGCCCAGGGTCTGATCAGTAATTCGGAACAAAGCGCCTGGGAAAAATATATCGAAGATTGCATTCTCCCCCTGCGATATTCGCAATAGCATCCGCGCGGCGATAAGCCGGTACTCACACCTTTGGGCACCCCTCGTCTAAGAGTTATTTGGTATTGATATTCAGGGGGATTTGTCCATTGAACTTTAGACTAACACAATTGTTGTGCAGGGGTTTGAGCACTCTAACCGCGGCGCTTCTTTTAATGGCTTGCAGCCAGGTTCCGCACAAACCGTTTGATGAATTTGCCGGGTCTACCCGTGTGCTGGGAGAAGGAATTAATAAGGCGCTTGCAGAGTTGGCACCACGGTCGGAGCTGCGCTTTAAGGCAGACTTACTCGAGTTATTAGAAGATGCGGATTCCCGCAACCCGGAAGCCATTGACGCAGCACTCCAGCAGTTGGAAAGCCTGCGCCTATCTACCGACTTGGGAGATCCATTATCGGTAACCTATTCTCCGCTATTCTTCGCCATAGAAAAAATGCGTTTAGGAATAAGCCAGGCACACCTTGCTTTGGGACAATACGCGCAACTGTTACAAGAGTTAGCAAACCCGAACAGAATTTCGGAGCAGAAATTTCGTGAGTTGGCGGATGAATTCAATGGTGCGGTTTCTGCGGCTGCAAAAACTCTCGGCCACGACGATATAGCGGCAAAAGGCAAGTTCTTTTCAGCCGCGGCAATGGAGGCCGCCGCTGCTTATTTAAGAAAAAACAAGCGAGCCCACCTGCACAAGGCGCTCAGCCACAACCAGACCCGCATAGAACGGTTTTGCACGAATATGCTGGATGCGATTGATCTGGTGGCCAGGCTCAATTTCAATGAGCACGAAAAGGCATTCGACAGGCTGTATCAGAAGTCACTGGTTAAGTCGAAACGGAAAACTGCCGTGACAGACCTGATTATCCTGAATCGCAGATACATTCGCGAAGCTCAAGTGTTAGTGCAGCTTAGGGACGTTTACAGCACCCTACCGGTTGCTCACCGCAACCTGGTTGCCGTTGCCGGAAACGGTGAGGAAAGCCTGTCAGGCATTGCCGGCCTATTTGAAGTGGGTAAAAGACTCAAAGCGGCTTACGCCCAGTCACTGGCGATCAGCCGCTCCGAGGCGCTACGGGCGCGCGGTGGCCGCTTAAGTGCAAAGGCTGAAGCTTTGCTCGCTAAGTCACGGATAGCCACGGCGGATGCCGCAGAGCTCAGGTTTGAGGCGAAGAGTGCGTTAATCGAAGCGATGAACGATCCGCAAGACAAGACCAAGTTTCAACATGCGGCCGCGTTGGATGAGGAAGCAAACTACGCTGAGTTAGAGGTTGAGCGTCTGCTTGAACAGGCTAAGGAACTGGAGCGGGCTGCGTCGGATTTCGGCAGGAAGGCGGATGTCATCCTTGATCGATATCACCTGGATTAGGTAATTGTTCCGTTTTTCAATTCTCAAGACGTGAGGGCTTTAAGTTGATTCAAGATACATGCGACAAAGAAGATATACTGGACAGGCTTATTCTGGTCAGGCGCAGGCTGCAGCTTTTGCAGGCGCGTATGACATTGCACGGCAAGGAAGAGAATGCCAGACAAGTAAGGAGGATGTCTAACGAGGTCTCCCGTGAAATAGACCGGTTGCTTAACAATATGGTTAGGGATTGGGTTGGAACCTTTGACGAACTGCGCGAAGATATCAAAGGCAGTAACGCTAAGCTTAGATCCAGAATCAGCAGTTTAAACAAAAACGTGGAGAATGTACGAAAGTTTGTTAAGGTAGTTGAAGTGGTTGACGATATTCTTAAGGCGGCAAGAAGCCTGTAAGGTCTGATATAGGCATAGATGATGGTGCCTGACATCCGGATTGCGCTTTTCCGAATTGCGCTTTATTGATCCGGCGTGGCGGGCACCATCTTGCGCATCCAGCTTGTTCTTCCGTGCCGGCGGATACCTTTCGTTTTGTTACCAAACCGGCAAAAATATTTGAGGGTGGGATGCCGGATCGGCAAACCTGAGAAATATCAATCATATTATTGAGGTCGGGAAGGTTTTTGTGTCTAGTGTATTGGCCAGGGCAAGATTAATTCTGAACCGTTTACGAAAGGCCTCAAGATGTTTGCGGGAGCTTTCTGATGTCATCCCCAAAAGAGTGCCAATTTCTTTGTGGGACCGGTCGCGGACCAGGCGCATGTAAACAACTTTCTGTTGCAACATGGAAGACTCCCGGTAGGTAGAAAACAAGGTTGACCGGACATCATCTCCGATAAGGGACTCTTCGGGTGTGTTTTCATCAATCAGCATTTCTGCAAAGTCTTCAAAATCCGCAACCGGGCTAAAGCGGGTGAATCGCCTGTCGCGGCTTCGATGCACATCCATACAACAGTTTCGCGTAATGGTGTAAAGCCACGCGTTTATGTTGCGAATTTCCACTTGGCCGCTGCAAAAAGACTCATGAGCCTTTATAGCCGCTAAACTGAGGGCATCCTCGGCATCTTCAGTGTGCCGGTTTAGCAGTTTAAGGCAGTATTTTGATAATTGGTGGGATTGTTTTTGCCAGGTATTCCAAAACTGAATGTTCTTGTCAAGGTTGTCGTTCATCCAACATATTCCAATAGTTGAATAAACTAGACGGCGCCAAATGGAAAGCGTGAGCTAAACTTTAATAAAGTTGCGCGCAAACCTTGCGCATACGGTATGGTTCAGAGTTTCAAGCTGACATTCCGGGGTTAAAGCCCAATATAATAAAGCGCTTGAACAAGGCAGGGCTAAGTGGAAGGTATATTTTGCGATATTAGCGTATTTCGCTAACCAATTTATCGAAGCGGCTGGTGCATGCCTTGGCTAGATTGGGGGTGTGTTGGTTTGTTAGCCGCTTGGGCACGATTGAAAAGATGCTGGTGGATACCGGCACAAGCGGCATCTTCGGTACTCTGATCTCCAAGCGGTGAATTGAAGATTGACATTGTTAGCCGGTACTAGGGCTTCTGGGCGCAGGTGCAAGAATGTACTCCTGTTTTCGTAACCGGCCCGTCGTTTCCCACAGAGCAGAAATTTATCTTCTTTGACTGCGCAATCTCCGCGTTAGAAACGGCATACTAAGACTTGGGGATAACCCGGAGTTTTTCCCTTTAGTTTACGTATATCCTGGCGATGGCTCTGAACTGATGAGTACTTGGGATGAGGAACGGATACGCACGTGCGTAAGTTCTGATGGCTCGCAGGATGTCGATACTATCCGCCGAAATTCACGGCGTTGACCTTGTTCTCATTACTCCGCACGTTTAAGGTTAACTTTCGCTTGTAAACTGTGGGGGAGAGTTATGCGTAACCTAGTTCAATGGTTCGTTCGTGTGCGTGCATCTGCTACACGCGTTTTCCTCGGAATTGGCAGGAATATTACAATGCCACGTACGTACTGCGAATCCTATCGCCGGAGCGAACCGATCACGGCGACCTTACCCACAATGTAAAGGGCTTCATATGTGCTGACAATCTTCGTGGTGGTTTCGATACAGATGCGTGTAGAGACGTGTTGAAGAAATATGCTCGTGCTAATGAGCAATTCATCAGCCTTCTTGAAGAATACAAGGGCCTCGCGAGTAATTCTGCGCCTTCGATTGAATCCTCCTCATTAGATGTGCCTTCAAATAACGGTGTTGAGCGTGGACCCGAATAGAAAGTTACTTTTTGGCTGGGCTGAATGCCTGTTATGGGTAAACGGAGCTGTTCGCGGGTTAGCCTTGAGGTAGACTTGAATCCGTTCTTGATGCGTATCAATGACTTACGAGATCGGATTTAGAAGATTCGCCTCTATATCATCAACCGTGTCTAGGGGGTTAGTGAACAATGGTCTATCCCCGTTAAGTGGGTAGAGCCGATACCGAAACCTGGTGCCCAGGAGAGGACTTGAACCTCCACGGGGTTACCCCCACTAGCACCTGAAGCTAGCGTGTCTACCAATTTCACCACCTGGGCATTGCGGGTCTTGGGGCCGGGCACTCTACTGAACTATTCTATGTGGTGTCAATTAACAAAAAGGCGGAAATTTTGCCAAGACGGCGATCCAAACCAGCAGCAACCTCAACTACGCGTAAGACCCCGGCCAACAATCGTTACCGGGCAGAGGACATTCTGGCACTTTTTGACAACCAACAGGCTTTAAGTTGGCGGGATCTTGTGGGTCTTGCCCAGGCGGATACCCCACGCAGCATCACTCAATTGCGTCAAATGCTCAAAGGGCTGGAGCGCAATCAACAAATACAGCGGGATCACCAGGGCAACTACTACCTGGCGGGCTCCGGGAGCGAAGTACAGGGTGTGTTGGTGCGCCGGGGCCGGGAGCTGGCGTTGGACGGACACATCATTGCAGCCGCTGGTGCTGCCAATCTGCGGGCGGGGGATCGGGTGGCCGGCGTGTTGAACAACGGTCACATGCAGGTGCTTAAGGTAGTTGAGCACAGTCCCGAGCCGGTCATTGGAGTGCTCAATTGGCAGGGCCGGTATGCCGCGGTTGAGGGTATTGGCGCCTTTCGGGGAAAAATTCGTTTATTGGAACAACCAGTTGATCTGGACCACGGTGACACCGTTGCGGTAAAGATTATGGATCGCGATCGCCGGGGTTTACTGGGGGTTGTGGTTGACGTTCTGCCCAGCCAGGGTGTGCTGGACCAAGCCATTCAAACTGCCATCGCCGGTGGTGAAATTCCTCATGTCTGGCCTGAGGCGGTTGAGCGTGCGGTAACCCGCTTACCCAAGCGTGTTTATGTCCGCCATTACCCTCACCGGGTGGATCTTACCGCCATGCCCCTGGTCACCATCGACGGGGAAAGCGCCAAAGATTTTGACGATGCGGTGTATGCGGAAAAAGTGGGCCGCCAATGGCGGGTGGTGGTGGCCATCGCGGACGTGGCCCACTATGTCAAATCCGGATCCAGCCTGGACAAGGAGGCATTGTTGCGGGGTACGTCGGTTTACTTCCCGCAGCGGGTGATCCCCATGCTGCCGGAGGCAATATCCAACGAGCTCTGCTCGTTAAAACCCGATACCCCCCGCCTGGCGGTGGTATGCGACATGCGTGTGAACAACAAGGGCCTGGTCGCCCAACATCAGTTTTACGAGGCGGTAATCCATTCCCGGGCGAGGCTGACCTATACTCAGGTGCAGGCGTTTGTCGACCAACAGCGTGACGCTGGCCCCTTGCCCATTGTTGAGGGTTATGAATCCCCGGTTTTGGCTTCGCTGACGGCTCTGCAGCAGGCCTATGCTAAGTTGCGTGAAGCCAGGCAACAACGGGGTGCCTTGGATTTTGATACCCAGGAGGCACACCTTCAACTGGACGCCAACGGTGCCGTCACCGCAATAGAACCAGTGGTACGCCAGCAGGCGCATCAGATGATTGAAGAAATGATGATTGCCGCCAATGTCTGTGCCGCACAATTTCTGGAAGCCCATGAACAGCCCAGTCTTTACCGTGTGCACGAGCCGCCGGATGCGGACAAGCTTGAAGAACTGCGCCAAGCCCTTGCCGTGGTTGGGGTGCGGCTTAGCCCGGGTGTGCTTGAACCGCGTGTCTTGCAGCAGGCCATGTTGCGTCTGCCGGCAGACAACAACCCATGGATATACGCCCAACTGGCCCTGCGCAGCTTACAGCAGGCGGTTTATACGCCGCAAAACCAGGGCCACTTTGGTCTGGCCCTGGAACGCTATATGCACTTCACTTCACCCATTCGGCGCTACCCGGATTTATTGGTCCATCGGGCCATCAAGGCTGTATTGGCCGGACAAACAGCCGCTCGTCGTAAGCCACAAAAACTGCCCACTGTGGATCAGCTGCACAGTCTTGGCGACCAGTGTTCCCAGCATGAGCGGCGGGCAGAGAGTGCCGGTTGGGTAGTGGACGGCTGGTTAAAATGCCATTACCTGCAGCGGGAACTGGGTAACGTGTTGGATGGTATTGTGGCAGGGGTCACCGAATTTGGGCTATTTGTGGAGATTGAAGGCTATTTCATCCAGGGTTTACTGCATGTCTCCAGCCTGGGGTCAGACTATTTTAATTATCATCCGCGCAGCCTGGCCTTGGTCGGCGAGCGCAGCGGACAACACTATCGTCTGGGAGATCAATTGCGGGTGCGCATCGTTGATATAGAGCCTGCCCAGGGTCGAATCAACCTGGAACTACCCAACGACTCCGGGGCAAAGCGGCGTGGTCGCCGTTCACGCACCAGGTCGTCAACCTAGCCATGACTGATGTCATTGGCATCCAGGCGGTTCGCGCGGTTTTAGCCGATTCCCCGGGGCGCGGCCGCCGCCTTTACATACAGCGGGGCAGGCGTGATGGCCGGGTTAACGAGCTAATTGCCTTGGCTCGGCAGGGGGGAGTGCGTCATCAAAGCGTGGAACCACAGTGGTTCAGGCAGCGGGTCAGCGACGGGGTGCATCAGGGTGTATTGCTGGAATGTCATGCCTTGGATATGGCGGATGAACAGGCATTGTACGAACGATGGTCAGACTTTGGCGCGCAACCGCTGATTCTGGTCCTTGATGGTGTGACAGATCCGCGCAACTTTGGCGCCTGTTTGCGCACCGCAGAGGCGGCGGGGGTGCATGCGGTGATGGTACCCAAGCGCAACAGCGCGCCGTTGAGTACGGTGGCGTTAAAAACCGCCCAAGGTGGTGCTGAAAACCTGCTGATTGTTGCGGTCACTAATTTGGCCCGGAGTTTAAAGAAACTTCAGGACAAGGGTGTGTGGATAGTGGGGGCTGACGGCGCCGCGGATCGATCGTTCCATGAGATTGACGCGTCCGGACCAATGGCTGTGGTGATGGGCAGCGAAGGCCGGGGCCTGCGCCGTTTAACCCGGGAACACTGTGATATTTTGGCAGCCATTCCCATGGCCGGGGCGGTGTCCAGCTTAAACGTCTCAGTGGCCGCTGGTGTGCTGTTGTACGAAGTGGTGCGGCAGCGCTTGCAACGCCGTTAACGGTTGCACCGGGCGTAGTCTGGGCCTACAATCGCGCCCCCAATTAAACCTTACCTCACGCAAACTGCTGCGGAGGTGAACGTCAGCTTGCTGATGTGAACCATAAGGAGATGTCATGCGACACTACGAAGTCGTCTTCCTTGTGCACCCGGATCAAAGTGATCAGGTGCCCGGAATGATCGAGCGCTACCATGCCATGATCGAACGCGGTCAAGGCAAAATTCATCGAACGGAAGACTGGGGTCGCCGCCAACTGGCTTTTCCCATCTCAAAGATCCACAAAGCCCACTATATATTGTTCAACATTGAGGTTGATCAAGGCACGCTGGACGAACTGGAAAGTGCTTTTCGTTTTAACGATGCGGTGATACGCAGCATGCTGATTCGCCGGGATGGGCCGGAAACCGGCAATTCCAAGATCTACGAAGAAGAGTTGCGGGATCAGGAGAAAGAACGGGAACGCGATCGGCGCCGGGAAGAAGAATACGCGGCGCGCGCCAGCGAAAATGCCAACGAGGCAGAAAGCGGCGGTGCTAAGGAAACTGAGACCGAGGCATCCGCTGATGCCGAAGCTGGTGCGGAGGAGCAAGCGGAATGAGCAGACGTCGTTTACAGCAGGCCAAACAAGAGGCTGAAATAGACTATAAAGATCTGGACACACTGCGCCAGTTTGTTGGTGAAACGGGAAAGATTGTGCCGAGCCGGATTACCGGAACATCAGCACGGTTCCAACGTACACTGGCCAGGGAAATTAAGCGTGCACGTTACCTGGCACTGCTGCCGTACACCGACCAGCACAAGTAGGCGGGGATAGTTTATGAACGTCATATTATTAGAACGGCTGAATAATCTGGGTGATTTGGGTGACGAGGTTGTGGTTAAACCCGGCTTTGCGCGAAATTTCCTGATTCCTCAAGGCAAGGCGGTACAGGCGAACGAAGCCAACCGTTCTGTGTTTGAAGGACGCCGGGCAGAACTGGAAAAAGCTGCCAGCGACAAATTGTCTGTTGCCCAGGCGCGGGCAGCCAAGCTGGAAGACTACACCCTGACCCTGGTGGTAAAAACCGGTGAAGAAGGCCGGCTGTACGGCTCCGTGGGTACTCAGGACATTGCCAGCGCCCTGACCGAAGAAGGCACAGAGGTGGCCCGCTCAGAGGTTCGCATGCCCGAAGGGGTAATCCGCATTGCCGGCGAGTACAGCATTGGCCTGCAATTTCATTCCGATGTCTCCGTTGACATCCAAGTTCACGTTGTCCCGGAATAACCCCTCTCAATAATCCGCTAACGTTGGGGTCAGACCCCAGCGTTAGCGAATTCTTCCGTAAACGGTCTATGTGGGTGTGCCATTGGTATGTACGCCGTTGATGCGCAGACGCAGAAACCGGTTACGCTGGGGTCTGACCCCAACGTTAGCGGTTACCGGGCTTTTTCGCACAGGATTTACACAGGCTTGTGCCTTGCAAATAGCCCGGCTATTAGGGAACCTGTTGTTCCCAAACCTTTCAGCTTGATATGTCCGAGTACGTCCCTGACAACCCGCCGGTAAATCTCAAGGTACCGCCACATTCCATTGAGGCAGAGCAATCTGTGCTGGGCGGTTTAATGCTTAACAACGAGGCGTGGTTTGACCTGGTTGAGGTCTGTTCCGGCAACGACTTCTACCAAACCCGGCATCAGATCATTTTCGAAGCCATGATGAGCCTGGCCAACAACGATGAACCCCTGGACGCGGTGACGGTGTCGGAAAAGCTGCGCTCGCTGGGCCAGTTGGACAAGGCCGGGGACGTCACCTACCTGGCTGAAATTACCGAGGCAACCCTGGGTACAAGCAATGTTATAGCTTACGGCAAAATTGTCCGCGAACGTTCCATCATGCGCCAGCTTGTTGGTGCGGCTAACAAGATATCGGACGCCGTGTTCACCCCGGAAGGCAAAGACAGCGACGCCTTAGTGGAATTGGCGGAACAGTCGGTATTTGAGATTGCGGAGAACCGCGCCAAGGAAGGGGGGCCGGAGAAAGTTGCACCGCTGTTATCCAAGGCGGTCGAAAAAGTGGAATTTCTATACAACGCCAAGGGTGCCATCACCGGCGTAGAAACCGGCTTTACAGACCTGGACAAAAAAACCGCCGGCCTGCAATCCTCAGACCTTGTTATTGTGGCGGCCCGCCCTTCAATGGGCAAAACCGCTTTTGCCGTCAACATGGTGGAACATGCCGCCATGTCCGGCTGTGCCGTTTTGGTCTTCAGCATGGAAATGCCGTCCGAACAAATTGTCATGCGCATGCTGTCCAGTCTGGGCCGCATCGATCAAACCCGGCTGCGTACCGGTGAGTTGCAGGACGATGACTGGACCCGCTTTACCGGTGCGGTCAGCCAGCTTCGAGATAAACGTCTGTATGTCGACGACACCCCCGCCCTGACCCCGGGAGATGTGCGTTCACGGGCCAGGAGAGTAGCCCGGGAAGCCGGTGGCCTGGACCTGATTGTGGTGGACTATCTCCAGCTTATGCGTACCGCCGACAAAGCTGAATCCCGCGCGGGCGAAATATCCGAAATTTCCCGTTCGTTAAAAGCCCTGGCCAAGGAAATGCGCTGTCCGGTGATTGCGCTTTCCCAGTTGAACAGGGCCTTGGAACAACGGCCGGACAAACGTCCGCTGATGTCAGACTTACGGGAGTCCGGGGCCATCGAACAGGATGCGGATGTCATTTTGTTTATCTACCGGGACGAGGTTTACAACGAAGACAGTGAAGATAAAGGCACGGCGGAAATTATTATCGGCAAACAGCGGAATGGCCCCATTGGTAAGGTGCGGCTGTCCTTTACCGGCAAACTCACCAAGTTCGATAACCTGGCGCCTGATATTTACAGTGAATACGTAGACCGCGAGTAGTTTCCCTTATGGCCAAAGCCAAAACAAAGTCCGCCTATGTGTGTGGTGACTGTGGTGCTGAGCATGCCAAATGGCAAGGCCAGTGCAGTGTCTGCGCCCAGTGGAATACCCTCTCCCGGGTGAGTGTTGGGCCCATACCCGAAGCCCGGGTGGGGTTTGCCGGTACCAACGCCCAAATCAAAAAACTGGTGGACGTTGAGGCGGAAGAAGCGCACAGAATCGGCACCGGGCTGACGGAGCTCGACCGGGTGTTGGGTGGCGGTTTGGTGCCCGGTTCGGTGGTGTTGATCGGCGGCGACCCCGGTGCGGGCAAAAGCACGCTGTTGTTGCAGATGTGTACCGGCCTGGCCCAACAGCGGGGGGTCATGTATGTGACCGGGGAAGAATCCCTGCAGCAGTTGGCCATGCGGGCAAAACGGCTGGAATTACCCCTGGATGGTTTGGATGTGGCCAGCGAAACCCGGGCTGAGGTGATTGGCGGACACATCGAAACCCTGAAGCCTGATGTGGTGGTCCTGGACTCTGTGCAGGTTCTGCAGATGGAGGGGATTGACTCCACGCCGGGGTCGGTCACCCAGGTTCGCGAAACCGCAGCCTATTTTACCCGCCTGGCCAAACAAACTAATACCGTTGTTGTCCTGGTGGGACATATCACCAAGGAAGGTGGCTTGGCCGGACCCAAGGTGCTGGAGCATATGATCGACTGTTTTATGATGCTGGACAGTCCCGCGGGCAGCCGCTATCGCACCCTGCGCGGCCAGAAAAATC